>JAJZNB010000044.1 GCA_021848085.1 Actinomycetes bacterium
ACAGTGAGGCGTCGGGCGAGAAGCTCGAGTACTTCGACCAGGCCACCGGCGAGCGCTACGTCCCCCACGTCATCGAGCCGGCGGCCGGCGCCACCCGCACCATGATGGCCTTCCTGCTGGCCGGCTACGACGAGGACGAGGTCGGGGGAGAGGCCCGCACCGTGCTGCGCCTGCATCCCCGGCTCGCCCCCTACCAGGTGGCGGTGCTGCCGCTGTCGAAGAAGGACACCTTGGAGCCGACCGCCCGAGAGGTGCTGGCCCTGCTGCAGCCGTGGTGCATGTGCGACTACGACACGACCCAGTCCATCGGCAAGCGCTACCGCCGCCAGGACGAGATCGGCACCCCCTACTGCGTCACCGTCGACTTCGACACCTTGGAGGACCGGGCCGTCACCATCCGCGACCGGGACACCACCGAGCAGGTGCGCGTCCCCATCGACGCGGTGGTCGACGACATCCGAGCCCGGCTGGGTCGCTGAGCCGGCCCATCGGCGGCCGGCCGCGGCTGCCGGCGGCCGGCGGACGCATCTCCGGGCCGGCTGTCCGTCGCATCTCCGGGCCGGCTGTCCACTCGGGGCCGGCTGTCCAGCCCGCTTCGCCACCTGACCTCGGGGCCTGGTGGTCCAGCCCCGAGCAGGTTGGCCGGCAAGCTCAGCCTTCGTGCTCTTCAGCCCGATCGGCCATGCGCTCGCGGATCATATCGGTGATTGTCGGGTCGAGCAGCGTCGTCACGTCGCCCAGCTCGCGGTTCTCGGCGATGTCGCGCAGCAGACGGCGCATGATCTTGCCGCTCCGGGTCTTGGGCAGCTCGGGGGTGATCATGATCTGGCGCGGCTTGGCGATCGGCCCGATCGCCGTCGCCACGTGGTTGCGCAGATCTTCCACGAACCGCTCGCCGCCGGCGTCGTCGTCGGCCACGTGCCCGCGCACCGTGACGAAGGCCACGATGGCCTGCCCGGTGATGGCATCGGTGGCGCCGACGACGGCTGCCTCGGCCACGCTCGGGTGGCCGACCAGGGCGTGCTCGATCTCGGCGGTCGAGATCCGGTGGCCCGACACGTTCATCACGTCGTCGACCCGGCCGAGGAGCCACAGATCGCCGTCCTCGTCCTTCTTCGCCCCGTCGCCGGCGAAGTACACACCGTCGAAGCGCGACCAGTACGTGTGGCGGTAGCGCTGGTCGTCACCCCAGATGCCGCGCAGCATCCCAGGCCACGGCTGCGTGATGACGAGGAAGCCGCCGCTGCCGTTGGGGACCGGCTTCCCCTCGTCGTCCACCACGTCGGCCGAGATGCCGGGGAACGGCCGCATGGCCGCCCCCGGCTTGGCCTCGGTGATGCCCGGGAGCGGCGTGATCAGGATCCCGCCGGTCTCGGTCTGCCACCAGGTGTCGACCACCGGGGCCTTCCCTCCGCCCACGTACGTGTGGTACCAGATCCAGGCCTCGGGGTTGATCGGCTCGCCGACCGATCCGAGCACCCGCAAGCTGGACAGGTCGTAGCGTTGGAGCTCCTGGGCTCCCCACTTCATGAACGTCCGGATGGTGGTGGGAGCGGTGTAGAGGATGGTCACCTTGTGCTCCTCGATCAGCTTCCACCACCGGTCCTTGTCGCCGGGATGCGGCGTCCCTTCGTACATGAGGGACGTGGCCCCGTTGGCCAGCGGTCCGTAGACGATGTAGCTGTGACCGGTCACCCATCCGATGTCGGCGGCGCACCAGTACACGTCGGTCTCCGGCTGCAGATCGAAGATGTAGTGGTGGGTGGCGCTGACGTGGGTTAGGTAGCCGCCCGTCGTGTGGAGGATGCCCTTGGGCTTCGCCGTCGTCCCGCTGGTGTACATGATGTAGAGCGGGTGCTCGGCATCGAAGGCCTGCGCCTCGTGCTCCTCGGGCTGGGGGTCGACCGCGTCGTGCCACCAGTGGTCCCGGCCGTCCTGCCAGTTCACCTCGTCCCCGGTCCGCCGTACGACGAGCACGTGGCGGACATCGGGGCAGGCCGCCACCGCGTCGTCGACGGTGGGCTTCACCGGTGCCGGGGACCCGCGACGGAACTGGCCGTCGACCGTGATGACCGCCCGGCAGTTGCAGTCGAGGATGCGTCCCCGAAGCGCCTCCGCCGAGAACCCGCAGAACACCACGGTGTGGGGTGCCCCGATCCGGGCGCAGGCCAGCATGGCCACCACCGTCTCGGGGATCATCGGCATGTAGATGGCGACCCGGTCCCCGGCCTGGATACCCAGCTCGGTGAGGGCGTTGGCCGCCTTGCACACCTCGCGGTGGAGGTCGGCGTAGGTCACGTCACGGCGGTCGTGCTCCGCGTCCGCGACCCAGTGGAAGGCGACCATGTCGCCCCGGCCGGCGGCGACGTGGCGGTCCACGCAGTTGACCGCAGCGTTCAGCTTGCCGCCGACGAACCACTTCGCATAGGGCAGCTCCCAGTCGAGGACGTGGTCCCAGCGCTCGGCCCAGTCGAGGCGCTCGGCCATCTGTTCCCAGAAGGCGAGGTGGTCCTTCGCGGCCTCGTCGTAGATCTCGGGCTGCGCATTGGCGCTGGCCGACAGCTCCGGTGGAGGGGGGAAGCGCCGATGCTCGTGCAGCAGAGCGTCTAGGGCAACGTTGGCGGCCACGAGATGACCCCCCTTCCGAGAAGCGGCCCGACCCTACCAGGTGGACGCCGTGAGGTGTGTCTGACCCTTCCGCGGAAGTCCGGCCGAAAACGACCTACGTCACTGGCTCGGCTCCCCGGTGTTGGTGGTGTTGCGGCGATGGTAGGCGAGACGCTGCTGGCGTGCCCGTGCAAGGCCCTGCTGCCGGGCCTCTCGGATGGCGTCACCTCTGCCTTCGCGCTCGTCGATCTCCTCGGGGCGCGGCCGGTGTCGATGGCCAGCTCGATGCCGGTTCGCGTCTCGGGCGAGGCGATCCGGTCGAGCTGGGCGCACAGCTGGGTGAGGGTCTCTCAGGTCCCAGTCGTCGCCGGCGCCTTCACTCTCGGGGGTGGCGAGCGCCCGGCGGGTGTAAGCGGCGAGGGAGTGGGCGAGACGGCAACGCCCGCGGATGTCGCCGCTCGCGCCGGGTTGCAGTTGAGCTCAAGGTCGCACCGCCGCGCACCGATGGTTGAGTCGTGAAGGGTGCTGCGCCGACCCGACCGGCCGAACCGGTTCCCGGCAGCCGTGCTGGGGTCCCCAACGGCGCCGACGCGCCCAGAGACGCCCGCCGGGCACTGGGGCAAGCGCTGGCCGAGCGAGACAGCCACATCGCCCTCTTCTGCCAGCGCAAGTACCTCTCCGAGATCTACCTCACCACGCTGGAACCGATCGCGCGTCGGGAGGTGGCCGACGAACCCATGTGGGCTGTGATCTCCCTGGCGACCCGGGCCATCGCCCGACACCTCGAGACCGGTTCGTCGCCAGATGCCGCCGTGCGCGCCGAGATCGCCTCACTCGGCGACCTTGCGGCCCGCCAGCGCAGTCGCATCGCGGGAACGGCGCCGGCGGCCGCCCTCGCCTTGCACCGGCGCCCCCGCCAACCGGCAGCAGGTGATGGCACAGGTCCCGGCGGTGGCGATGTCGGCGGTGGCGATGTCGACGACGAGCCCCGCCCGACATCGCTGCGGTTGGGCCTGTCAGTGACCATGCTGACCAAGCTCATCTTCTGGTGGTGCGAGGCCACCTCGTCAGTGCTCGCCGAGGAAGGTGCCCGCCTGGGCACGCCTGCCTCGGTGGTCGCAGAAGCCTGCGACATGGTGGTGCGGACCAGCCATACCAGCCTCGTCGACATGGCGCGGCGCTTCGACGCCGAGCTCGACTCGGTGCACGGCCGCCTCGCCAGCCTCGCCCTCGAGGATGCACTGACCGGGCTGGCCAACCGGAACGTCCTCGCCGACCACCTCGAGCGCGCCTTGGCTCGCCAGGCTCGCAGCGGAGCCTCGTTGGTCTTGATGTTCGTCGACGTCGACGACTTCAAGGTGGTCAACGATGTCTACGGCCACGCCGTGGGCGATGCGCTCTTGGTGGAGATCGCCGCCCGGCTCAAGGCCAACACACGGCCCGGAGATGTCGCCGCCCGGCTGGGCGGCGACGAGTTCCTGCTGCTCCTGGAGAACCTGACGAGCCCTCGTGCCGAGGTGGAGCGGCGCGCCGAGCACCTGCGCGCCGCGGTCGCCGCTCCGATCACCGTGCAAGGAGAGCAGCTGAGGGTCACGGTCAGCGTCGGCGCTGCCCTCGTCACGCTGCCTGGGCACCGCTCGGATGAGGTCCTGGCTCGAGCCGATGGCGCCATGTACATCGCCAAGCGGGCGGGCCGGAACCGCGTGGCGGTGGTCGAGTTGGATGAGGTGCCGCAGCCGATCCACCTCGCCACCACGAGCGGCATGTACCGGGCGCTGAAGGATCACGAGTTCCGGCTCCAGTACCAAGAGGTCTACGACTCCCGCACGGGTGCAGGAGTCGGCTTCGAAGCCCTGCTGCGCTGGGAGCACCCCGAGCACGGCACCATCCCCCCGCTTGACTTCATCCACGTCGCCGAGCGGTCCGGCCTGATCGGCCCCATCGGCGACTGGGTGCTCGAGGAGGCCTGCCGCCAGGCCATGACATGGACGCAGGCTCTGGGCCGCACCCCGCGGATGGCGGTCAACGTGTCGGCCCGCCAGCTCGACGACCCCGACTTCGCCCAATGTGTCGCTCGTGTCCTCGATCGGACGGGGATGCCGCCAGCTCGGCTCACGCTCGAGATCACCGAGACGATCCTGCTCGCCGAAGACGCCGCGCACGAAGCGGTGCTGATGGCGCTCAAGGAGCTCGGGGTGCAGCTTTCGATCGACGATTTCGGCACCGGGTACTCCTCGCTCGCCTACCTGCGCCGCCTGCCCGTCGACCAGGTCAAGGTCGACCGCAGCTTCGTCGAGGACGTCGCCACGCACGGTGACGTCCGGATCATGCACGCGGTCGTCCGACTTGCCCACGATCTCGGGCTCGAGGTCGTCGCCGAGGGGGTCGAGACGCTCGACGAGCTCGAGATCGTTCGCCGCCTCGGCTGTGACGTGATCCAGGGATACCTGCTTGCCCGCCCGGCGCACCCGGCGAAGATCGACTTCTCGGATGCCGACTGCTTGCTGTAGGGGTAATGCAGGTGCCCGGGCCGGCCTTGACGTGTCGAGGTAGAGGCGCTCGAGCCGACCCTGCGTCGTGCGTCTGACGTGCGCGCATCGCGGCGCTCCTCGAGTCCGGCGCCGACCCCGGTTCCGGCACCGAGATCCGTCACACGGGAGCCCGAGGCGCGAAGGGAACGCGAAGGGAAGAGGTGGCAGCGGTCACCGCGGCGATGGGACTTCGCCCCTCGGAGCCGAGAAACGCGGGTCACCCACGTCGACGAGCAGCATCTAGGCTTGCCGCGTTCGGTCGTCCCCCAGGAGAGCCCCCATGCCGTTCGTCTACGACTTCGACCACAAGCACCGCATCCCGCCGATGGAGCTCAAAGACCTGTTGGGGGGAAAGGGGGCGAACCTGGCTGAGATGACGTCGGTGCTCGGCCTGCCCGTGCCGCATGGCTTCACCATCACCACCGAGGCGTGCCGGGTGGCCATGGCCGGGTCGTGGCCGTCGTCGCTGGCCGGAGAGATCGACCGGGCGCTCAACCGCCTGCAGCGCAAGATGGGCAAGCGGCTCGGCGACCCGACCGACCCGCTGCTGGTCAGCGTCCGCTCCGGCGCCAAGTTCTCCATGCCCGGCATGATGGACACCGTGTTGAACCTGGGCCTCAACGACGAGTCGGTGCAGGGGCTGGCCCGCCAGACCGACGACGAGCGCTTCGCCTATGACTCCTACCGCCGCTTCGTGTCGATGTTCGGTCGCATCGTCCTCGACGTCCCCGGCGAGGCCTTCGACGAGCTGCTCGAGCAGGTGAAGGAGGAGACCGGGGCGTCGAGCGACGCCGGCATCCCCACCGAGGCGCTCCAGAAGCTGGTGGAGCAGTACAAGGCCATCGTGGTGCGCCGCACCGGCAAGGCCTTCCCCCAGCATCCCTCCGAGCAGCTGCACGCCGCCGTCGACGCCGTGTTCCGCTCGTGGAACGGGCCACGTGCCCGCGCCTACCGCGAGCACGAGCGGATCCCCCACGACCTCGGCACCGCCGTCAACGTCCAGGCCATGGTGTTCGGCAACCGCGACGACAACTCGGGGACCGGTGTCGGCTTCACCCGCGACCCGGCCACCGGCGCCCAGGGCGAGTACGGCGACTTCCTCGTCAACGCCCAAGGTGAGGACGTGGTGGCCGGCATCCGCAACACCGAGCCGCTCTCCGCCCTCAAGAAGCGCTTCCCCGCCATCCACAAGGAGCTGCTCGACGTCTTCGCCCGGCTCGAGGCGCACTACCGCGACATGTGCGACACCGAGTTCACCATCGAGCAGGGCAAGCTGTGGATGCTGCAGACCCGGGTCGGCAAGCGCACCGGGCGGGCCGCACTGCGGATGGCGGTGGAGATGACCCGGGACCGGGTCATCCGCCTCAGCCGCGAGGAGGCGGTGCAGCGGGTGTCGGGCGAGCAGCTCGAGCAGATGCTGCACCCCCAGTTCGCCGCCGGCGGTCACAGCGTGCTCACCCGCGGCCTGGGCGCCTCGCCCGGCGCGGCGGTGGGCCGGGCCTACTTCAGCGCCGACGACGCCGCGGCGGCCGCCGGGCGGGGCGAGTCCGTCATCTTGGTCCGCACCGAGACGTCGCCCGAAGACGTCCACGGCATGTTGGCCAGCGCCGGCGTCCTCACCACACGCGGCGGGCTGGTGTCGCACGCCGCGGTGGTGGCTCGCGGCTGGGGCAAGCCGGCGGTGGTGGGCGCCGAGAAGGTGCGGATCAGCGGCCGATCCTTCTCCGTCGACGGCACCACCGTCTCCGAAGGCGACTGGCTGTCGATCGACGGCACCTCCGGCGAGGTGGTGCTGGGACGGGTGGAGCTGTCGCCGGCCGAACCGCCCCACGAGTTCCAGGTGCTGCTGTCGTGGGCTGACAAGATCCGCAAAGGTCGCCTCGGGGTGCGGGCCAACGCCGACAACGGCCCCGACGCCGACAACGCCCGCCGCTTCGGCGCCGAAGGCATCGGCCTGGTCCGCACCGAGCACATGTTCCTGGCCGAAGACCGGCTTCCCATCGTCCGCCGCATGATCCTGGCCTCGTCGCCCGCCGAGGAGGAGGCGGCCCTCGAGGAGCTGCTGGTCGCCCAGCGCCAAGACTTCGTCGAGATCCTGCGGGCCATGGACGGCCTGCCCGTCACCGTCCGGCTGCTCGACCCGCCGCTGCACGAGTTCCTGCCCGACCTCAGCGAGCTGGCCATCAAGGAGGCCACCACCGGCCTGAGCGACGAGGAGAAGGCGCTGTTGGCCGCCGCCCGCGAGTGGCACGAGTTCAACCCCATGCTCGGCACCCGCGGGGTGCGCCTCGGCGTGCTGAAGCCCGGCCTCTACGCCATGCAGGTGCGGGCCCTGATGGAAGCGGCCCAGGCCCGGGTGGCCGCCGGCGGCCGGCCGATGGTGGAGATCATGATCCCGCTGACCGTCACCCGCGAGGAGATGGCCGAGGCGCGCCGGTGGGTGGAGCAGGCCGTGGCCGAGGTGCGCAGCGCCGCCGGCCGGGGCCGCAGCCGAACCAAGGTGCTGATCGGGACCATGATCGAGACCCCGCGGGCCGCGCTGCGCGCCGACGAGATCGCCGAGGAGGCCGAGTTCTTCTCCTTCGGCACCAACGACCTGACCCAGATGACCTTCGGGTTCTCCCGTGACGACGTCGAGGGGCGGATGATGGCCGCCTATCTCGACAAGGGCCTGCTGAAGCGCAACCCGTTCGAGGTGGTCGACGCCGACGGCGTCGGCGAGCTGGTTCGCCTCGGCGTGCAGCGCGGCCGCGCCACCCGGCCCGACCTGAAGGTGGGGATCTGCGGCGAGCACGGCGGCGACCCCGAGTCCATCGCCGTGTTCGCCCGAGCCGGCCTCGACTACGTCAGCTGCTCGCCGTTCCGGGTGCCGGTGGCCCGCCTGGCCGCCGCCCAGGCGGTGCTGCAGCTCGACGCGGCCGCCACGGCGGCGCCGGCCAAGCGGAACGGGGCCAAGACGGCGCCCCGGAAGACGGCAGCCAGGACGGCGGCAGCCAGGACGACGGCAGCCAGGAAGACGGCAGCCAGGAAGACGGCAGCCCGCACCAGCGCGGCCCGGAAGGCGAGCGGCGCGGCCACCACGGCCGCGGGCCGGAGGACCGGCTCGGTCGCCCGCCAGGGGGCCGGCCCCGACAAGGCGGTTGGCCCCAGGAAGGCGACTGGCCCGAGGAAGGCGGCAGCCGGCAAGGCTCCAGCTCGCCGGGGGGCGGCCCGCCGCTGAGGTCACCGGCCACGGCGGCGGCCGGCCGGTCCGTGCGCTGGGGCCGGGCCGCCGCACGATCCGGGTCGTCGGGGACCCACGGATGTGGCTGTGCCGGCGGTCGCCGCCTGTGTGGCTGTGCCGGCGGTCGCCGCCAGTGTCCCGGGTGCCGGGTGCCGGGTGCCGGGTGCCGGCGGCCGGCGGCAGCCCGGCACGATACGGTCCTGCCCATGGCCATCCCCGACGAGGACGTGGCCCGGGTGCGGGCGGCGACCGACATCGTCGCCCTGATCGGCGAGCACGCCGCGTTGAAACGCCAGGGCCGGCGCTGGGTCGGTCTGTGCCCGTTCCACCAGGAGAAGACGCCGTCGTTCAGCGTCAACGCCGAAGAGGGGCTGTTCTACTGCTTCGGCTGCCAGAAGTCGGGGGACGCCATCACCTTCGTCCGTGAGGTAGAGCACGTCGACTTCGTGGAGGCGGTGCGCCGGCTGGCCGACCGGGCCGGCGTCACCATCACCGAGGACCTCGCCGGCTCGGCCGAACGGCGCCGGCGAGCCCCGCTGCTGGCCGCCCTGGCCGAAGCCGTCGACTGGTACCACCAGCGGCTGCTGCAGGCCCCCGACGCCGGCCCGGCCCGTGACTACCTCCGCTCACGCGGCTACGACGGCCAGATCGTCCGGACCTTCCGCCTGGGGTGGGCGCCCGACGACTGGGACGCCCTGGCCCGCCACCTCCACGTGCCCGACGCGGTGCTGTGCGACTCGGGCCTGGGGTTCGTCAACCGCCGGGGACGCCAGCAGGACGCCTTCCGGGCCCGGATCATCTTCCCCATCTTCGACCCGTCGGACCGGCCCATCGCCCTCGGCGGCCGCATCCTGCCCCCCGCCGACGGCGGCCCCACCCCAGGGCCGAAGTACAAGAACTCCCAGGAGGGGCCGGTCTACGCCAAGCGCCGCACCCTCTACGGGCTCAACTTCGCCAAGCGCGACGTCATCGCCAGCGGCGAGGTGGTGGTCTGCGAGGGCTACACCGACGTCATCGGCTGCTTCCAGGCCGGGATGCCGCGGGCGGTGGCCACCTGCGGCACCGCGCTGGGGGAGGAGCACTTCCGGCTGCTGTCGAACTTCGCCCGGCGGGTGGTGCTCGCCTACGACGCCGACGCCGCCGGCCAGGCCGGCGCCAACCGGGTCTACGAATGGGAGCGCCACCACAGCGTCGACGTGGCCGTGGCCGCGCTGCCGGCCGGCTCCGATCCCGCTGAGCTGGCCCGCCGCGACCCCGAGGCGCTGCGGGCGGCGGTGGCAGACGCCCGGCCCTTCCTGCGGTTCCGGGTGGAGCGGGTGCTGGCCACCGCCGACCTGCGCTCGGCCGAGGGTCGAGCCCGAGCCGCCGAGGAGGCGGTGGCGGCGGTGGCCGAGCATCCCAACGAGCTGGTGCGCGACCAGTACCTGATGCTGGTGGCGGACCGGTGCCGGCTCGATCCCGACCGGCTCCGCTCCCTGGCCCGCCGCGGCGCCGGCCGCGGCCGCGGCGGCGCGGATCCCGTCCGGCCTCCGGCCCCGGCCCCGCCCACCGGCCGCAGGCGGCCGGTCGAGTCGTGGCGGCCGGGGCTCGAGGCGCTGCGGCTGGCGCTGCACCGCCCCGAGCTGGTGGCCAGCCGGCTCGAGCCGCTGCTGTTCGGCGACCCGGTGCAGCGCGCCGCCTTCGAAGCGCTGGCCGAGGCCGACGGCCTCCACGAGGCGCTGGCCACCGTCGACGCCACGGCGCCCGACGTGGCCGACCTGCTGCGGCGCCTAGCGGTGGAGGAGCCCACCGACGACGCCGACGCCGTGGTGGTGCAGCTGGTGCGCATCGCCTCGCGCCAGGTCCTGCGGCGCCTCGAGACCGACGCCCGCACCCATCCCGACGCACTGCCTCAGCTGGCCGAGCTTGCCGCCGAGATCGCCCAGACCCGGGCCGACCTGGCCCTCCTCGACGACCCGTCGGCGGGTGCCGCGGCGGCAGAGCGGTTGCTAGCCTGGCTGTTCAGGAGGGGCGAGGAGAGCGAATGACCGAGGTCCATCCACCGGGAGGAGCGCTGCACCCGGTGCCGGAGGGCGTGGCCGCCGACGAGCTCGAGCAGCTGCTCGCCCTGGGACGTCGCCGCGGGTTCCTGACCCAGGACGATCTCATCCTGGTGCTGCAGGCCGTCGAGCTCACCCACGAGGTCATCGAGGACGTGGTCAACCGGGTCCGGCTCGAAGGGATCGAGGTGCTCGACGAGGGCAGCGAGGACGTGCCCGCCCCCATCGCCCTGGGCGAGGCGCTGGCCGGTGCGCCACCCAAGCTGGTGGTCCTGGCCGACGTCGACGGAGCCGGCACCGCGGCGCCGCTCTTGGCGGCTGCGGCTGCGGTGGCGGCGCCGGCGCCCGTCGAGCTGATCGAAGAGGGCGACATCGCCGCCGACATCCCCAGACGCCGCCGGGCCTTCGTGCGCGAGCCGGTCGACGAGGTGATGGCCCGCCAGGCCCAGCGGGTGGGTCGACCCCGCCCCTCGACCTACACCGGCGACCTCGGCTCGGTGGCCGCCGACCCGGTCCACACCTACCTGAAGGAGATCGGCAAGGTTCCGCTGCTGACCGCCGAGCTCGAGGTGGAGCTGGCCAAGCGTATCGAAGCCGGGGTGCAGGCGGCCGACAGCCTGGCCGAGCACGAGGCCAACCACCGGGCCCCGCTGGCCGCCGAGGACCGGGTGCGGCTGCGGAGCCTGGTCCGGCGCGGGCAGCAGGCCAAAGAGGCCTTGATCGAGGCCAACCTGCGCCTGGTGGTGTCGATCGCCAAGCGCTACCGCAACCGCGGGCTGGCCTTCCTCGACCTGATCCAGGAGGGGAACCTGGGCCTGATGCGGGCCGTGGAGAAGTTCGACTACACCAAGGGCTTCAAGTTCTCCACCTACGCCACCTGGTGGATCCGCCAGGCGATCACCCGGGCCCTGGCCGACCAGGGACGGACCATCCGGATCCCGGTCCACATGGTGGAGACCATCAACAAGGTGGTGCGGGTCCAGCGGCAGCTGCTGCAGGAGCTGGGACGCGAGCCGACGGTGGAGGAGATCGCCGCCCGGGTGGAGTTCCCCATCGAACGGGTGCGGGAGATCCAGCGCATCAACCAGGACACCGTGTCCCTCGAGCAGCCGATGGGGGAGGAGGAGGACTTCAGCCTGTCCGACCTCATCGAGGACCAGGGCGCCGAGGTGCCCGACGACGTCGCCACCCGTGCCATGCTCCACGAAGCGGTCCGCGAGGCTCTCGGGACGCTGCCGGCGCGCGAGCGCGAGGTGATGGAGCTGCGCTTCGGGCTCGACGACGGCAGGGTCCGGACCCTCGAGGAGGTCGGCAAGGCCTTCGGCGTCACCCGGGAGCGGATCCGCCAGATCGAAGCCAAGACCCTGGCCAAGCTCCGCCATCCCAACGCCGCCCAGCCGCTGCGCGACTTCCTCGACGAAGCCTGAGCACCGTCGGCCACCCGCGGCCGCCCGGACCGGGGTGAGGCGCTGCTATCTTCGACGTTCGCGCCAGGCGCAACGGATCTTCCGGGGTAGCTCAATCGGCAGAGCAAGCGGCTGTTAACCGCTAGGTTGAGAGTTCGAGTCTCTCCCCCGGAGCTGGCATCTTCCTCGAGCCGCTAGCGTCGGTGCGCCGGCGTAGCTCAATGGCGGAGCAGGGCACTCATAATGCCTGGGTCGCGGGTTCGATTCCCGCCGCCGGCACCGCCCTGACCACCCACCACCCACCACCCACCAACCGGTGGCCGGTGGCCGCTCCGCCACTCACCGTGTGCGGCCGGGTCGCCGTGCCGGGCCGCCGTGCTGGTCGCGGCCGGGTCCGACCATACTGGTCAGATGCGCGTCCCCGGTCGAGCCGTCGCTGCCGTCTGCCTGCTGATCCTGATCGTGCTGGCTGCCGGAGCCGCCATCGAGTCGGCGCTGGTGCACCCGGCCAGCCTGTCGGCCCGCCTGCGCACCGACATCTCCAACACCGTGTCGGCGCCGAGCTTCACCCTGCAGATCGTCTACGAGTCGCAGCCGGGCCCCAAGGCTCCCGCCGCCCAGCGGACCTCGCTGGCCTCGAGCGGGGAGGCGGTGGTCACCTACCGGGCGCCGGACCGGCTGCAGATCGTGGCGCCGGGCGTGCCCGGACGCCAGCAGATCGAGCTGTTCATCGGACCCCACGTCTACGTCTCCTACGACAGCGGGGCCCACTGGTCCGAGGGCAAGGCCCAGGTGGCCGGCACCGACGTCGGAGCCGTCAACGCCCGCCACATCCTGCAGCCCCTGCGTGACGCCGCCCGCGCCACCGACCTGACCGCCAGCGGCGACCTGCTGTCGGGGCTGCTGGTCGGCACCGACTTCGTGACCGACTCGGGCCTGTCGAGCCAGGGCATCGCCCCGAGCTCGGTCGGGCAGCTGCAGGCCACCGTGAGCCACGGGCGGCTGCAGGCCCTGGGCGTGCGCTTCAGCAACCCCGAGCGGACCGTCGCCATGCTCTACCGCATCACCGCCGTCGGCTCCGCCCCGCCGGTGGTGGCGCCCGACCCGGCGTCGATCACCCCGGCGCCCAAGGGCTGAGCCGGGGCTCGCCGGGTCCGCAGGCGGCGCCCTGGACCGGCCCAGCTCGGGCCCAGGTTGGCCATGTGGGTCGAGCCCGGCAGCCCGCCGTCGGCCGGCGGCCGCCGAGGCCAGCGCGGGGAGCGGCTCAGCCCGTCGGGGAGGTGGGGGCATTGCCCCCCGACGACGCGCCCGGCGTGGTACCTGGGGTGGTCCTCGGGCTGTTGGGGGCCACCGCGTTGGGTCCCGGCGGCGGGGGCGGCGCCGTGTCGGGCACCAAGGTGGTCGCCGTCGGCAACGCCTGCTGGCACTGCAGCTGCAGCACGGCGACCAGGTTCCCCTCCGGCACCCGAACCGCCTCGCTCAGGTCGGTCATCAACGCCTGCCAGTGCCCGTCAACCCCGGCGGCGGCCGCCGCCGGCGCCTCGGCCACCACCAGCTCGCTCTCGGCCTTCTGCTGGGTGGCACGCTGCTGGCTGGCCGGCTGCTTCAGCGACTGCTCGTAGAGGGCGATGGAGCGGTCGACGTGCCGGCAGGCTTGGCTGGCCAGCCGAGTGGCGCTGGAATTGGAGCAGCTGGCCAGCACCACCGATGTCGAGAGCACACCGACGACGGCGGTGGCGCCTCCGAGCCGACCACCGAGCCGGCGGCGCCGGCCAGCGGGCGTCTTCGCCGTCATTCGCCGAGCCACCCCGGAGCGGCGTCGAGCAGGAACTCGCTGACGGCCAGCGAGCGGTCGAACACGTCGCACAGCAGCTCCTCCCCGGCCAGGACCCGTGCCAGCGACACCGGGTAGCGGGCCACGATGGACAGCCGCCGCTCGGGTCCGTCGGTGGCCGACGCGAACGAGTCGATGGCCGACACCTCGAGCGGCAGGTCGATCCCGCCGACCCCGGCCAGATCGATGGCCAGGCGCAGCAGGTCCGGGCCCTGGGGAAGCGGTGGCAGGCCCCAGGTGAAGGTAAGCGGGAAGTGGTACTCGTCGGGAGGCTCGGCCTCCTCGGGCAGGTCGATCACCGCGTCTTCGAAGGCCAGCAGGATGCGCGGGTCGACTTCGAGCGCCAGGTGCAGGTCGAGCGGCCCGCCGCAGCCCCGTTCGGGGTGGAGGTCCACCTCCCACGTCTGGCGCAGCGAGTACGTCTCGACGAAGTGTCGCTCGTCGTGCACGTGGAACCCGTGGTCGACCGAATGATCTTTCAGGTCCGCCACATACCCCGCAACGTCGATGACTGCCACAGTCGCGGCAGCCTACCTGCCGCCATCGCCGGCCGAGCCTGCCCGACGGGCCCCGAGCCGGCCGCCGACCTGCGGCTCAGGTGGAGGCCAGATCGGCTGGGGACGGCCGGCGGGATCGGCCGGGCCGGGTGGCGGCGGGATCGGCCAGACCGGGTGGCGGAGGCCGCCCGCTACGTTGCAGCTGATGGACGACGACGCCCTGCTCGACCTGTGTCGCCGCGCCGCCGACGCGGTGCCCGAAGCGCTTCGTGCCGTCGAGGACTGGCGACCGGCAGGAGCGCGCCCCGGCCAGTACGCCATCGACCTGGTCGCCGACCGGGTGGTGCTCGACGTGCTGGCCGAGGCCGCCGTGGGAGTGCTGTCGGAGGAGAGCGGGGTGCACCGCCCCGGCGCCGAGCTGGTGGCGGTGGTCGACCCGGTCGACGGCTCCACCAACGCCGCTCGGGGCATCCCCTGGTACGCCACCAGCATCTGCCTGGTCGACGCCGCCGGTCCGCGGGTGGCGCTGGTGGCCAACCTCGCCACCGGTACCCGCTACGAGGCGGTACGTGGCGGCGGCGCCCGCCGCGACGGTGCTCCCATCGCCGCGTCGGGCTGCGTCGACCTCGCCTCGGCCGTGGTGGCGCTCAGCGGCTACCCCGACCGCCACCTCGGCTGGTCCCAGTTCCGAGCCTTCGGCGCCGCCGCCCTAGACCTGTGCGCGGTGGCCGACGGCACTGTCGACGCCTTCAGCGTCGCCGGCCGGGCCGAGCTCGCCCCGTGGGACTACCTCGGCGCCCTCTTGGTGTGCTCGGAGGCCGGGGTGCCCGTCGAGGAGCTGGCCGGCCTGCCCCTGGTCGACCTGGCCCACGACAGCCGCCGGGCGGTGCTGGCCGCCGCCACCCCCGAGCTGCTGCGGCAGCTGCGCGGCGCCCACGGCGAGGGTGCCGGCGTCGGCGGCTGATGGCCTCCAAGCGCAGGATCCGCCGGCTGGTGGCGCCCCGGCGCGGACGGCTGGCCCACTGGCGGGCCGACGGGTCGCCCAAGGTCCGCTTCGCCTCGCCGGTCGACGCCGAGCGGGCCGCCTTCGACGCCCGCCTGCACCACGGCACCGAGCTCGTCGCCTACCGCTGCGAGCTCTGCGACGGCTGGCATCTGGGCACCGCCCCCTGAGCGCCGTCTCCGACACGCCCGTCCCTGCCGCCGCCGTCTCCGACACGCCCGTGTTGTCGATTGCGCCGCCGGAAGGGTCCGGCGCCGGCTGGTCAGGGGCCGTCGCGCCCCGGGCGCAGCACCGAGGCGCGGACGAACCCGATCCCCTTCAGCTTGCGGGGCCGCAGAGCCCGCACGGTGACCTCCTGGCTGTCGAGGAGATGCGCGGCGGTGTCGTCGTCGACCAGCACCGTGGCCGGCCGGGCCAGCTCCACCAGCCGGCTGGCGCGGTTGACGGTGTCGCCGTAGACGTCACCTTCGATGTCGACCACGGGGCCGGTGGCCAGTCCCACGCGCAGGTCGGGCAGCGTCGGATCGTCCCGGCAGGCGGCCACCAGCCCGAGGGCGGCCAGCGCAGCGCGTTCGGGATCCGGCGCGCTGAACATGACGGCGTCGCCGATGAGCTTCACCACCCGTCCCTGGTGCCGGGTGACGTGCAGGGAAGCCAGATGCTGAAAGCGGGTGATGACCTCGGGCAGCTCCTCGTCGGGCAGCCTGGCCGTCAGGCGGGTGTAGCCGACCAGGTCGGCGAAGCCGATCACCTCGGTCGGGCGCCGGTCGAGCTGCCGGCGCAGCGCCACCATCAGATGACGTCGCCAGGTGTAGGACAAGAACCGTTCCATGGTCGGCACCAGCACATCGGCGACCAGGGTGGTCGCCTCCTCGGCGTTGGCGGCCCGGGCCAGGCCGGCGGCGGCTTTCGCGCCGCCGGACCGGCCGGGCCCGCCGGATGTTCCCACCGCCGCGCCGGCCTCGGCGATGGCGGGCTCGCCCAGCGCTTCGGCCACCGCCGGGGCGAAGGCCTGGGCCTGGGCGTTGGCCACGCGGGCCAGCGCCTGCCCCAGCACCCGGGTCAACGCCGTCGCCACCTCGGGCGTCACCAGCTCGTCGTCGCGCACCGCCCGCAAGGTGGCCAGCACCTCGGCGTCGGCGGTGGTGAAGAACACCTGGTCCGCAGGGACGGGGGAGAATCCCAGCTCCATCCACAACGGCTCGGCCTCCTCGTAGGACATGGCGGCCGCTGCCGCCACGTCCGGGCCGGTGTAGCGCGGTGCGCCCAGCACCTGCTCCTCGAGCCGCTTCAGGAAGTCGGCGGTGGCCATGTCCGGCGGCTCCCAGCCGGCCGACGGTGGCGTTGGAGCCGGTGGCGGTGCGCTCATGGCGGCCCAGTCTCGCAGCCGACCCGGTCAAGAGCTGTGCAATGGGCGGTCGCGATCGGTAGCTTGCTATCGGCAGTGCCGGAGAAGGGGTCGAACGGTTTGGACGCACTGGGCAGTCGAGCACTGTGCGAGCTGCCGCGCCCAGGGCGCCGCCGATGACCGTCATCGGCCCGTCATCGGAGATCGCCGGGCGCTACCTGCTGCTCCAGAAGATCGCCGGCGGAGGCATGGGCGAGGTCTGGCAGGGCGTCGACGAGGTGCTCGGACGCCCCGTCGCCGTCAAGCTGCTGCGGTCCGACCTGGCCGGTGACCCCACCTTCCGAGAGCGGTTCCGCAACGAAGCCCGCAGCACCGCCGGGGTCGCCCATCCCGGCATCGCCTGGGTCTTCGACTACGGCGAAGAGCAGCTGGCCGGCGGCGGCCAGGTCTCGTACCTGGTGATGGAGCTGGTCGAGGGCGAACCCCTCAGCGCCATGTTGCAGCGCAAGGGGCGGCTGTCGCCGGCTCAGACCCTCGACGTCATCGCCCAGGCCGCCGCCGCCCTGCAGGCCGCCCACGATCGGGGACTGGTCCACCGCGACGTGAAGCCGGCCAACCTGCTGGTCCGCCCCGACGGCGTGCTGAAGATCACCGACTTCGGCATCGCCCGGGCCGCCGACTCGGTACCGCTGACCGACACCGGCACCGTCATGGGCAGCGCCCCGTACCTGTCGCCGGAGCAGGCCCAGGGTCTGGCCGCCACGCCCGCCTCCGACGTCTACAGCCTCGGCGTCGTCGCCTACCAGTGCCTCGTCGGGCAGACCCCCTTCACTGGCGCGCCGGCCACCGTGGCGGCCGCCCACGTGTCGCAGGCGGTGCCGGCCTTCCCCCCCGACGTGCCCCAGCCGGTGCAGCAGCTCGTCGACCAGATGCTGCACAAGGACCCGGAGCGCCGCCCCCATCCCGCCGGCGCGCTGGGCGCGGAGGCCGCCGCCCTGGCGGCCCGCCTCGGCTTCGAGGCTGGCGCCTTGGCCTCGGCCGTGACCGCGCCGCTGTCCACCCGGGCCGTGCCGCGCGTCGAGCGGCCCGCTCCCGCCGCGCCCACCACGACGCAGCCGGCCGCCGGGTCACCCACCGCCGCCCTCGGTGCCGCTTCCGTGGCCGGTCCGATGGCGCCGACCGGCGCGACCGGCGGTGTCGCCGTGGTGCGCCGCAGCCGGCCGATGGGGCTGATCGTCGCCAGCGTGGTGGTCGCCCTGGCCGGTTTGGCCCTGCTGCTGGCCTTGGTGCTTGTCCACCCCACCCGCCGGCGGGCGCCGGCCTCGCCGTCCCCCACCACCCCCCCGACGTCGACCACCACCACCACGACCCCGACGTCGACCACCACCTCCACACCGTCGACGACGACCACCTCGACGTCGACCACCACCACCACCTCGACGTCGACGACAACGACCACCTCGACGTCGACGACCACCACCACGACCCCGACGTCGACCACCACCACGGCCCCGACGTCGACCACCACCACGGTGTCGCCGACCCCGTCGACCACCGCCGCCACGCCCTCGGCCCGCGGCGCGACGGCGGCTCCGCCCCCTCCCGGGCGTTGATCAGCCCGGGCCCCACCCGGACGACATCTCGGCAGCGGCCGACGGGCCGGCGCCGCCGGCCGCGGGGACGGCACCGCCGCAGCGGCGGCCGGCAGCAGCACCGTCAGTAGACTGCGGCCGTCCCGGGCGCTTAGCTCAGTCGGTAGAGCAGCTGGCTTACAACCAGCAGGTCGTCGGTTCGATCCCGGCAGCGCCCACCAGTGAAATCCCTAGTGAAACGGCCTATCACGACCCGTTCTCCCCGGTCGACTCCGGGGCTCGTGCCAAAGTCGTGCCAGACCCTTCGCATGTCGACCGGCGGGCTTCGGCGGTGGCGATCCGCTCCGACAGGGCGTCGACTGCAGACTCAGCCACGCCGGGGAAGAGGTGGCCGTAGACATTCATGGTCACAGCGATCGAGCTGTGACCCATCAGCTCCTGCAACACCCGCGGGTGGACGCCGGCGGCGATCATCGTTGACGCGAAGGTGTGGCGCAGGTCGTAGAAGATCAGCCCGACCAGCCCGACCCTCTCGGCGGCTGGGCGGAAGTGGCGAGCAGAGAAGGTGCTGTGGCGGTGCTGGCCGCCGCTGGCGCCGACGAACATCCAGCTATCGGGCCCCGAGGTCGCCACCCTCCGGCGGACATGTGTCGCCACCAGGCCAGCGATTGCCGCTGGATATGGCACCCGTCGTGTCGCGTCGGTCTTCGTGGTGCCATTGACAATCCGGCCGGCGACCTCGGGGCTGCCGCCGAGGACGTAGATGACGTGACGCTCAAGGTCTACCTGCCCACAGCGGAGTGCTGTTATCTCGGCGGGCCGCAGGCCAGTCCAGGCGGCAAAGCGGACGAGCAGTCCATAGGCGGGATAGCTCGGTGGGGCGATGGTCGTCGCGCCGTGGCCCGCCAGCCGTCGGGGGGGATGTTCGATCTCGTCGGCCAGGCGGTCGACCTGGTCAATGGTGAGGAAGCGCGGTGGGCGGACCCGGCGGCGGGGGAGCCTGAGACGTGTGGCCGGGTTGGCCCGCAGTGCTCCGTGCTCGACGGCCGTCTCCAGGACGGCTGCCAGGTTGGCGGCCGCCATGTGCACGGTGCGGGGTGACAGGTCTCGATCTGTGCGCAGCTTGTCGAGCCAGCCGAAGATCGCCGCACGGTCGAGCTGGTTGATGCGGACCGCCGCCAGGTAGGGGAGCACGTGGTTCGTCACGCTGACGGCGTTGCCCCTGGCCGTCGACGGCTTCCACCGGTGGCTGCCCTCCGCCAGCCACCGATCCGCCCATTCGCCGACCGTCCCGCCGTCATCGAGGACCCGGTCGCCGGCCAGCTCGTCGAGTTCTGCTGCGGCCAGCGCCCGGTCCGCCTCGGCCTTGGTCAGCCACGTGCCGAGCGACCTGACCGTGCCGTCCGCCTCGGTGCGTCGGGCCTGCCACCGGCCCGACGGCAGCCGGCGCACCGATCCGGCGCCCGGCCGACGATGTTGCGCCATGACCTGCCTCGCCCCTTCCTCTGCGGCCGACCCTCGGCAGCTGGGCCGGCCGCTGGCCATGCTAGGTGCGGCGCCGCCTGGTGGGCTGGACCGGCATCCGCTGTGTCTCTCGGCGGAGCCAGACGACGGTTTCCTGCCGGTGGTGGTTGCCGTGGCGGTGGGCCTGCTGGGCGGAGATGGCATGTCGCCGGGCGATCGACACCTCGTTCACCTGCAGCCCGCCTTGGACTGCCACATCAGCCAAGACCAGGAGCGAGGGGAAGATCACGCCCCGGGAGGCAACTTCGGCGATGACGACGGCGGCGAGGCCGCCACGTCGGCGGACCCGGCGGAGCTCCCGGCAGACCAGCCACATGTCGCGGGTCCAGCCGGCGAGAATCGCCGGGGAGAAGCGGCGGGTCGAGTCGAGGCGGCGAGTCGGTGCTGGCGACGGAACGGCGAGGATCTGCCCGACTGTCTCGCCTACCAGCGGCGGCGCCTGAGAACGTGTTTGAGAGGCCGATCGGTTGTCGGCGGCGGCATCCACCACCTGGCCTGGTGACGAGGCCATCCGTGTAACGGGTGGAGGATGCCCAGGGTGTCCTCATCACGGTCGGGACATGTCGGCTCACACGAGGTACCCATCGGACCTGACCGACGCCCAGCGGGCGTTCGTCGACCCGTTGCTCACCGACGCGATCCCCGGTGGACGCGCCCGCGTGCACCCCAAGCGCGAGCTCGTG
>JAJZNB010000013.1 GCA_021848085.1 Actinomycetes bacterium
CGGCCCAAGAGCCCGCCCATCGACCAGCTCAAGATCGACAAGTCCTTCACCACCCGCGTGAGCGTGGACCCGACCGACCACGCCATCGTCGCATCTACCATCGAGCTGGGCCACAACCTGGGCCTGCGCGTGACGGCAAGAGACATCGAGACGGCTGGTACCTATCATCGGCTGTTGCACGCCCTGGGCTGCGACACCGCCTAGGGCTATCTGATCAGCGCCCCGCTCGAAGCCGTCGACATGACCCGCTGGCTCTACGACCACACCCCGCCAGGGACCTCCAAGAGCCGGGCCCGGGTCGGCTCGCAGACGAGCCCCGCCCACCACCGCACTGGGCGCCACCCCCCCTGGCCGTGGTGCTGCGCCCGAGGTGCCCCGCCACGCCACCAGCCGGCGCAACATCGTCGACCACTAGCCCACCGCAGGCCGGCAGCGGTGGCCTGCGCCGATGAGGCTGCACGATACATCTGTCTACACCCTTGACGCCGAGCGACTCCATCTATACACTGCCAACTTAGTAACGGAGAATTGCATTCAGGATTCGATTCGCACGCGCATCGTGCGTGGGGGCAAGGGGGATCGGACTGTGGCAAATAACGCGAGTAACGCAAGTACTGCTTCGCGCGGCTCAACGCAGCAACTTGGCGAGCATCACCTCTCCGTGGTGGATGCCATCGCCCAGTCCGCGGGGTTCATGGGACCGGTCTTCTCCTCGGCCCTGTTGATCCCGCTCGTGGTGGGAGCCGGCGCCGCCGGCAAGGGGGCAGGCATCGCCACGCCGGTCGCCATCATCATCGCCGCCGTCGGGGTCGGCGGGCTCGGGTGGATCATCGCCGCCTACTCCCGCAAGATCCACGCCGCCGGGGCCCTCTACGACTACGTCACCGACGGCTTCGGCAAGCGGGTGGGGTTCGTCGCCGGCTGGCTCTACTACGGCTGCACCCTGCTGCTGTCGGCGGCCATCGTGCTGCTGGTGGGTGGCATCACCTCGGGCTTCCTGCAGTCGTCCTACGGCGTCAACGTCCCCTACTGGGTGATCGACCTCATCTACGCCGCGCTGCTGTTCGCCCTGCTCTACTTCGGCGTCAAGATCTCCACCAAGGCCCAGCTGCTGCTGGTGTCGATGTCCGCGCTGCTGGTCCTCGGCTTCTTCATCTCGATCATCGCCCAGGGCGGACACGGCGGCAACACCGGCCGCCCGTTCGTCCCGGCATCGTCGTCCGACGGCTGGACCGGCATCTTCTTCGGCATCATCTACGCCGTCTTGCTCTTCGTGGGCTTCGAGTCGGCCGCCAACCTCGGCGAGGAGACGGCCAACCCCAAGCGGTCCATCCCCATCGCCATCCTCGGCTCGGTGGGCGTGGTGACAGCCTTCTACGTGCTCGCCGCCTACGCCCAGGACATCGGCTTCGGCCTCAACATGACGAAGTGGATGTCGAGCCCGGCGCCGCTGTTCACCTTGGGCGCCCCCAACGACTTCGGCACCTCGGTGCTGCTCGACTTCCTCAACATCGTGGTCATCCTCGACATCATGGCCGTCGGGGTCGGCGCCGCCGTCTCCTCCACCCGCGGCCTGTTCGCCATGGCCCGCGACCGCCGCATCCCCGGCCCGTTCGCCACGGTCTCCAAGCGCTGGGGAACGCCGGTCAACGCCATCGCCTTCCAGGTCGCCCTCGGGGTCGCCTTCGTGGTGCTGGTGCGCCTCGACAACGGCGTGTTCGCCCTGCACGGCGCCCCGCAGTACTTCCCCTTCTTCGCCTGGGTGGTCGGCCTCGGCGGCCTGGGGCTGGTCGTGGTGTACGCCACCATCGCCCTGGGGGCGATCCGCGGCCTGCGGCACCACACCAACCCGCTCGGCCTGGCCATCGCCGTCGTCCTCGGCTTCGCCGTGGCCGCCGGCGGCATCTTCGGCAGCGTCTACAAAGCGGCCGCCCCCGACAACCAGTGGATCTTCTACATCATCGGCTGGGTGGCGGTCGGCACGGCGCTGACGGCATGGAACCTCCGGCACCAGAACCACAGCGTGACCGCCCGGGCGCTCGAGGCCATCCCCGACCTCGACCTGTCAGAGTCCCAGCCGGCCCAGAGCACCCTGTGAGCCGAGCGATGCCCCAGCCGATCGCCCGGCCCGACACCCGGCTCATCAACGAGGTCTACCTGCAGCTGCGGACCGCCATCGTCAACGGCGAGCTGGGACCCGACACCCGGCTGCTGCAGCAGCAGCTGGCCGCCAGCCTCGGCGTCAGCCGGACCCCGCTGCGCGAGGCCCTGCTGCGCCTGGAGCGCGACGGCTTCCTGTACTCGCTGCCCAACCGCGGCATGTTCGTCCGGGGGCTGACCCTCCACGACATCGCCGAGCTCTACCAGCTGCGCGAGGTGCTCGAACCGGTGGCGGCCCGCCTGGCCTGCGAGTCGGCCGAAGCCGTGGACATCGCCCGGATCAAGGCCATCCAACGCGACCACGAGCAGCGCTACCCCCAGAGCGTCGACGGCGCCTTCCACGGCAATTTCGATCTCCACACGTCGCTGATCCGCTCCTGCCCCAACGGGCGCATGGCTCAGCACCTGCGCGACATCTGGGACCAGAACTCGGCGTTCATGATCTTCCGCTACTACACCCGCAGCGTGGGGGCGACCCGGGCCATGGTGGGCGAGCACCGGGCCATCGTCGAAGCCTTCGCCGCCGGTGACGGGGTGCAGGTCGAGACGCTGCTGCGGACCCACATCCGCCGGGCGTCCGACACCTTGCGCGAGCGCCTGCTGCATCCCGACCAGCAAGAAAGAGAGGCGTGACGTGTGCGGCCAATGCGGTTTGATCCTGGAGCACGTCGGGCCCATCGGCCACCTGCTCCGAGTGACCGAGGGAGCCATGCTGCACCGCGGTCCCGACTCGACCGGCTTCGCCCTCTACGGCGAAACGCCGGACGACGACCGGATCATCGTGCGGGCCCGGGTCGCCGACGGCATCGACCCCGACGAGGCCTTGTCGGGCATGGTCGGTGACATGAAGCTCGTCGACGCCCGCCTCGAGGGCGCGCCACAGGTCACCGCAGGGGCCCGTGCGGGCGGCACCTTCTTGCGCCTGACCGTGGCTTTCGAGGGGGATCCCGCCGGGCTGCTCGACGCCGTCGAGCGCACCGAGGGCGTCAACGTCCACTCCATGGGGCGGCGCCTCGAGATCGTGAAGGACGTGGGCACCGCCGACGAGGTGTCGGCCCGCCACGGGGTCGACGAGTTCATCGGCACCCATGGCATGGCCCACTCGCGGCTGGCCACCGAGTCGAGCGTCGACGTGGAGCTGTCGCATCCGTTCTGGGCCCGCCCGTTCCTCGACGTCGCCATCACCCACAACGGCCAGCTCACCAACTACTACAAGATGCGCCGGCTCATGACCGAGCGGAACCTGACGTTCCTGACCGACAACGACTCGGAGCTGATCGCCGTCTACGTGGCCGAGCAGCTGTCGCTCGGCTCGTCGCTGCACGACGCCCTGGAGCGTTCGATCACCGCCCTCGACGGCGTGTTCACCTACCTGCTGTCGACCGACAGCGCCGTCGGCTGCGCCGCCGACCGCCTCGCCATCAAACCGCTGCTGGTCAGCCAGATCGACGGGACCATCGCCTTGGCCACCGAGGAGCAGGCGCTGCGCAGGGTCTTCGACGCCGAGCTGGTCACCCGATACGTCAAAGAAGGAACCGTCGTGGTGTGGGACGTACCCGCGGCGCGACCCGTGGAGGCAGGAGCACGATGAGCACCGTTTCCAACACCGTGCCGGCGGGCACCGTCGAAGTCGACCCCGTCGAGGCGGGCACCGTGCCGGCGGACGCCGCGTCGGCAGGCACCGCCGGTGCGGACGCCGTGGCGTGGGCGGGCGTCCCCCCCGACGCCGTCCACCTCGACGCCGACACCGTCGACGTCTACGAGCTGAACACCACCCTGCGCCAGCTGGCCCGCGGCACCCGGCCGGTAGCGGTCGACAACCCCCGGGCCCGCCACAACCTCGGCATCGGCCTGGAAGGCGGCGCCTGCGAGATCCACTTCCTCGGGAGCGTCGGCTACTACTGCGGCGGCTTCAACGCCGGCGCCCGCATCGTGGTCCACGGCAACGCCGGGTGGGGCGTGGGTGAGGCCATGTCGGCTGGCCGGATCGTGGTGCACGGCTCCACGGCATGGTCGGCCGGCGCCGGCATGCGCGGCGGCACCATCGTCATCCACGGCGACGGCGGACCCCGCACCGGCATCGCCATGAAGGGCGGCGACGTCTTCGTGGCCGGGGCTGTCGGGTTCCTGTCGGGCTTCATGGCCCACCGCGGCAAGATCGTCGTGCTCGGCGGCGCCGGCGACGGGCTCGGCGCCTCGATGTACGAGGGCAGGATCTTCGTCTCGGGCGACGTCGGCTCCCTGGGCGCCGACGCCATCGAACGCCCCCTCGACCAGGCCGACACCGCCGAGCTGCAGCGCGACCTGGCCGCCGCCGGCCTGTCGTGGCCGGACCAGCCCTTCCGCAAGGTGGAGGCCGAAGGACGCCTCTGGTACTTCGACAAGCACGACGGCCGAATCTGGAGGAACATATGAGCACCGACGTCCCCGCCCCCGACGCCGCCACCCCCGACGCCGCCACCCCCGACGCCGCCGCCTCCAACGCCGCCACACCCGAGGTGGCCGCAGCCGAGGTGGCCGCAGCCGAGGTGGCCGCACCCGAGGTCGGCAGCATGCGGGAGAGCCCGATCTGGGACCGCTACACCATCGGCGACATCCAGGCCAAGGCCAGCCTCGGCCGCTACCGGATCACCGGCTTCTCGCTGCACCGCGCCATCCCTCGCCTCGACGACCTGGTCTTCCTGCCGGCCGCCATGACCCGTCTGCCGCTAGAGGGCTACCGGGAGCGCTGTGAGACCAAGACCGTCCTCGGCGCCCGCCACGGCTGCGCCAAGCCGCTGGAGCTGTCGGTCCCGGTCTACATCACCTCGATGTCCTTCGGTGCGTTGTCGTGGAACGCCAAGGCGGCGCTGGGTCGGGCCGCCTCGGCCATCGGCACCTGCACCTGCACCGGCGAGGGCGGCATGCTCACCGAGGAGCGCGAGGAGTCGTCGCTGCTCGTCTACCAGATGACCCCGTCGCGCTACATGCTCGACCTGGAGCATCTGCGCCAGGCCGACGCCATCGAGGTCGCCCTCGGCCAAGGCGCCAAGCCGGGCACCGGCGGCCTGCTCCCGGGAGCCAAGGTGGCCGACCGGGTGGCGGAGATGCGCACCCTGCCCAAGAACATCGACCAGCGCTCCGCCGTGCGCCACCCGGACTTCCTCGGCGCCGACGACATGGAGGTGAAGCTCGAGGAGCTGCGGATCGCCACCGACAACCAGGTGCCCATCTTCGTGAAGATGCCGGCCACCCGGGTCCGCGAGGACGTGAAGATCGCAGCCAAGATCGGCGCCGACGTGATCGTCGTCGACGGCATGGAGGGCGCCACCGGCGCCTCGCCGGAGCTGCTGCTCGACCACACCGGGGTCCCCACCATCGCCGCGGTGGCCGCCGCCCGCGAGGCCCTCGAGGAGATCGGCCTCTACGGCGAGGTGAACCTGGTGGTGTCGGGCGGCATCCGCAGCGGCACCGACGCGGCCAAGGCCCTGGCCCTCGGGGCCGACGCCGTGGCCATCGGCACGGCCGGCCTCATCGCCTTGAACTGCAACGCCCCGGTCTACCTCGACGACTACACCGCCTTGGGCACCGCCCCGGGCTTCTGCCACCACTGCCACACCGGGCGCTGCCCGGTGGGGATCGCCACCCAGGAGCCAGAGCTGGTGGAGCGCCTGGCGGTGGAGGCGGCGGCCGAGCGGGTGGAGAACTTCATCAACGCCATGGTGATGGAGATGACGCTGCTGGCCAAGGCCTGCGGCAAAGGCGACGTCCACGGTCTGGAGCCCGAGGACCTGCGGGCGCTCACCATCGAGGCGGCCGCCATGGCCCGCGTGCCGCTGGCGGGCACCGACTGGGTGCCCGGACGAGACGGCCGCTGGTAGCGGCGACCGGGCCGGCGGCCCGGGGACCGGAAGCTCCGGGCTGGCCGGGCCCAGGCTCGACACCGCCAGGCCCGATACCGACACGCACGACATGCACGACACGCACGACACGAACCAACCCTGGGGAGGGAACACGGTGGACATCGCCGATGTGGAGTCCCGCTGCAAGGAATACGAGATCCGCACCATCGAGTGCGTCTTTCCCGACGCCCAGGGGCTGCCCCGGGGGAAGCGCATCCCGACCAACCACTTCCTCGACACCGCCTTCCGCGGCTTCGAGCTGGCCAACGCGGCGCTGGTGTGGAGCCGCCAGTGCGACGTGATCCAGAACATCTCCTACACCAACTTCGACACCGGCTATCCCGACATGGTGGCGGTGCCCGACCTCGACTCGTTCCGGCCGGTGCCGTGGCATCCAGGCGCCGCCTCGGTCATCTGCGACTGCGTGGAGCCCGACGGGGCTCAGGTGGCGGTCAGCACCCGCCGCATCCTGAAGGACGTGGTGGCCGAAGCCCGGTCGTTGGGCTTTGAGCCCCACGTCGGAGCCGAGCTCGAGTTCTACCTCCTGGACGCCGACGGTCAACCCCTCTACGACACCATCGACTGCTACAGCCTGACCCGGGGCGCCACCTTGGAGCCGTTCATGGCCCGCCTGCGCGACGACCTCGCCGCCATGGGGGTGGTGATCGAAGCCTGCAACACCGAGTACGGCCCGGCCCAGGTCGAGATGAACATGCGCTACGGCGATGCCCTGCATGCCGCCGACGACGCCTTGCGCTTCAAGATGGCGGTGAAGGAGATCGCGGCGCAGATGGGATATCGCGCCACGTTCATGGCCAAGCCCCTGCCGGGGCAGTCGGGATCGGGCTTCCACCTCCACCAGTCGCTCGGCGACGTCGACAGCGGCACCAACGTCTTCGCCGGCACCGCCCCCACCGACGTCGAGACCGGGCTGATGGGGCACTACCTGGCCGGCCTGCTGGCCCACATGCCGGCCATCACCGCCCTCGGCTCGCCGACCATCAACGCCTACAAGCGCATCGAGGACCACAGCTTCGCCCCGCTGCACGCCTGCTGGGGCATGGACAACCGCACGGTGGGGATCCGGGTCATCGCCGGGCACGGGGCGGCCAACCGCCTGGAGTGGCGCGCCGGCGCGGCCGACGCCAACCCGTACCTGATCATCGCCGCCTGCATCGCCGCCGGTCTCGACGGCGTGAAGCGCCGGCTGACCCCGCCGAGCCGGGTCTCGGGCGACGCCTACGCCCGGCACGACCTTCCCCTGCTGCCGGCCAGCTTCGACGCCGCCCTGGAGCTGCTCGAGCACGACACCTTCCTCGGGGAGCTGCTCGGCGCCTTCCGCGAGGTGTTCGTGGCCTTGGGCCGCCACGAGCTGGCGCTGTGGCGCACCGCCGTCACCGACTGGGAGCGGGCCCGGTACATCGACGCCTGACCGGCCCCCAGCACACGGAGGAACCGACGGTGAGCGGCATCCAGGTTGACCAGGCCACCAGACGCCTGACCCGACGACCCGACGTGGTGGTGGTCGGCGCCGGCATCGTCGGGCTGGCCGCGGCCTACGAGCTGGCCGCCCGCCGGCTGCGGGTGTGCGTCCTCGACGGGGCCGAGCCCGGCGCCGGCCAGTCCAGCCGCAACTGGGGCTTCGTCCGCCAGCAGGGCCGGGCCGAAGAGGAGCTGCCGGTGATGATGGAGGCCAACCAGATGTGGCAGGAGCTCCCCGGCCGCCTCGGCGCCGACATCGAGTGGGTCCAAGGCGGCAACCTCCGCCTCACCGACCAGCCCCAGCGGGTCGACGAGTACCGCCGCTGGATCGAGCTGGCCCGCTCCTACGGGCTCGACAGCCGTGTCGCCACCCCTGGCGAGGTGACCGCCCTGGTGCCGGGCTTCACCGCCCGCTACGAGCTGGCCATCTTCACCCCCAGCGACGGTCAGGCCAACCCGGTGAAGGCGGTCGGTGCCTACACCCGGGCGCTGGGGCACCTGCAGGTCGACATCCACACCGGCCGGAGGGCCCGGCGGATCGTCACCGCCGGCGGCGCCGTGGCCGGAGTCGCCACCGACGGCGGCTTCGTGGCCGCCCCCACCGTGGTGCTCGCCGCCGGCACCGGCTCGGGCGCCCTGCTGCGCCAGCTCGGCCACCCGGTGCCGGTCCACTTCGTGGACCAGACGGTGGCGCTGACCGAGCCGATGCCCAAGCTGACCGACGCCTGCGTGTGGACCGGACGGGTCGGCTTCCGCCAGACGGCCAACGGACAGGTGCTGGTGTCGTCGGGCGGCCGCGGCGACCTGGTGGTGGACCCCGCCTCGCTGGCCGCGCTGCTGTCACCCCGGCAGGTGCGTCAGGCCGTGCCGATGTACTGGAAGAACCGCGAGTACCTGCGCATCCGGCCCCGCCAGCTGATGGGTTCACTCGGGGCGCGCCACCACGACCACCTCGACGGGGAGATGCGCTACGACGACGTGGCGCAGGCTCTCGACGCCATGGCCGAGCACTTCCCGGCGCTGCGCTGGCAGCCGGCCACCGCTTGGGCCGGCACCATCGACGCCACCCCCGACGCCCTGCCCATCCTCGACACCGTCGGCCCCAGCGGCGGCGTCGTGGTCGCCAGCGGCATGAGCGGCCACGGCTTCGGCATCGCTCCGGCCGTCGGCCGGATCGTGGCCGACCTGGTCACCACCGGCACCAGCCACCACGACCTGCAACCGTTCCGGCTGCGGCGCTTCGTCGACGGCGCCCCCAAGGCGCCCCAGCACCTGCTGTGAGACCGGCACCTGCTGTGAGACCGGCACCTGGGATGAGACCGGCACCTGGGATGAGACCGGCACCTGGGATGAGACCGGCACCTGGGATGAGACCGGCACCTGCCGGTGGGCCAGCACCCGCCATGCGATCCGCCCCGCCACGCTGAGGCGACCCACGGCGCCACAGCGTGCGCAGGCCACCGCTCCCCGGGCCCGGACCGTCCGCCCCTCGGACGGCCCGGGCCCGGGGGGACGGACGGCGACCGGTGCGGCTCAGCCCAGGCTGGTCCACACGCTCTTGGTCTCGGTGTAGGACAGGATGGCGTCCCAGCCCATCTCCCGGCCCACGCCCGACGCCTTCATGCCGCCCCACGGCGCGGCGGCGTCGAGGAAGGGGGGAAGGTTGATCCACACCGTGCCGGCCTTGATGTCGTGGGCCAGGCGGTTGGCCGTGCCGATGTCGCGCGACCAGATGACGGCGGCCAGCCCGTATTCGGTGTCGTTGGCCCGCCGGGCGAGGTCATCGGCATCGCGATAGGGGATGACGCTCAGCACCGGTCCGAAGATCTCTTCGCGGGCGATGGTCATGGTGTCATCGACGTCGGTGAAGACGGTGGGTTCGAAGAAATAGCCGTTGGCCAATGCACCACCACTGCGACGCCCGCCGGTCACCAGGGTGGCGCCCTCGCTCGTCCCTTGCTGCACATAGCGGTCCACCCGCTGCAGCTGCTCTTGGGAGACCAGCGGCCCGAGCTGGGTGGAGGGGTCGAGGCCGTTGCCGAGCTGCATGGATGCCGCCACCGCGGCGATCTTCCCGGCGAATTCCTCGGCCCGCGGCTCGTCGACATAGAACCTGGTGTAGGCGGCGCAGACCTGGCCGCAGTTGAGCAGCCCTCCCATGATGTTGCCTTCGAGGATGGCGTCGATGTCGACGTCGGGGGTGATGATGCTCGGTGCCTTGCCGCCTAGCTCGAGCGACACCCGGGCCAGGCGCCGCCCCGCCTCGCCGGCGATCTCGCGCCCCACCTCGGTGGAGCCGGTGAAGGAGATCTTGGCCACGTCGGGATGCCGCACCAGGGCCTGGCCCACCGCCGGGCCGCCGGTCACCACGTTGACCACCCCGCGGGGCACACCCGCCTCCACGCACAGCTCGGCCAGGCGCAACGTCGACAGCGGCGTCTGCTCGGCCGGCTTGACCACCACCGTGTTGCCGGTCACCAGCGCCGGGGCGAGCTTCCAGGCGGCGATCATGAGCGGGAAGTTCCACGGCGTGATGAGGCCGCACACCCCGAGCGGCTCACGCCAGTTGCGGTAGTCGACCCCCGGGATCGACAGCGGAACGGTGGAGCCGTGGAGCTTGGTGGCCCAGCCCGCGTAGTAGCGGAAGTGCTCGACGGCGTTGGGCACCGAGATGGTGCTGCTGATCCCGAACGGCTGGCCCTGGTCGCGCGTCTCGAGCCGGGCCAGCTCCTCGGCATGCTCCTCGAGCAGATCGGCGATCTTCCACAACAGTCGAGCCCGGGTGGCCGGCAGCATCTCAGCCCACTCCGACGAGGCAAAGGCCCGTTTGGCGGCGGTGACCGCCGCGTCGACATCACCGGCGGATGCCTCGGGCACCGTGTCGATGACGTCGCCCGTCGCCGGGTCGACCGTCTCGAACATTCCCCCACCTTCAGCGGTGATCCAGTCACCATCTATGAGCATTCTGGCCGTCACGGCCCTCCTTCGCATACGAGAAGGTGCCGAAGCCCTCCTCCAGACCCACCCCCACAAACGTAGAGACTTTCACTCAACGTCAATCGACAGAATACCAAGCGGTGGTGGTGGTGGCCAGCCGGGAAAAGCGGCGGCCCCACGCCTTGGGCCCGCCCAAATGCCACCACCAACGCCGCGGTCGACCCGGGCCATCCTGGGTGAAGGCCCGCCAGCTGGTTGGCTGTGGTTGGCTTGTCGTGGTTGGCTCACCGCTGCGGGCTGGCGCCGCTGCCACCCGCCCGAGGACCGGGAGGACGGCGATGACACCCGACGCCGACAGGATCGACTGGAGCGAGGAGGAGTGGCGCCGGCAGCTCAACCCGGCTCGCTTCCATGTGCTGCGCGAGCGGGGGACCGAGCCGGCCTTCACCGGCGCGCTGCTCGACGTCCACGACCCCGGACTGTTCCGCTGCGCCGGATGCGGCGCGGCGCTCTTCCGCAGCGACGACAAGTTCGAGTCGGGGTCGGGCTGGCCCAGCTTCACCCGAGCGCTCGAGGAGAAGGTGGTCGAGGAGCGGCCCGACACCTCGCATGGGATGGTGCGCACCGAGGTGGTCTGCGCCCGCTGCGGCGGGCATCTCGGCCACCTGTTCTCCGACGGACCCGAACCGACCGGGATGCGGTACTGCATCAACTCCCTGGCCCTCGAGTTCGACCCGGCCGAGCGCTGAACCGGGGTCGAGGGTCGCCGGTCAGGGGGCGGCGGCCGACACCGCCTCTTGGGCCAGCTCCTTGCAGCGCCGGTAGTCGACCTTGCCGTTGGGGGCCCGGCTCACCGAGTCGACCAGCACCACGTGCTTCGGGGCCTTGAAGTCCGACAGGCGCCGCTTCACCGCCGCCACCAGGTCGGCCTCGCCGAGCTTCGCTCCGGGGACCAGCTCCACCAGCGCGGTGACCGCCTCCCCCCAGGTGTCGTCGGGGATGCCGACCACCACGGCGTCGTTGACGCCGGGCTCGGCCTTGAGGGCTTCCTCGACCTCTTCGGGGAAGACCTTCTCCCCGCCGGTGTTGATGCACACCGAGCCGCGGCCCATCAGCGTGATGGTGCCGTCGGCTTCGACCGTGGCGTAGTCGCCGGGGAACGAGTAGCGCTTGCCGTCGACCACCTTGAAGGTGCGGGCCGTCTTCTCCTCGTCCTTGTAGTAGCCGAGCGGGATCCGGCCCCCCACCCCGACCAGGCCGATCTCGCCCGACCCGGGGGTGACCGGCCGGCCGTCGTCGCCGAGCACGATGGCGGTCTCCCCCAGCTGGAACCGGGCGGTCTTGGCCGCGTTGGCCCCGCCGGACATGGAGGTGCCCATGCCCAGGGCCTCCGAGGAGGAGAAGGCGTCGGCCAGCACCATGCCCGGATGGTGGCGCAGCAGACCCTGCTTGGTCTCCTCGCTCCACATCACGCCCGAGGAGGTGATGGCGACGAGGCTCGAGATGTCCCAGCGACCCGGGTGGGCGTCGAGGGCCCGCAGCATGGGCTTGGCGAAGGCGTCGCCGACCAGGGCGATGGCGTTGACGTGCTCGGCGACGACGGTGTCGAGCAGCTCGTCCGGGTCGTAGTGGCGTCCGACCATGGTGACGATGGAGCCGCCCTGGCTCCAGACGCTCATCGACACCAAGGCGCCGGTGCCGTGCATCAGCGGGCAGGCCGGCAGCCCGACCGGGCCCGGCGCCGTGAAGTGCTGGCGCAGCAGGTCGTAGTCGGGCTCTTCGGGCAGCCCGCCGCCGAGCAGGGCGCCGAGCAGCATGATGAGGTCGTCCTGGCGCCACATGACGCCCTTGGGCAGGCCGGTGGTGCCGCCGGTGTAGAGCATGTAGAGATGGTCGCCGTCGCGTCCCCACGGGCCGCGCTGGCGGCCAGGACGCTGGGCGGCCACCTGCTCGTAGGGGTCGGCCCAGCTGGGGCAGGGGCCCGACCCGTCGTCCACCCAAAGCCAGCCGCGGATCTTGGTCAGCGAGGAGCGCAGCTTCTCGATGCGCTCGGTGAAGGTGCCGTGGAACACCACGGCCACGGCGTCGGCGTTGTCCCACAGGTACAGCAGCTCGTCGTCGCGATAGCGGTAGTTGGTGTTGACCGGCACCAGGCCCGCCTTGAAGCAGGCGAACATGGACTCGAGGTACTCGGGGCAGTTGTAGAGGTACTGGGCCACCTTGTCCTGCTCGGCAGCCCCCAAGCCCAGCAGCCAGGCCGCCACCGCGTCGGCGCGCTGGTCGACCTCGGACCAGGCGGAGCGTCGCGTGCCGTGGATCAGCGACGGCGCGTCGGGCAGCTCGTCTGCCACCGCCTCCCAGACGTCGGCCAGGTTCCATCCGGACATCGGGTCTCCCCCTCCCCACGTGGTGTTCCGGTCGATCCTGCCACAGGGCGAGGTGGGGGGGTGCTCGCCGGCCGGCTGGTGGCGTCACCCGCCGGCCGGCGACGCCACCAGCCGCTGCTCGAGCAGGTCGAACAGCTGGCCGAGGGCGGCGGCCGGCTCGGGCCGCCCGGCCCGCACCAGGGCCCGTTCGGCGCTGGCCAGGACCTCGCAGGCGGCGTAGGCCTCGTGCTTGGTCAAGGTCAGCGTGGCGGCGAAGCGCACCGGCGTGGCCGCGGTCGCCGTGGGGCGCTCGGACGACCCGTCGGCCCCGGCGGGGTCGGCGGCGGGTGAGAGATGGCGGGACGTGCTCATGGGACTCGGGCTCCGGGGGATGCAGGCGAACAGGCTGGGCCGCCAGACGGGCTGACGCCCGCCGGTCGGGCTGAAGCCACCAGGCGGGGAGATCGGGCCGAAGCCGCCAGGCGGGGAGATCGGGCCGAAGCCGCCAGGCGGGCAGATCGGGCTGAATCCGCCGGGCGGGCCACACCGGATGGAACCCGCCGGGCGGGACGGATGGAAGCCCGCCGGGCAAGCCGCAGACGACCGCGGAGGTCAGGCTGCCGTGATCCAGTGCGGGGCGGGCATGAGCCGGCACCGGCCGGGCCCGGCCCGTCGACCGGGCCGGGCCCGGGCCAGGGCCGTCAGACGCCGGTGCCGATGGCCGTGGTGTCGGACAGGTCGGAGCTTCCGTCCAGCGCCTCGGTGTCGGCGCCGCGGCGTCCGACGCGGGTGACCTCACAGGTGGCGAAGCGCAGCGACGGCCCGACCTCCTCGGCAGTCACCTCGACCCGGCTGCGCCGCTCGCCGGCGTCGGTCTCCCACGTGTGCTGCTCGAGCCGGCCGTGCACGATGACGCGGCTGCCCTTCACCAGGCTCATCGCCACGTTCTCGGCCAGGTCGCGCCAGCAGATGACGTCGAAGAACGAGGTGGCCTCTTCCCACGCGTCGCCGCCGCGGGCCTGCCAGCGGCGGGTGACGGCGACGCCGAAGGTGGTGCTGGCCTGCCCGTCACGGGTGTAGCGGATCTCCGGGTCACGGGTCAGGTTGCCGGTCAAGGTGGTGGTGTTGCTCATGGTGGTTCTCCTCGTCGATGCGCGCCCGGACGGGCCGCACCTCCACCATGGCCACCGCACCTCGCCGCCGAGCTGGCCCGACACCTTGCTGGGCGAGCCACGACGGCGGTTCGCCGCCTCCGCCACGTGGCGCCCCCGTCGCCGCGAGCCCGGGCGGCGGTTCGCCGCCACCGTCACCCGGCCGCCCACCCCGCGCCGCGGGGACGTGCCGATGGTCGCTCGCCCGCCTATTCTATTGATAGCTGTCGATACGTTGTGTGGAGGTGACCGTGTTGGACAGGGACGGGATCAGGGAGTCCGTTCGTCGTCGCTATGGTGAGCTGGCGGTCGCCGCCAGCCAGGGTTCGCCGTCGTGCTGTGCTCCCGAGCAGCAGTCGACGTTCGGATCGTCGCTCTATGGCACCGCCCAGCTCGGCGACGTCCCCGAGGCCGCAGCAGCTGCTTCCCTCGGATGCGGCAACCCGACGATGGTCGCCGACCTGCATCCCGGCGAGGTCGTGCTCGACCTCGGCTCCGGAGGGGGGATCGACGTGATCCTCTCGGCCCGACGCGTCGGGCCCAACGGCACGGCCTACGGGCTCGACATGACCGACGAGATGCTCGAGCTCGCCCGCCGCAACGCGGCCGAGGCCGGGGTCTCGAACGTGCAGTTCCTGAAGGGGGAGATCGAGGACATCCCCCTCCCGGAGGCATCGGTCGACGTCATCATCTCGAACTGCGTCATCAACCTCTCCCCGGACAAGGCCGCCGTCATCGGCGAGGCGGCACGCGTGCTGCGCCCGGACGGGCGGCTCGCGATCAGCGACGTCATCGCCGACCCCGACATGGACGCAGCCACCAAGCAGGACATGCAGCGGTGGACCGGCTGCATCGCCGGGGCGCTCACAGGCGACGAGTACGCCCAGCTCCTCCACGACGCAGGCTTCGTCGACGTGGAGATCACCGACACCCACCAGGTCCATCCGCACGCCACGTCGGCCATCATCCGGGCCCGCCGACCGGGGCCAGGCTTCTGACCGGGGCCCGGCCGAACCGGGCCAGGCTTCTGACCGGGTTGGGAAGCCCGGGCACCGCCGATCGAAGGGCGCCCCGACCGTCGAAGGGCCCTGGGCGCCGACCGGCACGTCGGTCGGGGCCGGCCGTCTGGGCCGGGTCGATCAGACCAGCTGGCTGCCGCGCTCGACCATCGGCGGCTTCGGTTCGGCGCTGCCCCGCAGCATGCGGCGGGTGGCCTCGGCCGTGGTGGGGTTGGCCAGCACGCTGACCACATCTCCTTCGAGCAGCTCGGTGGTGCCGGTACCGAACAGCATCTCGTCGCCGCGCTGCACCGAGATGACGATGGAGCCCGGCGGCAGCCCCGCCTCGGCCAGCGGCACCCCCACCACCGGGGCGTCGGCACCCACCTGCTCCTCGACGGTGACGGCGTTGGGCGCCACCTGGCGGATCTGGCTGGCGTTGGCCAGCAGCGCCTGCCGGTAGCCGCGCACCACGTCGCCGATGGCCAAGATGCCGACCACCTGGCGGTTGGAGGTGACCGTGACCCACTCGCCGCCGGCCTGGGTCAGCGACTCGAGCGCCGCGCTGAGCCGGGCGGTGCCGGGGATGCTGGTGGTGGTGGCGTCGAGGACGCTGGCGGCCGCCACCTTCGGGTCGCTGGCGACCGCCCGGACCAGCCGGTCGGTGCTGATGGTGCCGCGGTAGTGGCCACGCTCGTCGACCACGGGAGCCCCCGGCACCCCCGCCGCCTGCAGCGCGGCCAGGGCGTCGACGCCCGAGGTGGCGTCACCGATGACCACCCGTGGCGGCTGGGCCAGCGTCTCCACGGTGACCAGCGACAGCAGCGGCATGCCGGCCTGCAGCCGGCTGGCGCCCGAGTCGGCCCGGGTGCGCAGCTGCGAGCGGTAGATGCTGTCGTCGGCCCGCATCACGATGAAGGTGGACAGGGCGATGGCGACCATGGCCGGCGCCACGACCGAGACGTTGCCGGTCATCTGGGCCACCATGACGATGACGGCCAGCGGCGCCCGGGAGATGCCGCCGAACACCGCCATCATGCCGACCACCACGAAGGGGGCGGGGTCGTGGCCCACACCGGGGGCGATCGGCTCGAGCACCCGCCACACGGCCAGGCCGGTGAAGGCCCCGATCACCAAGCCGGGGCCGAACACGCCGCCGGAGCCGCCGGTGCCGATGGACAAGGAGGTGGCGGCGATGCGGGCCAGAGGCAGCAGCAGGATGATCCACAGCGAGGTGTGCAGCAGCTGGTCCGACAGCGCCTTCTGCACCCAGCCGTATCCGGTGCCGAGCACCTGGGGGAGCACCAGGGCGATCAGCCCCACGCACAGGGCGCCGAGCGCCGGACGCAGCTTGCGGGTGAACGGGAGGCGGCTCGACAGGCGGACAGCGCCGTAGAAGCTCTTGGAGTAGAGCAGGCCGATGCCGCCGGCCAACACGCCGATCAGGGCGAACCACAGCAGCTGGATCGGCTGGTGGAAGCGGTAGTCGGGCATGGCGAACAGCGGGTGGTAGCCGAAGACCGCACCGAAGATCACGTAGGCGACGATGGAGGCGAACAGGCCCGGGATCAGGGCGGCGAACTCGAAGTCGTCGCGGTAGACGACGTCGGCGGCCAGCACCGCCCCGCCCAGCGGGGCGCTGAAGATGGCGCCGATGCCCGAGCCGATGCCGACCGACACGGCGATGCGCCCGTCTTCGGGGGAGAGGTCGAGCACCCGGGCCAGCAGCGACCCGAAGCCGGCGCTGATCTGGGCGGTGGGCCCCTCACGGCCTCCGGACCCGCCCGAGCCGATGGTGAGGGCCGAGGCGATGATCTTGATGATCACGGCCCGCAGCCGGATGCCGCGGGGGTTGTAGTGCACGGCGTCGATGGCGGCGTCGGTGCCATGCCCCTCGGCTTCGGGCGCCCAGGTGAAGACCAGGAAGCCGGCCAGCAGACCGCCGAGCACCATCACCAGCGGGATCGCCCAGGGGCGGACGAAGTGGGCGGAGCCCGCCGCGCTGCCCTCACCGGCCGGCGTCGGCACCGTGTAGCCGGCCAAGAACCTGAGGAAGAAGTCGGTGGCCAGCCGCAGCGCCTCGTAGAACACGATGGCACCCGCGCCGGCCACGGAGCCGATGACGGTGGCCAGGACGAGCCACCGCACCAGATAGGACATGGAGTTGATCCGGGCCGAGAAGGCGCTGGCCAGATGACGCCAGCCAGGACGCCCGGCCATCACGGTGGCGCGCACCGGCGTCGCCGGCCGGGCCTTGGCCGCCCCGGCGCCGGCCCCCGCCTGGGGTGCGGGGACCACGGCGGGCCGGGTGGGGTTGTCGGGCCGGGTGGGCGGCTGCTCCCGTGGGGCGCCGTCGCCGGGGGGCCGGTCGTCGTCAGCGGGCAGGTCGGCCCCCTTCGGCTCGTCGAAGCTGCCCGCCGCTCACAGATCCCATCCCGTCGACCAGTCCTGCTCGGGCACCTCGTCGGCCGCCTCGCTCAGCAGCTGCAGACCCTCCACCACCGAGCGGCGGGCATCGGCCGGGACCAGCCGCAACAGGTCGGCGATCTCTCCCCGCCGGCGCTCGGTCACCTCGTCGACCAGCCGCCGGCCGGCGGGAGTCAGCGTCACCCGGACCTGGCGCCGGTCGTGAGGGTCGGTCCGCCGCCGCACCAGCCCCTTGCGAACCAGCCGCTCACACAGCCGCGAGGCGGTGGGCGGGGTCACCGCCAGCGCCTCGGCCAGCGAGGTGATGGCCGAGGGGCCCTGGGAGGCCAGCACCACCAACGAGCGGTACTGGGTGAGCGTCACCTCCTCGGCCAGCCCGGCCAGCGACCGGGCCGCCACCGCCACCAGCACCCGGCTGGCGCTCAGCACGGCGTCGACGATCGGGTCGGGTTCGGCACCGGTGCCGGGCCCCGGCGGGACGGCGCGGCGGCGCGAGGCGTCGGAGTCAGCCCGGCCCGACGCCGGCGGCGTGTCGCCGGCCCGGTCGGCGCCGCGCCGGGAGCGGTCGAGGACGGACTTGGGGTTCATGGGATCGCGTCGGGACCGGGCTCACGCGCCGGCAGCGCTCGGGTTCACAGGACAATAGGTACATATAGCACGACTCTTCGGGGCCGAGCCAGTCCAGGTGTCCGGGTGCCGGGCTCGCCGTCGGGGAAGCCCACGCCTGGCCCAGCCCAGCCCAGCCAAGCCCAGCCCAGCCCAGCCCAGCCCAGCCCAGCCCAGCCCAGCCGGCCCCAGCCGGGGCTAGCCGCGCCCGGCCGCGCCGGCCAGCTGGCCAGCCAGCCGGTCGAGGGCAGCCGGGGTGCGCACCCCCCACCAGAACAGGTCGCGGCCGTCGACGAACACCACGGGCGCCACCGACTCGAGCTCGGCCTGCTGGCGGGTCGAGAACGGGTAGGGCTCGCTGGGGGCGAGGACCACGTCGGGGCGCCGCCCGGCCGCCTCGGCCAGGGTGACGGTGGGATAGGGTCCGTCGCCGGCGTAGACGTTCGCCACCCCCAGCTCGGCGAGCAGCGAGGAGCCGTAGGTCGGCTCCCCCAGCGCCATGTAGGGCCGGCGCCAGATCGGCACGAACGCCCGCCGCCGCACCGGGGCCGCCCGCCGCGCCGAAACCGGTCCCGAGGCGGCAGCCGGCACCAGCTGCCCCGCGGGCCGCCACCGGCGCCCGACGGCGTCGGCCAGGGCCTGCAGCTCGGTGTCGAGGTCGCCGAAGCTGCGCACCGTGGTGACGTGCACCGGCACCCCGGCGGCGACCAGGGCGTCGTGGTCCTGGCGGCGGTTCTCCTCGCGGTCGAGGACCACCAGGTCGGGCCGCAGCGCCGCGATGGCGCCGACGTCGGGGTCCTTGGTGCCCCCGACGTGACGCAGCTGCGGCTGGTCGCAGAAGCGGGTGCAGGCCACCGGCTGCACCCCCCAGGCCAGCAGGGTCTCGGTCACCGACGGGACGAGGCTGACCACCCGCACCGCCGCCGGCCGGCTCAACCCGGGGAGCTGGCCACGAAGTCGGCCAGCAGCCCGGCCAGCTCCACCGGACGGTCACCTTGGACGCTGTGGCCGGCGTCAAGGTGCTCCACCCGGGCGCCGGGCAGGCGCCGCCGCAGCTCCGCCTCGTCGGCGTCGTCCACCACCGACTGCGGGCGCGTGCCGCGCACCAGCATCACCGGCGCCGTCACCTGCGCCAGGCGGTCCCACAAGGCACTGGCGTCGAGCGACGGGCGGGGGCCGGGCCGGCGGAAGCGGGCGTGGCGCCAGACCCAGGTGCCATCGGGGCGCTGCTCGGCGTTGTGGAGGATGCCGCGGCGCAGGGACGACTCGGAGCGGGTGGGGTTGAAGGCCATGGTGCGGGCCAGGATCTCCTCGAAGCTGTCGAAGTGCTCGGGGCCGTCGACGAAGCTGGTGATGGCCCGGGCCTTCTCGGCGGTGACCCCCGGCGTGATGTCCACCAGCACCAGGCGCCGCACCAGCTCGGGGCGGGCGGCGGCCAGGGCGATGGCGGTGAGCCCGCCCAGCGACATGCCCACCACCGCCGCCGCCCGCGGGGCCAGCTCCTCCACCACCGTGGCCACGTCGGCGGCGGCGTCGTCGAGGTGGACCATGCCGTCGCCGTCCCGGCCGCCGTCGGAGTGGCCGTGGCCGGGCAGGTCCACGGCCACCAGCGGCCGGCTCAACGCCAAGGCCACGGTGTCCCAGGTGTGGGCGTTCTGGGCGCCGCCGTGGAGCAGCACCAGCTCCGGCTCGCCCTCCCCCCACACCAGGCTCGACAGCTGCCGCTCGGCGTCGACCGCCACCGGCTGGCGACGCACGACCGGCGGCCCGTCGTAGGGGAGGCCGACCTCCGCCGCGTTCTCGTGGAAGAGGCCGAGCTCGTCGTAGTCGATGCGCTCCACGATGGCACGGTAGCTCCCCGCCGGGCCGGAGCACCGGCCGAGGCCGAGCGGGCGGCCGCCGCGCCGGCCGGCGCCGAACCCACCGCCGGCCACCCGCTGGCCACCCGCTGGCCACCTCGGAGGTGGCGACGAGCTCACCCCCAGGTCCCATCCGAGCTGACGGTCCCCGCTGCGTGCTCGGAGCGGCGCCCGCCCCGGCGGCCCCCGTCAGCTCAGCGGGCCATGTGGGGCTGACCGGCCGAGCCGGGCTGAGCGGGCGGCCCGGGCTGAGCGGGCGGCCCGGGCGAGCCGGGCTGAGCGGGCTGACCGGCCGAGCCGGGCTGAGCGGGCGGCCCGGGCTGAGCGGGCGGCCCGGGATCCGCCCCGGGCGAGAAGTCGCCACCGGCCCCCTCCTCGCGCACCCGGTCGACCAGGGCCA
>JAJZNB010000145.1 GCA_021848085.1 Actinomycetes bacterium
GCGCCGACGACGGGGCATCCGCCGGCCGCTCCGGAGACGGGCCGGCCCGGCGGGGCGGTGGCGGGCCGACGCGTGCTCGTTCGGCTGGGGACCCGGCCCGGCGTGGCGGTGGCGGGCCGGCCGGCCCGCATGAGCCCGACCGCCGCTGGGGCGCGGTGGCTCGCCGCGGCAGCCGGGTGCTGTCCGAGCCGTCCGGTGCTGACGCCGACCGCCGTCAAGCGGCGTGGGCGGCCTCGCGCCAGCGGCCAGAGCCGGTCGAAGAGGTGTGGATCCTGCAGCCCGAGGAGGGTGCAGCCGGGCCGACCGGAGCTGATGAGCCGCCGGCGGCCTCGGCCCGAGCCGCCCGCCGCCGGCCGCCGGGCGCGGCGGGCGCGACCCCTCGGCGGTCCGCATCCGGCTCCGGTCGCGTCGGTGAGGCAGCCGGGACGGTTCCCCGCCCGGGCGCGGCGGCTGGTCCGGCCGGCCCCGACCTGCCCGAGGAGATCGTCGCCGAGCTGGTCGGGGCCGTCGGCAAGGACACGGCGCCCAGGCTGGCTGACCGGCTGGCGGCGGCCGCCGGCGCCTATGAGCGGGATCGCTACCACGACGCCTTGCGCATCACCCGCCAGCTCGTCGACCTGGTCCCCGAGTCGGCCACCGTCCGCGAGCTGCACGGCCTGGTCTGCTACCGGCTGGGCCGCTGGCGCGAGGCGGCCCGGCACCTGACGGCGGCGACCGAGCTCGGTGGCGAAGACGTCGACCAGCTGCCGGTCCTCATGGACTGCGCCCGTGCCCAGGGCCACCACCGGCGGGTGGCCGAGCTGTGGGACCGGCTTCGTCAGGCCTCACCGCCGGCGGACGTGCTGGTCGAAGGCCGCCTGGTGCTGGTGTCCTCCATGGCCGAGCGCGGCGACCTGGGCGGCGCCATCGCCATCCTGGCCGGGGCCGGGGCCGGACGGGATCTGCGCCACCCCGGCGAGCGCCACGTGCGGCAGTGGTACGTGCTGGCCGACCTGTGTGAGCGGGCCGGTGACCTGCCACGGGCCCGCCAGCTGTTCGCCCGGGTGGTGGAGGCCGATCCCGACACCGCCGACGCCGCCGCCCGCCTGGCCGCCCTCGGTCCCCCACCTCCCCGGCCGGCCCGGGACGCGGGCCGGGGCACCGTCGTCACCTTGGGCCAGCTGGCCCGCGGCGGTCGCAGCGCAGCCAGGCGGGCTCGTTAGCCTGGCTGCGGTGCCTTCCGCCGCCGTCGACCTGCGCAGCGACACCGTCACCCGGCCCACCTCCGACATGCGCCGGGCCATGGCCGAGGCCGAGGTCGGCGACGACGGCTACGGCGAGGACCCCACCGTCGAGGCGCTGCAGCAGGCCTACGCCGAGCGGGTCGGCAAGCCGGCCGCCGTGTTCGTCCCGTCAGGGACGATGGCCAACCAGCTCGCCATCCGGGTCCTGGCCCGACCCGGCACCCTGGTCGTGGCCGGCGCCCACCAGCACGTCGTCGCCCATGAGGTCGGCGCCATGGCCGCCTTGGCCGGAGCTCAGCCTTTCGCCGTGCCCGACGACGACGGCGTGGTGCACCCCGACGACGTGCGCTGGGCCCGGCGAGCCGCTCACCACCATTGGCCCGAGGTGGGGCTGGTGTGCGTCGAGAACACCCACATGCCCTCGGGTGGCACACCCTGGTCGCTGCACCAGCTGGGCACGGTGCGGGCGGCCGCCGGGGGCGTGCCGCTGCACATGGACGGCGCACGGCTGTTCAACGCCGAAGCCGCCACCGGCATCGCCGCCGCCCTCTACGCGGCGGAGGTCACCACCGTCATGTCGTGTCTCTCCAAGGGGCTGTGCGCCCCGGTCGGGTCGCTGCTGGCCGGTCCCGAGGACGTGATCGCCGCCGCCCGCCACGAGCGGCACCGGCTCGGCGGCGGCATGCGCCAGGCCGGGGTGCTGGCCGCCGCCGGTCTGGTCGCCTTGCGGACCATGGTCGAGCGGCTTCCCGAGGATCACCGCCGCGCCCGACGGCTGGCCACCGCCGTCGCCGAGCGCTGGCCCGACGCCGGCTGCGACCCGGAGCGGGTGCGGACCAACATGGTGGTGTTCCGGCCTCCCGACCCCGACGGGCTGCTCGACCACCTGCGCCGCCACGGCGTGCTGGGCGGCACCATCGCCCCTGGGGTGGTGCGCCTGGTGACCCACCACGACGTCGACGACGCCGGCATCGACATCGCCTGCCGGGCCCTGGCCTCAGCCTGACCGGCTGAGGGCCGCCGGCGACCAGCGCCGGCCGACGGCCCCCACGGGTGGCCGCAGGTGCTCCGCTAGGATGCGCCTGTGGCCCCGGCCCCGCCGGTCGTAGCGCCGGGCGGCCGGCGCACCCGATCCCGACGGGGGCCCGTCCCCCGCCCCCATCCACCCCTTCAGGAGGCGAACGTGGCCACCGACATCGAAGCGCTGCTGGGCGCAGAGGCCCAGGCCCTGCTCGGTCACCAGTGCAAGGGCATCACCCGCGACGAGCTCACCTTGCCCGGTTCCGACTTCGTCGACCGGGTCTTCCGCGACAGCGACCGGCCGGTACCGGTGGTCCGCAACCTGGCCTCCGTCTACGCCCACGGCCGCCTGGGCGGCACCGGCTACCTGTCGATCCTGCCCGTCGACCAGGGCATCGAGCACTCCGGGGCGGCCAGCTTCGCCAAGAACCCGGCCTACTTCGACCCGGCCAACCTGTGCCGGCTGGCCATCGAAGGAGGATGCTCGGCCATCGCCACCACCCTCGGCGGCCTGGGGGTGGTGGCCCGCAGCTTCGCCCACAAGATCCCCTTCATCGTGAAGCTGAACCACAACGACCTCCTGCACTACCCCAACACCTACGACCAGGTGATGTTCGCCTCGGTCCGCCAGGCGGCCGACCTCGGCGCGGTGGGGGTGGGGGCCACCATCTACTTCGGTTCCGAGCACAGCGACCGCCAGCTCCACGAGGTGTCGGCCGCCTTCGCCGAGGCCCACCGGCTCGGGCTGTTCACCGTGCTGTGGACCTACCTGCGCAACCCGGCCTTCAAGACGGCCGAAGCCGACTACCACGTGGCCGCCGACCTCACCGGCCAGGCCAACCATCTCGGCGTCACCCTCGAAGCCGACCTGATCAAGCAGAAGCAGCCCGAGAACAACGGCGGCTACGTCGCCTTGGGCTTCGGCAAGACCGACCCGCTGGTCTACGAGCAGCTCACCACCGACAACCCCATCGACCTCACCCGCTGGCAGGTCGTCAACTGC
>JAJZNB010000213.1 GCA_021848085.1 Actinomycetes bacterium
CCATGGGTCACCTCCTTTCGTCGTCGGAAGAACGAGAGGAGAGGCCCGGGCCCGGCCGGCGGAGCGCGACCGGGCCGCCCCGGCCCACAGTGCCGGGGCGGCCCGGGACCGCAGACGATCGCTGCGTCACCGGCGGGTCCGCCGCTGGTGACCAGCTCCATGAAAGAGTGTGACCGCACCATGCCCGCGGCCCTTTCTGTCCAGCATCTGGCGGACCGCCCCCCGACGAGGAGGCCGCGGCTTGTGCCGTGGCCGCCACTGTAGAGGGGAGAGGGGCCCGTGGCTGGGATTTCCCCCGTCGGCTCCCGGCAGCAGGGGCTCCGTCCCGTCGCTGTCGTGTGGGGGCTCACCGCCGTGCTGGCCGGGGCGGCGGCGGCCCTGTGGGCGCTGGAGCTGCGCCAGCTGCCGCTTCTCCCCACCCCGGTCCGCCTGCCGTGGCTGCTCCTGGCGGTCGGCTTCGGCGCCGGCCACTTCGCCGGCATCCGCCTCGAGTCCCGCGGCCAATCCCACAACATCGACCTGAGCGACATTGTGCTGCTGCCGGCCATCGTGTTCGCCGGGCCAGGACCGGCGCTGCTGGCGGCGGCGGCGGGCACGCTCGGTCGCTCGCTGTGGATCCGGCGCCCGGCCATCAAGGCGCTCTTCAACACCGCACTGCACGCCCTGGCCGTAGGCACCGCGGCCGCCTGCTTCCGGGTGGTGCTCGGCCACGGCGCCGTGCTCGGCAGCCGGGGCTGGCTCGCGGCTGCGGCAGCGGTGCTGGTCGCCGAGCTCGTCACCCTCCTCGGCATCGAGGCAGTCATCGCCGTCTCCACCGGCCAGCTCGCCCTCGAACGGTGGCGCCAGCTGGGCACCACCGTGGTGCCCAAGGTCGGCATCGTGGGTGGCCTGGGCTTGGCAGCCGTGTACATGCTGTGGTTGGGCTGGAGCGGCGGGGTGCTGTTCGCCGCCCTGGCCGCGGTGGCCGGGGCCGGCTACGCCGCCTACGGGCGGCTGCGCTCGCGGCACCTCCAGCTGGACCAGCTGCACCGCTTCGAGCGCGCGCTGGCCGGGCTGACCGACACGGCCGAGGTGGTGACCACCGTCATGGGCGAGGCGGCGGCGCTGTTCCACGCCGATCTGGTCCAACTGGTCCGCTCGGAGGGTGGTGTCACCACCGGTCACACCCTCGCTGTCGGTGTCCTCGGCCCGCATCCCGCCGCAGGGTCGTACCCCATGGCCGAGCTGGCCCTCGAAGCCCGCGAGCCGGTGGTGGCCCCCCGGGGCACCGGCGACCCCGAGCTGGCCGGCGCGCTCGAGGCGAGCGGCTTCCGGGACGCGGTGGCGGTGCCCCTGCCGGCCGAGAGCAGCCGGCGGTGGGCCCTGGTAGCTGCCAACCGGCGCGGAGCAAGCCACATCACCTTCGGCGCCAACGACGTCGCCCTGGCCCAGACGCTGGCCATGCCCACGGCCATGGCCCTGCGCGGCACCGAGCTGCTCGGCCAGCTCCACGCCGAGATGGCCCTGGTGCAGCACCAGGCCTCCCACGACGGGCTCACCGGGCTGGCGAACCGCACCCTGTTCTCGAGCCAGCTGGACCGGGCGCTGGCCGGCCGGCCGGCACAGAGCGTGGTGGGGGTGCTCATCGTCGACCTCGACGGGTTCAAGAAGCTGAACGACAGCCTGGGCCACGAGCTGGGCGACATGGCGCTGCAGACGCTGGCCCGGCGTCTGTCGGGCGCGGTCGGCGACGACGGCACGGTAGGGCGTATCGGCGGCGACGAGCTCGCCGTGGTCCTGCCCGGCGCTCCGTCCCCGGCAGACGTCATCGCCGTGGCCGAGCGGATCGACACCGCGGTGCGCGCCCCGGCGGAGGTGGCGGGGGTGGCCATCGCCTTGCGCGCCAGCATCGGCGTGGCCGTGGCGCCCTTCCACGGCGAGAACCGCTACACCCTCTTGCGCCAGGCCGACCTGGCCATGTCCCGGGCCAAGCAGACCGGTGGCGGGGTGCGGGTCCAGAGTGACCGGCCCAGCGACCGCGTCGACCGGCCGTCGCTCGTCGCCGCCTTGCGCCAGGCCATCGACACCTCGGAGCTGCGCCTCGCCTACCAGCCGACGGTGGACTTCGCCACCGGACGAGTGAACGGGGTGGAGGCGCTGTCAAGATGGACGCATCCGCTCTACGGGATCATCGGCCCCGACCAGTTCATCCCGATCGCCGAAGCGTCCGGCTTGATCGGGCCCCTGACTCGCTGGATGCTCGAGACGGCCGTCGCCCAGATGGCCCGGTGGCAGCAGGCCGGCTTCGAGCTCACGTTGTCCGTCAACCTCTCTCCGGAGCAGGTGGGCGACAGCGAGGTCGTCGCCCAGATCGGCCAGCTCTTGCGACGCCACGGGCTCGCCCCGTCTGCTCTCACCTTGGAGGTGACCGAGTCCCAGGCACTGAGCCAGCTCCAAAGCGAACGGGCACACCTCCTCCAGCCGCTAGCCGACCTCGGCGTCGGGGTGTCCCTCGACGACTTCGGGGTGGGCACCTCGACGCTCGTGCGGCTGAAGAGCCTGCCGGTCAACCAGCTGAAGATCGACAAGGCCTTCACCGCCAGCCTCACCACCGACCCGACCGACCACGCCATCGTCGCCTCTACCATCACCCTGGCCCACACCCTGGGCTTGGAGGTGACAGCCGAGGGGATCGAGACCGCCGAGGCGTACCAGATCCTCCGCCATCTCGGCTGCGACAGCGCTCAGGGGTACCTGATCAGCGTGCCACTCGCCCCAGCCGACCTGACTCGTTGGCTCTACGACTTCACCCCGGCCAGCCTTCCTGGACCCCCGCCCGGCTCTACCTCGGATCCCCGGTTCACCGGCCGCCGCCTGGCGAGCGGTCCGGAACCTACCGGCCGTGCGCAGTAGGCGGACCGCTGCGACCTCGGGAGCTCGGAGCCTCGCCATCTCGGGACCGTAGACCCCCGTGTCCCTGCTTCCGTACGACCAGGCGCTCTCGAGTCCCGGCGCCCCTACCCCCGCCGTCCCTACCCCCGGCACCGTACCCCTCGGCACCCTCGGGCGATCGCCTCAGCCAGCCTCCCCCGCCGTCCCTACCCCCGGCAACCCTGGGCGATCGCCTTAGCCAGCCTGGCGCCCTGACGCCCCTACCCCCGGCAACCCTGGGCGACTGCCTCGGCCAGCGTGGCGCCCTGACGCCTCGGTGTCCTGCTCGGATCACTCCCCGAGCCCCCTAGCGAGGACGTCACGACGAGCA
>JAJZNB010000258.1 GCA_021848085.1 Actinomycetes bacterium
CGGCTCGACCGGGTCCACCGCTGGGGTCGGCACCGGCTCGACCGGGTCCACCGCTGGGGTCGGCACCGGCTCGACCGGGTCCACCGCCGGGGCCAGCACCGGCTCGAGCCGGTTGCCGTCGGGCTGGCAGGCGGTGCTGCCGGGCTCGGTCGACTCCGGCGTCGGCCGCGGCCCGCTCCGTCCTGGGGAGGTGCTGGTCGCCCAGGGCCCGCCGGGCGGCTGGGAGCTGGTGGACGCCCAGGGGAGGCCCGTGCCGTCGTCGACCGCCTTCGGCTACGCCACCCGCTTCACCGTCACCGCCGCCGGCGTCTACACGCTGCGCCAGCGTGGCTCGTGGCTCCACAGCTTGGCCATCGTCGGTGAGCTGGTGCTGTGGCTGGTGGCGCTCGGGCTGCTGGCCGGCGGTGACCGGTGGCTGCGCCGGCTGCGGCGCCCGGCGTTGGCCGCTTCGTCCGGGTCCACCGCCGCCGCTGACACCCCCCCGGCCGCTTCGTCCGGGTCCGCCGCCGGCGCTGACACCCCGCCGGCTGCCGCCGAGGCCGCCACCGCCGGCGCCAGGGACGCCCGCCCATGACCACCGCGCACCGGGCCGCGCTGCTGGCGCTGTTCGCCGCCGTGGTCGCCACCGGAGGGATCGTCGACCACGTGGTGTCGCGGGGGGCGGCCGGCGCTGCCCCCGAGGCGGCGCCGTCGCAGCTGGCCGGGGCCGGAGCCGAGTCGACGTCGTGGTACTGCCCGTCGGGTACCGGAGCCAAGGGCGGGGCGCCGGCCACCGTCCTGCTGACCAACGCCACCGACCGCCCGGTGTCGGGGACGTTGACTGCCGTTCCCAGTGCCGGCCCGGCCAAGCAGGTGCCGATCACCGTGCCCGCCGGCGGCGAGGCGTCGGTGGTGCCGTCCCAGGTGGTTGAGGCCGCCACCGTGGCCGCCACCGTCGCCCTCGACGGCGGCGGGGTGGGGGTGAGCGAGTCGGTGGCCGGCCCGCTGGGCTGGGCCGACGCCCCCTGCGCCTCGTCGACCGCCATGTCGTGGACCTTCGCCCACGCTTCGACGGCCAACGCCACCACCACCTTGACCCTGTTCAACCCCACCTCCACCACCGCCGTCGCCGACGTCACCTTGGTGACGTCGAGGTCGGGCACGCTGCAGCCCTCGCAGTACCAGGAGATGTCGCTGGCTCCGGGGTCGGTGACCGCCGTCAACCTCGGCGATCACGCCCTCGACGACCCGGCGGTGGCGACCAAGGTGACGGCGCTGTCGGGGGCGGTGGTGGCCGGCGAGCTGCAGCAGTCGTCGGCGCCCGGTGCCGACGGGTTGTCGCTGCTGCTCGGCTCCACCCCGGCGAGCCGCTGGGCCTTCCCCCAGACGACGCAGGTGCCCGGCGGCACGGTCGTGTTCGACGTCTTCGACCCCGGCCGCCGCCCGGCGACGGTCACCGCCTCCCTGGAGCTGCAGCAGGGCACCGCTGAGCCCTTCACGGTGCACGTGCCGGCCGGCGGCACGGCCACCCTGACCTTGTCGGGCCAGACCCGGGTACCGGTGGGGGCCGCCTTCGGTGTCCGTCTGGCGGCGGCCCACGGGGTCAAGGTGGTGGTGAGCCGGCAGGTGACGGCACCGGTGTCGGCCCCCAAGCCGCACCTCGGGGAGACGGCGGGAACGGCCGGAGCCGGTTCCCGCCGCTGGCTGGTGCCGGCGGTGCCGCCGCCGGGGACCGGGCCCTCGAGCCTGGCCGTGCTCGACCTGGCCGGCAAGGCGGTGTCGGTGACCGTGTCGACGGTGGTCGCCGGTCACCCCACCCCGGTGGCCGGGCTGCTGCACCGCACGCTGCAGCCGGGGGCGTTGCTGCTGGCCGGGCCGGCGGTGCGCCCGCCGGCCACGGCCCTGCTGGTCACCGCCAGCGGGCCGGTGGCGGTCGAGCTCGACCCGCTGCCCGCCTCGGCCCCCGGTGTGGTGGTGGTGCCGGCCCTGCCCGGCGGCTGACCCGGCCGCTCCTGTCGAGGAGGCGCCGGGCGTCCCAGCGGCCGGCGCCTCAGGCGGCGTCCGCCCGTTGGCCGGCCTCAGGCGGCAGGCGGCGGCGGTGGTGGTGTCGGTCCGCCGGTTGGCCGGGCTCAGGCGGCAGGCGGCGGCGGTGGTGTCGGTCCGCCGCCTGGCCGGGCTCAGGCGGAGGTGGTGCCGCCGCGCTGGCCGGCCGGGTCGGGCTGTGACCCGTCGGCTTCCTGTCCGTTGTCGTGGTCCCCGGGGGACGCGCCGTTGGCGGGCGGCACGAACTGGGCCACGCCTCGGGGGTGCTCGTGCACCGGCCGGCCGTAGGCGGTGTCGACGAGATGGGCCACCTCGGCCCCGTCGAGGGTCTCGCGCTCGAGCAGCGCCCGGGCCACCGCGTCGAGCCCGCCGCGGTGGCGGCTCAGCAGCTCGAGGGCCCGCTCCTCGGACTGGCGCAGGATCTTGGCCACCTCGGCGTCCACCACCCGAGCCGTGTCCTCCGAGTAGTCACGCGAGTGCATGAGGTCCTCACCGAGGAAGACCATGCCCTGAGAGCCCCAGGCCATCGGGCCCAGCTCGGCGCTCATGCCCCACTCGCGCACCATCTTGCGGGCCAGCTCGGTGTTGCCCACCAGGTCGTTGCTGGCCCCGGTGGACAGGTCGCCGTAGACCAGCAGCTCAGCGGCACGGCCGCCCATGCGCACCGCCAAGGAGTCCTCGATGACCTCACGAGGGTAGATGTGGCGCTCCTCGAGCGGCAGCTGCTGGGTGACGCCCAAGGCCATGCCGGTCGGCAGGATCGTCACCTTGTGGACAGGATCGGCGTGCTCGAGCACGTAGGCCAGCACGGCGTGCCCACCCTCGTGGAAGGCGACCCGTTCCTTCTCTGCCTCCGACAGGACCAGCGACTCACGCCGCTGGCCCATCATCACCCGGTCGCGGGCGGCTTCGAAGTCGGCCATCTCCACCTGCTGCGACCCGCGGCGCACGGCGTGCAGCGCCGCCTCGTTGACCAGGTTGGCCAGGTCGGCACCGCTCATGCCGGGGGTGCCGCGGGCCACCAGCTCCAGATCGACGTCCGGTGCCATCCGCTTGTCCTTGCAGTGCACCTTCAGGATCGGCAGGCGCTCGTCGAGGTCCGGCAGCGGCACCACGATCTGGCGGTCGAAGCGCCCAGGTCGCAGCAGGGCCGGGTCGAGGATGTCGGGCCGGTTGGTGGCGGCCATGATGACGACACCTTCGGCCGGGTCGAA
>JAJZNB010000011.1:0-2677 GCA_021848085.1 Actinomycetes bacterium
GATCGGTACGCCGACGGCGCCGGCCACGATCCCGGCTTGGCCGGCGGCGCTGACCTGCTGGCGGCGGCGCGCGCCGGCGACGAGGCCGCCATCGCCGAGCTGTTCCGCCAGATCCATCCGGGGCTGCTGCTCTACGTCCGCCGCCGCGCCCCCGACGTGGCCGAGGACCTGGTGGCCGACACCTGGATGGCCGCCGCCGACGGCTTCGCCTCGGTGGCCGGCGACATCGGCGACTTCCGGGCCTGGCTGTTCACCGTGGCCCGCCGGCGCATCGCCGATCACTACCGCCGCCGGGGCCGGCGCCTCGACACCGTGCCACTCGACTTCGGCGACGACACCGGCGGCTTCCTCGACGTCGGTCTCGAGGTCGGCCGCGCCGCGGCGGAGGCAGGCAGCCTGATGCCCGACGTGGCGGAGGGGGTGGTGGACGCCCTCTCCTCGGAGGAGGCCCTGGCCCGGCTGGTGCGCAAGCTGCCCGGCGACCAGGCCGAGGTGGTGCTGCTGCGGGTGGTGGCCGGCCTGAGCAGCGAGCAGGTGGCCCAGGTGCTGGGCCGCAGCGTCGGGTCGGTGCGGGTGGCGCAGCACCGGGCCCTGCGGCGCCTGCGGCGCACCTGGAGCACCGAAGGTGTAACGCCGTGACCTCCGGCAGCGATGAAGGAGGTGAGATGCACAGGTTCCCGCTCGACGACAGCACGGTCGACCGGCTCCTTGCCGGAGCGATCCACCCCGACGACGCCCCCCCGGGCTTCGCCGAGGTGGCGGCTCTGACCCGAGCCGCCCGCCCGCCGGCTGCCGCACCCGGCTCTCCACTGGAGCAGCAGGTGGTCGCCGCCTTCGTCGCCCGGGCCCCTGGGCTGCCCACCACCACTGCAACCAGGAGGAATCGCATGCTGACCAAGATGCTGTCGGTGAAGGCGGCCGCGGCCGCCGCCGGCATGGTGCTGGCCGGTGGCGGCGTCGCCGCCGCCGCCACCGGAACCCTGCCCACCGCCATGCAGTCGAGCCTGGCCAGCGGCCTGTCCCACGTCGGGATCTCCATCCCCCACGGCCACGGCACCCGCGCCGGCACCGACGTGTCGGCCTCCACCGACTCGGGTTCGAGCTCGGGCTCCGGTTCGGCGCACGGCTCGGGCAGCGCCAACGCCCACGGCCACAACCCGACGGCGGAGAAGGCCGACGCCTTCGGCCAGTGCACCGCCTACATGGCGCAGCAGAAGCACACCACGACCGGCGGCGGCGGCAACGGCGGCAGCGGTGGCACCAGCACCAACGGCACCCAGAAGACGCTGCCCAACCTGCAGGCCGACGCCAAGGCCGCCGGCGCCACGAGCATCACGTCCTTCTGCGCTGGCGTCCTCTCCACGTCGTCGAGCGGCAGCTCCTCGTCCGCCAGCGCCAACGCCTCCTCCGCCAGCGGCTCCACGTCGACCAACCATGCGACCAGCGGCAGCACCGGCGAGTCGTCCGGCACCTCCCACGCCCCGTCGGGCACGCCGGTCGGGCCGCCGTCGAGCACCCCGGTCGGGCCGCCGTCGAGCGTGTCGAGCGGTCGGCCGTCGAGCACGCCGGCCGGCCCGCCGTCGAGCGTGCCGGCCTACGGCCACACCTCGGGATCGGCCTCGGGAAGCACCAGCGGGTCGGGCACCAGTGGCAGCTCGGGTGCCACCAGCGGCTCGGCCGGCAGCGCTGGCAGCGTCCAGGCCAACAGCCACGCCTCGGCGGCCGGCGGTCGCTGAGCTGAGCGTTCGGCCCGGGCCGTCTCGTCCGGGCCGTTGGGCCCCGGGCCGTGGCAGCCGGGCCGGCCCATCCGGTCGCGGGCGGCCGGTCCGGTTCCCCAACCCAGGGGGGATCCGGGCCGGCCGCCTGTCGCGTCTGGCGGCGGGCGAGCCAGGCGGTCGGCGGCCGGCGTCTTCGCCCGCCGCCTGGGTGCGGCCCCGCGCCGGTGCTGACTAGGTTCCCCACCATGTCCGACGCCGACCGTCCCGTCCCCGTCCTCCGCCACCTCGCCGACGGGGTGCTGCGGGTCACCATCGACCGCCCCGAGCGGCGCAACGCCATGTCGTGGGAGGTGATCCGGGGGCTGCGGGCCGCCATGGCCGACGCCCGCCACGACGACGCCGTCCGGGTGGTGGTGCTGACCGGCACCGGCGACGCCGCCTTCTGCTCGGGAGCCGATCTCGGCGGCATGAGCCATGGTGACGACGCCGACGACGGCTTCCTCGACGTGCACCTGGCCCGCGGCGAGCTGGCCGCCTTGTTCGAGGCCATGTGGGGCCTGGGCAAGCCGACCATCGCCCGGGTGCAGGGCTGGTCCATGGCCGGCGGCTTCGGGCTGGCTCTGGCCTGCGACCTGGTCATCGCCTCCGACCGGGCCCGCTTCGGGGCGCCGGAGATCAACGTCGGTCTGTGGCCCTACATGATCACCGTGCCGCTGGTGCGGTCCATGCCGCCCAAGCAGGCGCTCGAGCTGATGCTCACCGGACGGGTGGTCGACGCCGAGGAGGGGGCCCGTCTCGGCTTCGTCACCCGGGTGGTGCCCCACGACCAGCTCGACGCCGCCGTCGACGAGCTGGCTGCCACCCTGGCCGCCAAGTCGCCGGCGGTGATGAAGCTCGGCCGCCAGGCGTTCTACGCTGTATGGGACATGGCGGCGCCCCAGGCTCTGGCCCAGATCGGA
>JAJZNB010000011.1:2687-3233 GCA_021848085.1 Actinomycetes bacterium
TGGCCCACCTCCACGCCATGCTGTCGATCACCAACCAGACCGAGGATGCCGCCGAAGGCATCGCCGCCTTCCTCGAGAAGCGGCCGCCGCAGTGGCGCGGCCGCTGAGCCGACCGGCACCGACCGCGTCCAGCCACCCCCCAGCCACCCACGACGAAGCGAGCCCCATGCCCAAGCGAGCGCTGATCACCGGCATCACCGGCCAGGACGGGTCCTACCTGGCGGAGTTCCTGCTCACCCAGGGCTACGAGGTGGTCGGCATGGTCCGCCGCTCGTCGACGGTCACCTTCGAGCGCATCGCCCACATCCAAGACCAGATCACCCTGGTGCCCGGCGACCTGCTCGACGAGGTGTCGCTCATCGGCCTGCTGCGCGAGTACCGGCCGGTCGAGGTCTACAACCTGGCCGCCCAGTCGTTCGTGCAGACCTCGTGGGGCCAGCCGGTGCTGACCGGCGAGACGACCGCCCTCGGCGTCACCCGCCTCCTCGACGCCATCCGCATCGTCGACCCGACCATCCGCTTCTACCAGGCCTCGTCGTCGGAGAT
>JAJZNB010000125.1 GCA_021848085.1 Actinomycetes bacterium
GGACGCCGCCTTCGAGGGGTCCGACGGCGAGGCGCCCGAGGTGGGGCCGGCGGCGGCGGACCGGGCGCTCAACGTCCGCCCGGCGGCGGACCGGGCAACAGCCGCCGCCGGTTCCCCCGGCTCGCCATCCGCCGGACGCCGGCTGACGGTCGTCACCCCCCAGACCGGCGCCGGCGCCGGGTTCGTGGTGCCGCGCGACCTGCCGCTCCTGCAGCCCACCCTGGCCGGTGGAGGCACCGTCATCGTCGACGACGTCGGCGCCCACCCGACCTACCGCCCGCTGCTCGACGGCACCGTGGCAGCTGGCCTGCGCAGCCTGCTGGCCGTGCCGGTGGTGGACGGCGACGGGATGGTGACCGGCGGGCTGTTCTTCGGCCACCCCCGACCCGGTGCCTTCTCGGCCGACGACGCCCGGCTGCTCGAGGGCATCGCCGGCTACGCCGCCATCGCCCTGCAGAACGGCCGGCTCTACGAGCAGGCCCGGCGCGAGCTGCAGCGCGGCCGCCGGCGCCTGGCCGAGCGTGACCACCTGGCCCGCACCCTGCAGCAGAGCCTGCTGCCTCCGACCATGCCCGACATCCCCGGGTTGGAGCTGGCGTCGGCCTACCTGGCGTCGGGACGCGGCAACGAGGTCGGCGGCGACTTCTACGACGTGTTCCCCCTCGACCGGGCCGAGTGGGCGGTGGTCATCGGCGACGTGTGCGGCAAGGGGCCGGAGGCGGCGGCCATCACGGCGGCGGCTCGCCACACCATCCGGGCGGTGGCCCGCGACCACCGGCAGCCGGCCGCCGTGCTGCGCCGGGTCAACGAGGCCCTGGTCGACTATCCGCTCGGGGAGCGCTTCTGCACCGTCGCCTTCGCCCGCCTGGTGCGGATCGTGAAGGGGGTGCGCCTGTCGATCTGCTGCGCCGGGCACCTGCCGCCCATGGTGCGCCGCCACGACGGGTCGGTCGAGGAGGTCGGCTCCCCTGGCAGCCTGCTCGGGGTGTTCCCCGAGGTGCGGCTGTGGGAGCAGACGGTGCAGCTGGCCGCCGGCGACGCCATCGTGTTCTTCACCGACGGGGTCACCGAGGCCCGCCACGGCGGCCGGCTGTTCGGCACCGACGGCGTGCGCCGGGTGCTGCACGGCACCGCCGGGCTCGACGCGCCGGGCGTGGTCGGCGCCGTCACCGCCGCGGTGCGCACCCACAGCCACGGCGAGCTGCGCGACGACGTCGCCGCCGTGGTGGTGCAGGTCGAGCCCTGACGCCACCGGGCCCGGCGCCGCCGCGACCGGACGGTGGCCGAGCTCGGCTAGTCGACAAGCTGGCTGTCCTCGAACGGGTCGCCCAGGACGATGCCGGCCGGGCCGATGGTGTACTGGCGGATCTCCGGCTCGTGCAGGCTGGCCCGTGTCTTGAGCACGGTCACCGCCCGGCGCACCCGGGAGCGGCCCCGCAGGTACTGCAGCAGCACCACGTTGTCCGACATGTTGGAGATGCCGGTCTCCGACAGGCGGACCTGGTGGAACAGCTCGGGCACCTCCATGGTCATGAAGGTGCTGATCTGTTGGCGCGAGCAGCGCTGCACCAGCGAGTAGATGTACTCCCGGAACCGGACGTGGTCGGGGGAGGCGAAGGCGAGGTCGCCCAGGCTGTCGATCATGATGCGCTGGGCCCCGGTCTGCTCGGCCCGCTCCAGCAGCTCGTGGACCCATTGGTCGATGTAGAGGTCGACCGAGGACCGGTACATCAGGTCCACGTTGGGATGCTCCAGCGACCAGCCGAAGCCGGCAGCGGTGCGCTCCAGCTGTGTGGGGTTCTCCTGGAAGGTGGCGATCAGCCCGCGCTCTCCGCTGGCCGCCCCGCCGAAGATGAAGCTCAGCCCCATCACCGTCTTGCCCGACCCCGACGGGCCGGCCACCAAGGTGGACGCCCCGGGCCAGTAGCCGTCGCCGAGCATCGGGTCGAGCGACGGGATCCCCGACGACACCCGGCCGGTCTGCAGCGGGTAGCGCTCCTGCAGGGCCATGTCGGCCAGGCGGGGGAAGACGTCGAGGCCGCGCTCCGACAGCCGATAGGCGTGCTGGCCCGACAGGAAGGCGCTGCCCCGCAGCTTCAGCACCTGCAGCACCCGGATCTCGCGTTCGCTGGTCATCGTGGTCGAAAGCTGAAGGATGGCGTCGGCCACGGCGAACTCCGGCTCGCGGGCGATGTCGGCGGCGCTGTACTCGCCGACCCAGATCGAGCAGGCCTCCGAGGCGGCCAGCCGGCCGGCGAAGTCGTGGAGGAACCAGCGGAAGTCGCCCACCTCACGGGCGAAGGCGTGCAGCGCCTTGAAGCTGTCGATGATCATCAGCGCCGGGCGGGTGTCGGCCATCACCTGCTCGAGGCGCTCCACGAAGGCCGGCAGCCCCCGCTCGTCGAGCAGGCTGCCGAGATCCTCGTAGAAGACCCACCGGCCCACCGCCTCGTCGTCGAAGAAGCTGAGCGAGCGCCCGTAGCGCAGGATCTTCTCCATCGGCTCCGACACCGTCGACACGTACAGGGCGGGCCGCTCGGGGCTGGCGTTGGCGAACACGAACTGCTGGGCCAGCAGCGTCTTGCCGGTGCCGGGTGCTCCGGTCAGCAGCGTCAGCGAGTCGGTCCACAGGCCGCCTCCCAGGATGCGGTCCAACCGGTGGTGCCCGCTGCGCAGCCGCTGTGCCATCTCCGATCCCTCGCCTCGCTGCTCCCGCCGGCGGGGCTGTCTCTTGGTTCGGTGCCGGAGCCGGCCACACGGCACACCGCTCGGCGCACTGTAGCTTCAGCCGGCCAGCCGGATCGTGAGCGTCCCGAGGCGCCGGGGCCGGCCCCAGACCGAGCGCCCCACGCTGACGGCGCGCCGCTGAGCCCACCGCTCGACGGGCCCACCGCTCGACGGGCCCACCGCTCGACGGGCCCACCGCTCGACGGCCCACCGCTGGACGGCCCACCGCTGGACGGCCCACCGCTGGACGGCCCACCGCTGGACGGCCCACCGCTGGACGGCCCACCGCTCGACGGCCCACCGCTGGACGGCCCACCGCTGGACGGCCCACCGCTCGACGGGCCCACCGCTCGACGGCCCACAGCTGACGGCAGGGTGGTGCACAGACATCTCACAGCGTCGGGCGGCAGGATGGAAGGGCCATGTCGTCCGCCCTCTCCTCCGCCGCTTCGGCCAGCGCCCCGCG
>JAJZNB010000255.1 GCA_021848085.1 Actinomycetes bacterium
GGGATGCCCGGGCCGGCGCCCGGGCTGGCGGGGATGCCCGGGCCGGCGCCCGGGCTGGCGGGGATGCCCGGGCCGGCCCAGGTGCCGCAGCGGTCTTCCGGCACCGCTCCCGGGGCCTCCCCCGAGGCGGTGGAGCACCTGCAGGAGGAGCTCGGCGACCTGCTCTTCCAGGTCTTCTTCCACGCCGTGCTGGCCGCCGAGGAGGGATGGTTCGACATGGCCGACGTGGCCCGCGGCGTCCACGACAAGCTGGTCGGCCGGCATCCCCACGTGTTCGGAGACGCCGTGGCGCACACCCCCGAGCAGGTGGCAGCCCGCTGGGAGGTGCTGAAGCAGGCCGAGAAGGGCCGCACCAGCGTGTTCGAGGGGATCCCGGCGGCGCTCCCCGCCCTGGCTCTGGCGGCCAAGCTGCAGCGCAAGGCCGAGTCGATCGGCGTCACCCTGCCAGACCTGGCCGGACGCCTGCACCAGGTGGCCGCCGCCGCCGGCAGGCTGCCCGCCTCCCCCTCGGCGTCGGGTGAGACCCTCGAGGCCGCCCCGGCCACCATCGCCGCCGTGGGTGAGGCGCTGTTCGCCCTGGCCGACGCGGCCCGGCGGGTCGGGGTCGACCCCGAGTCGGCGCTGCGGACGGCGTCGACGCGGTTCCGGGCCGAGGTCGAGGCCCTCGAGCGCCGACCGGCGGGGGCGCCGCCGGCCGCCGCACCGCAGGCACCACCGGCGCCAGGACCGGGGCCGGATCCCGGGGCTGGGGCGGGGGTGGGATCCGGAGGCCATCTCGCGGCCGGTTCGGTACCGGGGGGAGCACCGCGGCAGATCGATCCCCCCACCGACCTCAACAGGTAGCTTTGACAACACCAACCACAGGGGTCCCACCATGAGCACCATCGAGCACATCGTCGGCAGGGAGGTCCTCGACTCCCGGGGCAACCCCACCGTGGAGGTGGAGGTACACCTCGACTCGGGGGCGGCAGGCCGTGCCATCGTGCCCTCGGGGGCGTCCACCGGCAGCTTCGAAGCCGTCGAGCTGCGCGACGGCGGCGACCGGTACGCAGGCAAGGGGGTGTTCCAGGCGGTCGAGCACGTCAACCGCGACATCGACGCCGCCCTCCAGGGCTTCGAGGCCACCGACCAGCGGGCCGTCGACCTGGCCCTGGTCGACCTCGACGGGACGCCGAACAAGGGCCGGATGGGCGCCAACGCCCTGCTCGGCGTGTCGCTGGCCGTCGCCCGGGCCGCCGCCCAGGAAGCCGGGCTGCCCCTGTACCGCTACCTCGGCGGCGTCAACGCCCACGTCCTTCCGGTGCCGATGATGAACGTGCTCAACGGCGGGGTGCACGCCGACAACTCGGTCGACTTCCAGGAGTTCATGATCATGCCGGTCGGCGCCGCCACCTTCGCCGAGGCGTTGCGGTGGGGAGCCGAGACCTACCACGCCCTGGCCAAGGTGCTCCACGACCGCGGGCTGTCCACCACCGTCGGCGACGAAGGCGGCTTCGCCCCGGACCTGCCCCACAACGAGGACGCGGTGCAGATCCTGGTCGAGGCCATCACTGCGGCGGGCCGGGTGCCGGGCGAGGAGATCGCCATCGCCCTGGATCCGGCCACCACCGAGCTGTGGCGCGACGGCGTCTACGAGCTGGCCGGAGAGGGACGGCGGCTGACGCCGCAGGAGCTGGCCGGCTACTGGGCCGACCTGTGCGACCGGTATCCGATCGTGTCGCTCGAAGACGGCATGGCCGAAGAGGACTGGGACGGGTGGGCGGCGCTCACCGGCCTGCTCGGCCGGCGGGTGCAGCTGGTCGGCGACGACGTCTTCGTCACCAACCAGGAGCGGGTGGAGCGCGGCATCGCCTCGGGGGTGGCCAACGCCGTGCTGGTGAAGGTCAACCAGATCGGCACCCTCACCGAAACCCTCGACACCATGGGGGCGGCCGGACGGGCCGCCTACGGTTGCGTCATCTCCCACCGCTCAGGCGAGACGGAGGACACGACCATCGCCGACCTGGCCGTCGCCACCAACTGTGGGCAGATCAAGACCGGCGCCCCGGCCCGCTCCGACCGGGTGGCCAAGTACAACCAGCTGCTGCGCATCGAAGAGGAGCTTCAGGACGCGGCGGCCTTCCTCGGCCGCCGGGCGCTCGCCTCGAGCCACCAGGCGCTCGCCTCGAGCCACCAGGCGCCCGCCTCGAGCCACCGGTCGTCGACGTGAGCCGGTGTCGGACGGGCCAGGCCAGCCCTCGGCGGCGCCGCCCATGAGCCGGACCCGACGCCGTCCGGCCATCCGACGCGGTCCGGCCATCCGGCGCGGCGCGACCATCCGGCGCGGCGCGACGGCGGCCGTGGCCGCCGTCGCCGAGCGAACCGGCCGGCGGTCCACGCCCGCTCGCCGGCCGGCCGGTCGGGGCCAGCTCCGGCAGCTGTCGCCGACGGCCGACCGCCCCGTGCGCTTCGGGCTGGCCTGGGGTGGCTCTCGCCGACCTGGGCTGGCCTCGGGTGGCCCCCGCCGCTCGGCGTCCACCTCGGGTGGCCCCCGCCGCTCGGCGTCCACCTCGGGTGGCCCCCGCCGCTTCGGGCTGGCCGTCCGTCCCAGCCGGGCCGGCGCCACAACCACCCCGGCGTCGGGCCGGGCCGAGCGACGCCGGCGGCAACAGCACCGTCGCAGCCGGCTGGCGCTGGCCGCGGCGGCACTGTTCGCCGTGCTGGTGCTGGTCACCAACTTCCCGGTGCGGACGCTGCTCAGCCAGCGCCACCAGCTCACCACCACCTCGGCCCAGGTGGCCGCCCTGCGGGCCGACAACCGGGCCTTGAGCGCCGAGGCGGCCCACCTGGCGAGCGGCCCTACCATCGACGGCCTGGCCCGCTCGGACTTCGGCTTCGTGCAGCCCGGACAGAAGGCCTACACGGTGCTGCCCACGGCGGGCTCGTCGCCGTCGTCGGCGGCCCTGTCGGGCCACGTACCGCTGTCGGGGCCGCCCGTCGTGCCCGGCTCCACCCGCTCCCAGGCGCTGCTCGGCGGGGCGGCCGTCGCCGCCGCCGGGGTGGCGGCCGCCGGCCCGGCCGGAGCCGCCACCGGTTTCGGTCCGGCACCGGCCGGCGGGTCGACCGGCGCCACGCAGGCCGTGCCGGGCACCTCGTCGGCCCACAGCTTCTGGCAGCGGGTGGTCAGCACCTTCGAGTTCTGGCGCTGACGGTGGGTGACGGGCCGGCTCCACACCGGGCCGACCAGGACCGGGCCGACCAGGACCGGGCCGACCAGGACCGGGCCGACGTGGACCGGGCCGACGTGGACCGGGCCGACCAGGACCGGGCCGACGTGGCCCGCCTGCTGGGGCGGGCGCCGGCCGGCGACTTCACCGTGGCGGTCCGGGCGGCCGACGGCACTCCGGCGGTGATCGTCAACGCCCCGCTGCTCCACGCCGGCAGGCCGATGCCGACCCGCTACTGGCTGGTGGATCCCCACCTGCGCGAGCAGGTGAGCCGCCTGGAGTCCCACGGCGGGGTGCGCCAGGCCGAAGCCGAGGTCGACCCCGACCAGCTGGCCGCCGCCCACCGCCGTTACGCCAACGAGCGCGACGCGGCCCTGCCGCCCGACCACCGGGGCCCGGTCCCCTCGGGAGGCGTGGGCGGCACCCGGGTCGGGGTGAAGTGCCTCCACGCCCACCTGGCCTGGTACCTGGCCGGTGGTGACGACCCGGTGGGGCGCTGGGTGGCCCAACGCCTCGGGCTGCACCGCTGAGCGGCTGTGCCGCTGTGCCGCCGACCGGAGCCCATCGGGCGGTGTGCTAGAGCGGGGGGCATGACGACGGATGCGGTCGCCGCCCTCGACTGCGGCACGAACTCCACCCGCCTGCTGGTGGTGGACGCGGCGGGCCGACCGGTCTGCCGCCTGATGCGGATCACCCGGCTCGGCCAGGGGGTGGACGCCACTCGGCGCCTGGCGCCCGACGCCATCGACCGGACCCTGGCCGTGCTGCGCGAGTACCGCCAGGTGATGGACGAGCACGGGGTGGTCCGGGCTCGGCTGGTGGCCACCTCAGCCGCCCGTGACGCCGACAATTCGGCCGACTTCTTCGACGCGGCCGAGAAGATCACCGGGGTGCGGCCGGAGCTGCTGAGCGGCGCCGAGGAGGCGCGCCTGTCCTTCGCCGGAGCCACCGCCCACCTGCCGACCGAGGTGGCGGCGCTGCCGTCGGTGCTGGTCTGCGACATCGGTGGCGGCTCCACCGAGCTGGCCGCGGGCCGGCCCGGCGCGGCGGAGGCGGTCAGCACCGTGTCCCTGGACGTGGGCTGCGTCCGGCTGACCGAGCGCCACCTGCGGCGCGACCCGCCTCCGGCCGACCAGCTGGCCGAGGCCCGGGCGGCGGTGGTGGCGCTGGTGCAGGACGCCCGGCGTCGGCTGCCGCCGGTGAGCGACGCCGGCCCGCTCATCGGCTTGGCCGGCACCGTGTCGACCCTGGCTGCCTTGGCTCAGGGGATCGAGGACTACGACCGCAGCAAGCTGCACCATGCGGTGCTGACCCGGCAGCAGGTGGAGCACTGGCTGGCCGAACTGGCCGCCGTGACGGCCCGCGACCGGCTGGCCCTCCCGGGCATGGTCGCCGGCCGCCAGGACGTCATCGTGGGCGGGGCGCTGGTGCTGGCCGCGGTCATGGAGGTCTTCGACCGCCGGCGGTGCCTGGTGTCCGAGGACGACATCCTCGACGGCCTGGCCGCCAGCCTGCGCTCGGCGTGAGCTTCGGCGCCCGGCTCCCCGCGAGGCGTGCGCCGTACCGTGCCTGGCCGGCGCCCGGCTCACGGCTGCTCGGCCGGCGCCCGGCTCAGGGCTGCTCGGCCGGCGCCCGGCTCAGGGCTGCTCGGCCGGCGCCCGCCGCCGGCCGGCGACACCCAGCCACGGGGCCACGCTGGCCATGACCCGCTCCACGAAGCGGTCGCGCCCGCTGAAGCGGGCCGAGGCGTAGTCCGACCCCGACCGGCTCAGCTGGGCGCGAACCTCGGGGCGGGTGAGCAGCAGCTCCACCGCCGCCAGCAGCTCGGCCCCGTCCCGGTACCAGAGGCCGCCGCCGAGGCGGGCGTGCTCGACGGCACGCGCCTCGGCCGGCACCACCACCGGGGTGCCGTACGACAGCGAATTGACGAGGTTGATGCCGAGCAGCCGGCCCGGTTGGGGGTCGACGGTGGCCCGGGCCCAGGCCATGGCCCGCCACCGGTCGGTCACCTTGGTGATCGGCGGCAGGCGCTCGCAGCGGTCGTTGTGCCAGATCTCGAGATGGTGGTGGTAGACGGCGGCGATGGGGTTGTCGGGGAAGCGGGCAGCCAGGGCGCTGACGGCGCGCCGGCAGGGCACGTCGCTGCCGCCGGACCGCGAGTCGCACTGCACCAGCACGTAGTGGCGCCCCGACAGGTGCGAGATGGGCTCGCGCCACACCGCCGAGCTGGTGGGCAACGTCAGCCCGACGTTGTGGATGGGCGCCGCCATGGCCGGGCCGGGGCCGGGAGGTGCCGACGGGTCCCCCCGGCCGGCTGCCGTCACCGCCTCCGCCTCGCTGTCGGTGGTCACCAGCACCGCCGCGGCTCGCCGAAGCAGCGCCTGGGCGCCCGGGTTGCGCAGCTCGCCCTGGTCGGTGGCCTCGGCCACCACCACCACCGGCACGTCGGGAACCGCCCGCTCGAGCAGCGGCACCACGGCTGCGTCCCCGGGGCCGATGGCCAGCACCAGGTCGGGCCGCAGCTGGAGAAGCAGGTCTTCGGCCCGGGCCCACAGCCCGGCATCGACCGTGGCCAACCAGGCCGCCGCCTCGGGGGGCACCGCCGAGGCGGGTCCGGCGTGGGCCATGGCCTGCAGCAGCAGGTCGCGCCGCAGCTCGAGAAGCGGGTCCCACAAGGTGGCCAGGCGGTGCACGGTGAAGACGCTGTCGGCCACGCTGGCCGGATGGTCCCCTTCGGCGGTGACCACGTCGACGTCGGCGTGCAGGGCCAGGGTGCCGGCGATGGTCCGGGTCACCACCCGGCGTTCGAATTCGTCGTCGCCCCAGCGGATGGTGAGCACCACCACCCGTGGCCGGCGTGGCTCGGAGCCTGGTTCCGGATCCGCCGCAGTGGGGCCGGTCGTCACCGATGCGGTGGGGCCGGCCATCACCGATCCGACCACCTCAGGTGGGACGCTGCCCGACGTCGTGTCCAGCTCGTCGAGGACCTCGCTGGCCTTGTTCACCGACGGTCAGCGCCCCTGTCCACCGTCACCACCCTCATCGGCCGGCGCCGTTGTCGTGGGAATGCCGGCCGTTGTCGTCGCCGGCCGTCTCGGGGCCGGGTCGGTGGTCGCCGGCTGTCTCGGGGCCGGGTCGGTGGTCGCCGGCTGTCTCGGGGCCGGGTCGGTGGTCGCCGGCCGTCTCGGGGCCGGGTCGGTGGTCGCCGGCCGTCTGATGCAGCCGGGTCTCGAGGTCGGCCAGCTGGCGGCGCAACCCGTCGACCACCCCGGCTAGCTCGGCGTCGGCCGCGGCGCGGGTCCGTGTCCGCTCGTCGAGCTCGTTGCGCAGCCCCTCGAGCTGCGCCGTCAGCTCGTCGCAGCGGATGGCGAGGGCGTCGCCCAGACGGACCAGGCTGCTCACCAGCTCGCGCTCTTTGCCGAGGTAGTCGGAGAAGATGCCGAACACGGCCCGACCCGCCAGCATCCGCACCCGGCCCTTGACGTCGGTGCCTGTCGGCGGCGGCTGGTCCGGCAGCGTCCAGTGGTGGTGGGCGTAGTCGAGGCCCGGATGCGCCCGCATCCGCTCCGACGGGGCAGGCCGCGACAGCGGCCCGGGGATGGGCGGCTCCCAGCTCCGCTCGGCGGCGAGCCGCAGCTGCCTCACCAGTTCATCAGTCTCGACAGGATGCCGTCCCATTCCTCGTCCTCGTGCAGGGGCCGCAACACGCAGCGCGGGTCTATCCGGCTCAGGTTGGCGTTGTACAGGGGGTCGCCGCGGCGCAGGCGTTCGAACCAGCGGTCCAAGAACACCCGGTAGTCAGCGTAGAAGCCGGTGAAGCCGCGTGTGTAGGACTCGTGGTGGATGAGCTCGGCCAGCGGGGTGTAGACGATGTCGTAGCCGGCGTCGCCGACCCGCAGGCAGAAGTCCACGTCGTTGAAGGCCACGGCCAGCTGCTCGTCGAACCCGCCGACCTCCTCGTACACGTCGCGGCGGCACAGCAGGCAGGCCGCGGTGACCGCCGTGTAGTTGCGGATCACCACGGCATGGTTGAGGTGGCCGGCCTCGCCGCGGGGCAGGTAGTTCATGATGTGACCGGCGATGCCGCCGATGCCGAGCACCACCCCGCCGTGCTGGAGCCGGCCGCTCGGATAGAGCAGGCGGGCGCCGACGGCGCCGACCCGGGGCCGCTGGGCGTGCTCGAGCATGGCCCGCAGCCAGCCGGGTCGACGGGCCTCGATGTCGTTGTTCATGAACAGCAGCATGTCGCCGCTGCTGGCCTTGACCGCCGCGTTGTTGATGGCCGACCAGTTGAATTCGCCGGGATGCTCGGCCAAGGCCACGTCGTGTCGGGCGGCCAGGCGTTGCAGCAAGGCGGCCGTCTCGGGCTCCTGCGAGTCGTTGTCGATGAGGACGAGCTCGACGTCGTCCCAGCCCGGCTCGGCCGACAAGGTGTCGACGCAGGTGCGCAGCAGCCGGGCCTGGTCGCGGAACGGAACGACGATGCTGACCCGGTGGGCGCCGGTGACCCGCCGGCGCACATGGTAGATCCCGAGCATCGGGCCGTCTTCGACCCAGGCGTCCTCCCCCCGGCGGCGCAGCGCCTCTTCGAGCACCCGCCGGCTGGCCTGGCGGGCCCAGGGCTTGGCGTCGGGGTCGCCAGCGGCCGACCCGGGGATGATGCGCCAGTGGTACAGCACCTCGGGAACGTGGACCACGCCGGCGCTGCGCTCTGTGGCGCGCAGCATCAGGTCGTAGTCCTGGCTGCCGTCGAACTCCGGCCGCAGACCACCCAGCTCGCGCAGCAGCTCGGTGCGCACCAGCAGCAGGTGGCCGAGGTACGGGTACGACAAGAGCAGGTCCGGGGACCACCCGGGCTTGAACAGCGGAGCGAAGCGCAGCCCGTCTTCGGCCGCGAACTTGTCCTCGTCGGAGTAGACGATGTCGGCGTCGGGATGGGCCTCGATGGCCGACACCATCCGGGCCAGCGCCTGAGGGGCCAGCTCGTCGTCGTGGTCGAGCAGCGCCGTCCAGGCGCCGGCGGCCAGCTCCAAGGCGGTGTTGGTGGCCCGCGAGATGCCGCCGTTGTCGTGGTGGGCGGTCACCACGATGCGGTCGTCGGCCGCCGCGTACTCCTCCAGGATGGCCGTCGTCTCGGGATCACACGACGCGTCGTCGCACAGGCACAGCTGCCAGTGCCGGTAGGTCTGGGCCAGCACCGAGTCCAGGCAACGCCGCAGATACCACGGCTGGGGTCGGTAGACCGGGCACAGGATCGACACCACCGGACCGGTGTCGGGGGCGTCGGCCCACGTCGGCTCGGGCCGGTCGTCGCTGGGCACGAACCGGGCGCCGGGCGCCGACGGCGACGGCGGTTCCAGACCGACCCGGACTCGCTCGCCGATCCAGCGGCGGTAGCCGGCGGTGTCGTGGTGGGCGTCGGCCACGTAGCCCGGCTCCGGAGGTGCCTCTGGCTGCAGCTGCAGCCTGGGAGAGAGGGCCAGGGCCAGCTGGTCGACCTCCCACAGCAGCGCCGGCCACAGCGGGCCGGTATCGCCTCCGGAGCCCGGGTCGGCGTCGGGGGCGGCGCCCCTCACCGGCCGTCCTCGGCCGGCGGGAGCGCGACGCCGGTCACGGACGGCCCTCGGCGCGGGTCGCGTCGGCCGCCGTCTCCACCGGGGGGTGGGCCGCGGAGGCGGCCAGGATGCCGAGCTCCTGGACCAGGGTGGTGTGGCGGTCCCGCAGCTTGGCCAGGCTGAGGGTCTGGTGGAACAGCAGCCCCACCAGGAACAGCACAGCCAGCAGCAGCAGCAGGTCCGGTGGATAGGCGATGCCGACCAGGTGGGACAGCCGGTCGAGGACGTGCAAGGGCAGGGTGGCGCTCAGCACCACCATGGCGGCGCTGACGCACAACCACAGCACGGCGGCCTCCTCACCCAGCCGGCGCCGGCGCACCGCCCGGACCACCAGCACGAGGAAGCCGACGCTGACGACGGTGGCCATCACCCAGGCGCGGGTCATGAGCGGGTGCTCCTTCCCAGGCTGTCGACGAGCAGGAACAGGCACACGCGGGCCATGTAGTACAGCGACCGCGTGCCGGTGATGCTGGAGCGGCCGTGCCGGCGGGCTTCCATGCGCACCGGCACCTCCTGCAGGCGCAGCCCGTGTCGACTGGCCAGCACCAGCGCCTCGACCTCGGGGAAGTCCACCGGATACTGGTGGGCGAACAGGGCGATGCCGGGGCCGCCCACGGCCCGGAACCCCGACGTGGTGTCGGTGAAGGCCTGGCCCGTCCGGCGGGCCACCATCGCGGAGAGGATCTTCATGCCGAGTCGCCGTCCCCGGGGCGCGTCGTAGTCGCCGCGCCCGAGCCAGCGCGACCCGACGGTCAGGTCGGCCGTGCCGGCCCGGATCGGCTCCAGCAGCAGCCCGGCCTCGGCCGGGTCGTGCTGCCCGTCTCCGTCGACCTGCATGGCCACGGCGAAGCCGTGGCGCAGCGCGTAGCGGAAGCCGGCCTGGACGGCGCCGCCGATCCCGAGGTTCACCGGCAGCGAGATGACGGCGGCGCCGGCCGCCGCGGCCTGGGCGGCGGTGCTGTCGCTGGAGCCGTCGTCGACGACCACCACCCGTGCTTCGGGGAGAGCCCGGTAGACGGAGCCGACCACGGCTGCCACCGACCGCGCCTCGTTGTAGGCGGGGATGACGACACACACCCCGGCGCCGCGCTCTTCGAGGTCGCCGGCGCGGCGACGCTGCTGGTGGTCCGCGGGTCGCACGCCTCGCCCTGCGGGTGCCTCAGCCCGAAGGCGTCTGTCGTCGACGTGGCGCCGCGCCACCAGCATCGGTCCTCCGAACCTCGGTCAACGCCGACAGGCTACCTGGGTGCTGCCGGCGGGTCCGGCGGGTCCACCGGGCCCCCGTCGCTCGCCCGGCGCTGGTGGGGTCGTCGGGCCGGTGGGCGCCGGCGGGGTCGTCGGGCCGGCCGCCGGTGACGGCCCCGGCGCTGGCCGGGTGGGCTTCTCGGGCCGCCAGCGCCACCAGCCCGAGCAGCACGGCCAGGGCCATGGCGGCCACAGCCAGCGCGGCCGTCTCGTGGCGGGGCAGGTAGGTGAAGTGCACCGTCAACCTGCCGGCCGGCAGCGCAACCATCTGCAGAGCGGCGCCGGGCACGCGCGGGTCGGCGACGACGGGCCGAGTGGTGGCCGGTCCCCGCGCCGGGCGCACCGTCGCCGTCCAGCCCGGCGCGGCCAGCACCCGTCGCACCAAGACCGACGGCGTGGGGCACGACACCTCCACCGTGTCCCAGCTGGCGACCCTGGTCCGGCAGCCGGCCGGGGCTCCCTGCAGGGACATGGCGGGAGCCGGATGGGGAAGCTGGTAGATGACGGCCACCGGGTCGCGGTAGACGGGTCGGGGTCCCGCCGGCCACGGGGGCGTCCCTGGTGACGGGAACGGCCTGCCCACCACGTCGGTGCTGCTGGCCGGCACCACCACGTAGCTCACGCCGAGGCTCTCGTAGGCGGCGAGGTGGGCGCTCAGCTCCTGGGCCGGGCTCGGCCCGGCCGGGTCGACGAGGCTGACCCCGGTGAACGACAGGTCGGGGCTGTTGGGTGCCAGCCGGTCGTGGATCAGCGTCTGGAAGCTGTTGGGGAACGGCAGGTCGTTCATGTCGAGCTCGGCCAAGCCGAAGTAGGAGCCGTAGTTGGGCTGGATCGGCCCCAAGGTGGCGAAGCGGTGGATGCCCAGGTGGCTGGCGAGGAACCGCACGGGGCCCTGGTGCACCGGAGCCGGCGGCGGTGCCGACAGGAAGGTGAAGCCGGCCAGGCCCACCGCCTCCACGGCGACCACGGCGGCCATGACCGCCACCAGCCGCCCGCCAGCCGGCCCCGGGTGCCGTTGCGACCGCCGGCGGACGTCGACGCCGGGACGGCGCCGCAGGTGGGCCAGGGCGGCGCCGGCGCCAGCGACGAGCAGGACCGCGGCAGCCACCGCGCTGACCAGCGGGTACAGCTGCTGGTGGGCCGGGCTGGCGGCGGGTGTGGTGCCGGCGGCCACCGCTCCGCCCAGCAGACCGGAGGCGGCCGCGGCCGAGGCGGCGAGGGCCGCCACGGCGACGACGGCGGCGCCGGCGACCACCGCCGGTCTGACCAGGCGCCGGCGGATGTCGTCCATGCCGAAGGCGGCCAGCACCACCAGGGCCAGATCCCACGCCGGGTTGTCGTAGCGGTAGAAGGCGGTGGAGCGGATGCCAGGCAGGTGGGCGAACACCGCGACGACCGGGTGCAGCCCGTAGGTGCGGGCCAGGCACAGCACCACCCACGCCCCGAGCGCCAGCCGCAGGGGCCGCTGGCGCCGGCCCACCACGCCGATCAAGGCGAACAGGAAGACGGTGGCGCCGACGTAGCCACCGACATTGCTCCAGACGGCGGTGATGGTGTCGGTGGCGCCCACCGAGTGGAAGGCGAAGATCGGTCCGAGATCGTAGGGCAGCAGCAGCTGGGCCAGGCCGGGTGCGGGCACGTGGGCGGTGGCGAAGCCACCGGCGTGGCCACCGATGTTGGCGCCGTGCAGGAAGTCGGCGAAGGCGACGATGGCTGGCGCGGCCAGGGCGGCGCCGAGGGCCCCGCCGGCAGCCAGCTTTCCCACCAGCCGGATCCGCGCCGCCGGGGGCAGCGACACCAGGCGGGCCAGCGCCCACACGGCCACCAGCAGCAGGTCGATGAAGGCCGTCTCGGGGAAGCCGGCCACCACCGACAGGGCCAGCGCCACCGGCAGCAGCAGCCACCCCCGGCGTCGACCGCCGCTGGCGGCGTCGGTGGCCCGCTCCACCGCCAGCAGCAGCAGCGGCAGCAGCAGCACCGGTGTGCCGGGGTTGTCGGCGAACCAGGCGAAGGTGCCGCACAGGCCGAAGGCCACCCCGCCGGCCACCGCAGGTCCTCGGCCCACCGCCAGGCGGCGCAGCAGCAGGTAGGTGCCGATGCCAGTGCCGATCTCCACCACCAGGTGCAGCGCCTCCAGGCCCCAGCTGGCCCGCAGCAGCAGCACCAGCGGGAACAGCGCCGCGTTCTGCATCTCCCCGACCAGCGGGGTGCCGATGCCTTCGTAGGGGTTCCACCACGGCACATGGCCGTGCAGCCACGAGACGGCGGCAAGATGGCCGACGGCCTGGTTGACGAAGCCAGCGTTGGGGTCGATGTAGGGCAAGCCGGGCAGCACGCCGTTGCCGCCTCCGCCGAGCCAGGCGTCGAGGGCCAGGGGGTTGACGCTCACCGCATGGGCCAGCACCGCCGCGTTGGCCACCAGCACGGCCGCCGTGATCAGCAGCAGCGGGCCGAGATCGCCGCGCCCGGCGGCCACCACCCGGGTGATGGCGTTGCGGCCGCGGCCGCCTCGGGCGGGGAGGTGGGCAGGGCCGCCTTGGGCGGGGAGGTGGGCAGGGCCGCCTTGGGCGGGGAGGTGGGCAGGGCCGCCGGGGTCGAGCGCTCGGGAGCGCCAGCGGGCGTCGGTCATGGTGAGCGGCTCGGGTCAGGCGGAACGGGCGGCCCGCGGCGGATGGCTGGTGGAGGTCCGCCGGGGCGGCAGCGGCCGTGGTGACGGCGCGAGCTTAGAACCGGCAGGTTCCGGGGGAGGCGCACCACCAGCAGGGCTAGCCCGACCACCGCCGCCACCACGGCCAGGTTCCCGCCCGGCGGCGTGAAGGAGAGCCTCACGGTGGCGGTGCCGGCCGGGACCGGCAGCTCCTGCAGCAACCCGTCGCTGGTCACCGTCTCGCTGCGGCCGTCGACGGTCGCCGTCCATCCCGCCATGGCCAGCTCCGACACGTGCAGGGTGGCCGGCTGACGGCAGCGCGTCTGGGCCATGTCGAGCCCCTGGGGCGTCACCGTGCACGGCCCTCCGCTGACCCAGAAGTGGGGAGCGGTGCCGGCGAGCCGGTAGACGAGGGCGACCGAATCGCCGTACACCTTGCGGAGCCGGCCCTCGAGGCTGGCCGGGGGCCATTGGGAGCCGCCGGGGGTGGGGACGAGCACGTAGCGGACGCCGAGAGCCAGGTAGTCGGCCAGATGGGCGGTGATCTGCTGGTTGGGGAGCAGGTGGCGGGGGTTGGCGTAGCTGGTGCCGTTGAACGGCAGGGTTCCAAGGTTGGTGTCGAGATGGGTGGTGACGTAGCGGCGAAAGGCGGCTGGCTGGGGCAGGTCGTTGACGTCGAGCTCCGACAGGCCGAACATCGACCCGAAGTTGGGGGCGAGGGGTCCCAGGGTGACGAAGCGCTGCTGGCCGAGATGGGCCTGCAGGTAGTGAACCACGCCGAGGTCGACCGGAGCCGGCTGAGGGGCCGAGGCCATGGGCGCGGCGAAGAGCACCACGGCTTCGACTCCCACCGCGGCGGCGGCCAGCCGGGCGGCTCCCGCCGCCCGGCTGGCCCGCCGGCGTCGCGCCAGGTCGGCGCCGGGAAGCCCGGCGGTCGGCGGCACCCCGGCGGTGCGCGGCGGCGCGTTGCGTGGCGGGGTTCGGCCCGGCGACCGCGGCGGGCGGTCGCCGGCGGCCAACCCGGCGACCACCACCACGGCGACGCCCGTGGCCGCCTCGGCCACGCTGACCGCGGTGTAGAGATGCGGGTGGGCTCCGCCGGTGACGTGTGACAGGATCGACCATGACGTGGTGCCGGCCCATGCCACCAGGGCCAGCACTGTCCCGCCAGCCGCCGCCAGCTGGCCGCGCCGGACCCGGCGGCCGGCAAGGTCGTCGATGCCGAGAGCGGCCAGCACGATCACGGCCAGCTCCCACGAGGCCGGGGAGTAGCGGTAGAAGGCGATGTTGGCGAAGGCGGGCAGGTGGGTCATGGCGCCGGCCACCGGTGGCAGCCCGAAGGTCTTGGCCAGCCCCAGGAACGTCCAGGCGGCCAGGGCGATCCGCAGTGGACGCAACCGCCGGCCCCACAGCCCGATGAGGGCGCAGACGGCCAGGGTGGCGGTGAGGTAGCCGCCGGTGTCGCCCCAGATGGCGGTCATCAGACCCGGACGCGCCTGGTCGTGGAGGGCGAAGACGGGGCCCAGCCCGTAGGGCAGCAGCATCTGGACCAGCGCCTGGGGGACCAGGGCGTAACGCCCGAAGGCGCCGCTGTGGCCTCCGATGTCGGAGTGCGGCAGGTAGTCGACGAAGGCCACGGCGGCCGGGGCGGCCAACAGGGCGCCCACGCCCACCCCGGCAGCGAGCTTGGCCAGCATGGGCCGCCACTGGGGGAGCTTCGCCAGGCGGACCACGGCCCACATGGCCACCAGCAGGCCGTCGATGTAGGCGACCTCGGGGAACCCGGCCAGCACCGACAAGGCTCCGCTCACGGCCAGCACACCCCAGCCGCGGCGGCGGCCGGTCACCGCCGCCTGCCGGCAGCGCTCCACCCCCAGCAGGGTCAGGGGCAGGAACGGTACCGGGTTGGCCGGCGCGTGGCTGAACCAGGCCAGGATGCCGCACAGCCCGAAGGCCAGCCCGGCGGCGATGGCCGGGGCCCGCCGCAGGCCCAGGGTCCGCACCAGGAGGTAGGTGGCGATCCCGGCGGTTGCCTCGAGCAGCAGGCGGAAGGCGACGAACCCGAAGGGGCTGGTGAGCAGCAGCACCGGTGGGAAGAAGGCGGCGGACTGCATCTCACCGGCTAGGGGCGATCCGAGACCCTCGTAGGGGTTCCACCACGGGATGTGGCCGTGCAGCCAGTCGGAAGAGACCAGGGAGCCCAGCGCTCGGGTGATGAACCCGGCGTTGGGGTCGATGGTGGGCAACCCGGGCACCAGCTGGTGGGTCTGACCCACGGTCAGGCCGGCGAACAGCTGCAGCGGGTCGTAGGTGACGGCTCCGCTCAGCACCGGCAGGTTGGCCAGCACCACCCCGGCCACGATCAGCAGCACGGGGACGGTGTCGGGGCGGCGCACCAACGCCACCAGCTTCGCGTGTGCCCAGCGGGCCGGGGCTGGTGACGGCGCCTCGTCCGCCACGGCGCCGGGCCGCCGGGTCAGCAGTCCCATGGGGCGGAGGCTAGGACACCGCGCCCGGCGCCGTCCGGATCCCGCCCTGCTGGCCGGCGCAGGGCGCCGGCCACGCCGGGGCACGGTCCGAGGACCGCGAGCGAGCTCGCACGCCGGGTGGCCCGTCGTCTGGCGGCGGCGGCAGGCGGCGTGCCTAGCATCGGGTCGTGGCATATCGCGATCGGGTGCTGATGGGTCCGGGACCCTGCAACGTGTCCCCCGAGGTGTCGGCTGCGCTCGCCGCGCCGCTGCTGGGTCATCTCGACCCCGAGTTCCTCCACGTGCTCGACGAGACCTGCAGCCGTCTCCGCCAGGTGTTCCAGACCACCAACCCGCTCACCTTGCCGCTCAGCGCCACCGGCTCGGGCGGCATGGAGGCCGCCTTCGTGAACCTGGTCCGGCCCGGCGATCCGGTGGTGGTGGGGATCAACGGCCTGTTCGGGGAGCGGATGGCGGAGGTCGCCTCCCGCCACGGCGCCGACGTGGTGCGGGTGGAGGCCCCGTGGGGCGAGCCGCTCGACCCGCAGCGCCTGCTCGACGCCCACCGGGCACCGAAGGTGATCGCCGTGGTCCACGCCGAGACCTCCACCGGTGTGCGCAACGACGTGGAGCCGCTGGGCCGGTCCAAGGGCGACGCCGTGCTGCTGGTCGATTGCGTCACCTCCCTCGGCGGGGTGGAGGTCGACGTGGACGGCTGGGGTGTCGATGTCGCCTACAGCGGCAGCCAGAAGTGCCTGGGGGTGCCGCCGGGGCTGGCGCCGATCACCGTGTCGCCTGAAGGCCGCCGTCGGTTGGTGCAGCGGCCCACCTCGTGGTACTTCGACCTCGACCTGATCGCCCGCTACGTCGAGGGCGACGGCGGTGGCCGCACCTACCACCACACCGCCCCGGTCGCCATGGTGATGGCGCTGCACGCCGGGTTGGGCCTGCTGCTCGACGAGGGGCTGGCCCAGGTGTGGCAGCGCCATCTCGACGCCGGGCGCGCCCTGCAGCAGGGCCTCGAGGAGCTCGGGCTCGAGCTGGTCGGGCCGCCGTCGCATCGGCTGCCGCAGCTGACGGTGGTCCGGGTGCCTGACGGCGTGGACTCCGCCGCCGTGCGCCGCCAGCTGCTCGAGCGCTACGGCATCGAGATCGGCGCCGGCGCCGGTCCGTGGGCGTCGACGGTGTGGCGCATCGGATGCATGGGACCGTCGGCCGCTTCGCGCCACGTGGCGCTGCTGCTGGCGGCGCTGGGGGAGGTACTGGGACGGTGATCGGACGGGTGATGCGGAGCACGCCCCTGGAGCTCCACGGCCGCCGGGTGCTGCTGCGCACCCTCGGCGAACACGACTATGACGCCTGGTACGAGATCCGCTCGCGCTGTCGTGACTGGCTGGTCCCCTGGGAGCCGCGTCCGGCGGGTGCCCCGCCGGTCCCCGAGGACCGGGCCAGCTTCGCGGCGCGCTGCGGGGCGCGCGAACGCGAACGCCAGCTCGGCGGCGGCTACGGCTTCGGTATCTTCGTCGACGGCCACCTGGCCGGCGAGATCACGCTGTCGTCGATCCAACGCGGGCCGTTCCAGAACGCCTTCATCGGCTACTGGGTGGACCGCGACCGGGCCGGTCAGGGGCTGGCTCCCGAGGCCGTCGTCGTGGTGCTGCGCTTCGCCTTCGAAGAGCTGCGCCTGCACCGGGTGGAGATCGCCATCGTGCCCCGCAACCGGCCGAGCCGCCGGGTGGTGGAGAAGCTGCAGCTGCGCGACGAGGGGGTGGCCGTGCGGTTCCTGGAGATCGACGGGTGTTGGGAGGACCACGTCCGCTACGCCGTCACCGCCGAGGAGTGGGCCGAGCGCCGCCGGGAGCTGCTCGGCGCCTGGATCGGCGACTGAGCGGCGGCTCCGGCCTGGGCTCTCGATGGGCGAGGCCCGGGGCACCGGCTCACGGTGGCGAGGTCTTGGTGTCGGCGACGACGGCGGGGGAGTGGCGGAAGAATTGCTCCACGTCCTGCTCGTAGGTGTAGCCGGGCTGGCTGCGCCCGACGCTTCGCCGCAGGCGCACCGCCCGGATGAAGTTCTCGACCGCGCCGGCGGTGGTGTAGCGGAAGGTGAAGCCGGTCTGCTTCAGCCGGGTGGTGTCGACCCCCCGCCCGAAGCGCAGCAGGCTCTCGGTCTCTGGCGGCAGCTCGATGGCACCCATGCGGATCAGCGGGCCGGCGAACGCCCGGGTGCCGACGGGCGGCAGGGGCAGGTTGTGGGCACCGCACATGGCCATCACCTCCGACCACGGCAGGCGCCCGTCACCCGCCACGTTGTAGAGCCCCGAGATCCGTCGCGAGGTGACGTGCTCGAGGGCTCGCACCACGTCGTCCTCCTCGACGAATTGCAGCAGCGGGTCGAAGCCAGCCACCGACGGGGCGAGGCGGTGGCTGAGGTTGGTGCTGATGGGCGTCACGATGTCGCTGCCGAGGACGTTGGCGAAGCGCAGGACGGTCACCACCGTCGCCGGGTTGTCCTCGGCGAAGTCGCGCACGAAGCCCTCCACCTCGAGCAGAGAGCGCTCCACCCGGCTGTTCGGTGGGGAGGTGCGCGGCGTCTCCTCCCGGAAGGTGTAGGGGTCGGTGGGAGCGGACCCGTAGACGGTGGTGGAGGACTTCACCACCACCTGGCGCACCGGCGAGTTGGCCTGTCCGGCGGCAGCCAGCAGGTTCATGGTGCCGATGACGTTGATCTCGTGCAGGGCCCGGCCCGGCACCAAGGTGGAGTCGACCACCAGGAAGGTGTGGACGATGGTGTCGACCTGGGTGGCCCGCACGATGCGCGACAAGATGGAGTAGGTCTGGTCGGCGCGCACGAACTCGGTCCGCTCGAGGGCAACCTTCGGCTCGCTGTTGCCCATCCCGAGGATCATGTCGATCTCCGGATCCGACTCGAGCGTCTGGGCCATCCGGCCGCCCCAGAAGGTGTCGAGACCGGTGATGAGCACGCGCCGGCCCATGGCGCCGTCAGCCGAACCACACGCTGCGGCGCTCGCGCAGCATGTCGTAGAGCGTCTCCTGGAGCAGCATGCGGATCCGCTCGGCCTCGTCCATCACCCGGCTCTTGGAGTACCGCTCCTGGCCGCTGGGCACGTCGAAGTGGATCGGGTCGAGGACGCGCAGCTTGAACTTCGCCGGGAAGTAGAGCATGGCGCCCAGCGGCCCGAAGGCCAGCATGTTGGCGGTGACTGGCATGTACGGCAGGCCCAGGGTCCGGGCCACGGTTGGCAGCCGGAACAGGATCGGCATCGACTCCTCGGCCCCGACCACGGCGATGGGCACCACCGGCACCCCGGCCCGCATGGCGATCTCCACGAAGCCTCCCCGCCCGAAGCGCCGCAGCCGGTAGCGGTCGGCGTAGGTCTTGGACGGGCCCTTGGTGCCCTCGGGGAAGACCAGGCCGAGCTGGGCCTGGTCGCGCAGCAGACGCAGGGCGTTGTCGGGGTGGGCGGTGATGCCACCGGCTCGGGCCCACAGGGTGCCGACCCAGGGCACGGCGCGGAAGAAGAAGTCGGCCATGCCGTAGACCGGGCGGCCCAGGTGCTGCTCGATGCCGTGCATGATGACGGGAGCGTCGGAGGGGATGGCCCCGGCGTGGTTGGCGACCAGCAGGGCGCCGCCTTCGGTGGGGATCTTCTCGAGGCCTTCCCAGCTGACCCGGAACCAGTGCTTGTAGATGGGATCGTAGAGGCTGCGGACCAGGGCCCGCATCCGCTCGGAGCGGCCCCACTCGTCGACATCTGACCGCCGGTGGCCGACCGCCGCCTCGGGGTGGGGCTCGGGGCGCGGCAGGGGGACCAGCGCCGCCCGCTGCTGCCGGTCGGGTGCCTCGCCGCCGGGGACCATCGGCTCATGGTATCCCCGGCTCGTGGCGGCCCTTGTGGCCGCCGGTGGCTCGGCTCGTCATGTCCCTGGCTCGTCATGTCCCTGGCTCGTGGCGGCCGCTCGTGGCCGTCGGCGGTGACGTCGGCGGCGGTGTGGTCGTCGCCCACCGGTCAGGGTCGCGCCGCGCCCACCAGCCCGCCGTACCACAGCGGGTCGAACTCGACCACGGTTCCGGGATAGGCGGCCTGGATGATGGTGTCGGCCCCGTAGACGCCTGACCCGACGTACATCACCACATGGTCGATGCCGGTCCCGTCGAGGTCGTAGAACAGCAGGTCGCCCGGTTGGACCTGGCTCAGCGGGATGTGGGTGGAGTCGGCGTACTGCAGGGCGGCTGAGTGCAGCAGGTCGACGCCGGCTGCTCTCCAGGCCAGCAGCACCAGACCCGAGCAGTCCACCCCGGACCGGCTGGCCCCGCCCCAGGCGTAGGGCACCCCGAGGTAGCTCTCCGCTGCCCGCAGGGCCACCGCACCGGCGCCACCGGGCTGCTCGGGCAGCCCCGTCCCCACCGGTCCGGTCAGCTGCGGCGGCGGTGGGCCGCCCGTCCCACCTGAGCGGGAGCTCGAACCATTCGCACCGGATCCCGAACTCGGAGCGCCACCGCGACCCGCGCCGCCCGCGCCTGAGCCGCCGGAGCCTTTGGCGGTGGTGGTGGTGGTGGTGGTGGTGGTGGTGGCGGCGGCGGGGCCAGAGCCGTTCAGTCCGCCGCCCCCGCCGGAGCTGGCGGCCCCGGTGCTTGCCGGGCCGGCCGCCGGCGGGCTG
>JAJZNB010000242.1 GCA_021848085.1 Actinomycetes bacterium
GCCCCGGAACCGGCAGGGGCGGCCCGGGCCGGGCTCATGGCGACGGCGGCTCGCCGCCTCCGAGGTGGCCGGCCAGCGCCTCGCGGGCCAGCAGCAGCCCCAGGATGGTCTGCCCGTCGACCAGCTGGCCGGAGGCCACCAGCCCGTCTACGTCGGCCAGCGGCACCTCCACCACCTCCATGTGGCGCTCCTCGATGCCGTCGGGTTCGGCGGCGCACGGCTCCAGGTCGGTGGCCAGGAACAGCGAGGTGCGCTCGTCGCAGAAGCCCGGCGAGTTGTACATGTCGACCAGAGGCCGGATGACCCCGGCCCGCACCCCGACCTCCTCGATCAGCTCGCGGGCCGCGGTGGCTTGGGGCGTCTCGCCGTCGACGTCGCGGGTGCCGGCCGGGATCTCGAGCAGGTGAGCGTCGATCGGCCCCCGGTACTGGCGCACCAGCAGCACGCTGGCACGGTCGGTGACCGGCACCACCGCCACCGCCCCCGGGTGGCGCACCACGTCGCGGGTGAAGCGCTCCCCGTCGGGGGCGGCGAAAGACGCCTCCACCAGCTGGATCCGCCACCCCTCGAAGCACAGGCGGTCCCCGAGGTGGCGGAAGCCGGGCGCCTGGCGGTCCTCAGGAGGCGGCACCGACGTCGGAGTCGAGGTCGAGCAGGTGCGGCAGGCGGCCTTCGGCCCGCTCCAGCGCCGCGCCGATCAGCTCGCGGAACAGCGGGTGAGGCCGGTCGGGGCGGCTCTTGAACTCGGGGTGGGCCTGGGTGCCGACCCACCAGGGATGATCGGGCAGCTCCACGAGCTCCACCAGCCCCCGCTTGGCCTCGACCCCCGAGCAGACCAGCCCGGCCTCCTCGAGCACCCGCCGGTAGCGGGGGTTGACCTCGTAGCGGTGGCGGTGTCGTTCGTAGACCACCTCGTCGGCGTAGGCCTTGGCCACCTTGGTGCCCGGGGTCAGCCGGGCGGCGTAGGCGCCGAGGCGCATGGTGCCGCCCATGTCGACCACGTTCTGCTGCTCGTCCATCAGGTCGATGACCGGGTGGCGGGTGGCGGTGTCGAACTCGCGGGAGTTGGCGTCAGCCAGCCCGCACAGGTGGCGGGCCACGTCGATGACCATCACCTGCAGCCCCAGGCACAGCCCCAGGGCCGGCACCCGGTGCTCACGGGCGTAGCGGGCGGCGGCGATCTTGCCTTCGACGCCGCGCTCGCCGAAGCCGCCGGGGATGACGATGCCGTCGAGGTGGGCCATGCGCTCGGTGTCGACCAGCTGCTCCACGTCCTCGGCCGGGATCCAGTCGATGTCGATGCCGACCCCGTGGTGGAACCCGGCGTGGCGCAGCGCCTCCACCACCGACAGGTAGGCGTCGGGGAGGTTGACGTACTTGCCGACCAGCCCGATGCGCACCGTCCGGTCGGTCTGGGCGATGCGCTCCACCACCCGCTGCCACCCGGTCAGGTCGACGGGATGGGCCGCGTCGTCGATGGCCAAGGTGCGGCAGACGACGGTGTCCATCCCCTCGTCGTAGAGCGCCAGCGGGATGTCGTAGATGCTCGGCGCGTCGACCGCCGAGATGACCGCTTCCATCGGCACGTCGCACAGCAGGGAGATCTTGCGCTTCAACCCTTCGGAGATGGGCTGGTCCGAACGGCACACGATCACGTCGGGCTGGATGCCTCGGCTGCGCAGCTCGGTGACCGAGTGCTGGGTCGGCTTGGTCTTCTGCTCGCCGGCCGCCCCCAGGTACGGCACCAGGGTGAGATGGACGTAGCAGACGTTGTCGCGGCCGACGTCGCGGCGGAACTGCCGGATGGCCTCGAGGAACGGGATGATCTCGATGTCGCCGACGGTGCCGCCGACCTCCACGATGACGACGTCGATGTCGTCGGCGGCCAGGCGCCGCACCCGCTCTTTGATCTCGTCGGTGACGTGGGGGATGACCTGCACGGTGCGCCCCAGGTAGTCGCCGCGGCGCTCCTTGGCGATCACCTGCGAGTAGATCTTGCCGGTGGTGGCGTTGGAGTCGCGGTTGAGGTCCCGGTCGATGAACCGCTCGTAGTGGCCGAGGTCCAGGTCGGTCTCGCCGCCGTCGTCGGTGACGAACACCTCACCGTGCTCGTAGGGGTTCATGGTGCCCGGGTCCACGTTGATGTAGGGGTCGAGCTTGATCATGGTGACCGCCAGCCCCCGGCAGCGCAGCAGCCGGCCGAGCGACGAGGCGGTGAGCCCCTTGCCCAGCGAAGAGGAGACCCCGCCGGTGACGAAGACGAACTTGGTCACGGGCGGCTCGGCGGCGGCATCGTCCTACGGTAGACCACGCCGGCAGGCTACCGGGAGCTGGGCCGGCGGCCTCCCGGGAGCTGGGCCGGCGCCCCCCGAGGGGCCGGCGGCCTCCCGGGGCGGGTCAGCGGCGGGCGGCGCCGAGCAGCTCCTCGGCGTGGCGGCGGGCGGCGTCGGAGTGCGGCTGGCCCGACAGCATCCGGGCCAGCTCCACCACCCGCTGCTCGCCGGTCACGGCGTCGACCCGCGACGTGGTGCGGCCCTTCACCACCGCCTTGGTCACCACCAGCTGGCGGTCGGCGCAGGCGGCCACCTGGGCCAGGTGGGTAACCACCAGCACCTGGTGGGCGGCGGCCACCTCGGCCAGGGCCCGGCCCACCGCGCCGGCCGCCAGGCCGCCGATGCCGGCGTCGACCTCGTCGAACACCATGGTGGGCGGCGCCTCGGTCAGCACCAGCCGCAGGGCCAGCATGGCCCGGGCCAGCTCCCCGCCCGAGGCGATCCGTGCCAGCGGGGCCAGCGGCTCGCCGGGGTTGGCGCCGAGCAACAGGACCACGTCGTCGCCGGGGTCGTCGGCGCCGACCTCCACCGCCAGCTGGGCGCGACTCATGGCCAGCTGCCGCAGCCGCTGCTGCACCTGGGCGGCCAGCCGCGGGGCGGCCGCCCGGCGGGCCGCGCCCACCTCGGCCCGGCGGGCCGCCAGCTCGGCGGCGGCGGCCTCCCGGGCCCGTTGCAGCTGGCCCGCCCGCTCGCCGAGCGAGTCGAGCTCGGCCAGGCGCCGGCGGACCTCCTCGCCGAACCCGATGACGTCGGCCAGCGTGTCGCCGTACTTGCGCTGCAGGTCGCGCAGCTGCTGGCGGCGCAGGCGCACCTGCTCCTGGCGTTCGGGGTCGTCCTCGAAGCGTTCGG
>JAJZNB010000053.1 GCA_021848085.1 Actinomycetes bacterium
CGGCCCAGCAGGCCCCCACCACCACCACGACCACCCAGCCGGCGACGGTGGCCGTCCCCACGGTCCGTGGGGACGCCCCGACCCAGGCCTGCAACATCCTGGGGCAGTACTCGCTGGTGTGCGGCGGCCAGACCAACGCCTTCAGCAGCTCGGTGCCCCAGGGGAACGTGGTCGGCACCGCACCGCCGGCCGGCACCCAGGTGGCCCGGCAGTCCACGGTGCAGCTGGTCGTCTCCGAGGGGCCGCCGCCGACCGTGCCGGACTTCACCGGTGACACCTTGACCCAGGCCCAGCGCAGCGCCCCCCAAGGCGTGACCGTCACCAACCCCGACGGCACCTGTGCGTCGAGCTCGAGCTTCGGGCCGAGTCCCACCATCACCTCCCAGAACCCAGCGCCGGGCGCTCCCGCCCCTGCCGACGGGCAGGTGACCGTCAGCTGCGCCTCGAGCAGCTCCACCACCACCAGGCCCAAGCTCTGACGCACCGGCCTGGGCCGGATGGGGCCGGTCGGCGGCCGGGACGTGGTGGTGACCGGTCAGCCGACGGTGCCGGCAGCCGCACCAGGCGCCCCGGCCGGCTGTCCGGCCAGGACCAGGAAGTTGGCCAGCAGCGCCGGGCCCGACGGGGTCAGGATCGACTCGGGATGGAACTGCACGCCGTACAACGGCCGGTGGCGGTGGCGCAGGCCCATGACGATCCCGTCCGCCGTCTCGGCCGTCACCACCAGCTCGTCGGGAAGGGATGAGCGGTCGACGATCAGCGAGTGGTAGCGGGTGGCGGTGAACGGGCTGGGGAGCCCGGCGAAGACGCCGGTCCCGTCGTGGAAGATCTCGGAGGTCTTGCCGTGCATCAGCTGCGGGGCCCGGACCACCGTCGCCCCGAAGGCCTCTCCGACGCATTGGTGCCCCAGGCACACCCCGAGCGTCGGGATCTCCGCGCTGAGCTCGGCGGCCACGGCAAGGCTGATGCCGCCGTCGTCGGGCCGACCCGGCCCCGGGGAGATGATGACCGCCTGGGGAGCCAGGCGGCGGATGCCGGGAAGGTCGATGGCGTCGTTGCGGAACACGGTGGGCCGGGCACCGAGCTCGCCGAGCTGCTGCACCAGGTTGTAGGTGAAGGAGTCGTAGTTGTCGATCAGCAGCACCGAGGCGGCCACGGCGAGAATCTACCGTTCCGGCGAACCGGGCACCGTCGGCGTGGCTATCCTCGTCGCCATGGCGAAGGGAGCCAAGGGGCCTGGTGCCGCCACCCGCAAGGGGCGGTCGTCGGGGCGGACGACGGGGCGGGCGGTGCGACCTGCGGCCCCGGCCGCCAGCGGTCGCTACACGCCGCCGGTGCCTCGCGAGCTGCGCACCAGCCCCCCGTGGCTGGTGCCGACCATGGCCGCCTGCGGCATCATCGGCTTCCTGCTCATCATCTTGAACTACCTGTCGCACCTGCTGCCGGCTTCGCCGTCGAACTACTACCTGCTGGCCGGTATCGTGCTCATCGCCGCCGCCTTCGGGCTCGCCACCCGATGGCGCTGAGGCCCGGCCACCGGCGGCTGAGACGGTACCGGCGGCGGAGGGCCCCGGCCGCTGCCCTGCAGGGCGGCGCTCTGGCCTGCTGAACCGGTCGAGGCTCCGTCACCCACCCGGCGCGGGAGAACCCGGCGGGGCCGGCCGCGCCGACCCGCCCCTGGTGGCCACACCGCCGGATCCCGACGTGGCGGTGTGGACCGGGGCCCCCGGGGCGTCAGCCCAGGCGCTCGATGATGGTGGCGTTGGCCAGCCCGCCGCCCTCGCACATCGTCTGCAGCCCGTAGCGGCCGCCAGTGCGCTCGAGCTCGTTGAGCAAGGTGGCCATCAGCTTGGCCCCCGACGCCCCCAGGGGATGACCCAGGGCGATGGCACCGCCGTTCACGTTCACCTTCTCCATGTCGGGGTGCAGCTCCTTCTCCCAGGCCAGCACCACCGAGGCAAACGCTTCGTTGATCTCGGTCAGGTCGATGTCGTCCATCGACAGCTTGGCCCGCTCCAGCACCTGACGGGTGGCGGGGATGGGGCCGGTCAGCATGGTGACCGGGTCCACCCCGGCCAGAGCGAAGGCGTGGAAGCGGGCCCGGGGGGTGAGCCCCAGGGCGTTGGCCTTCTCCTCGCTCATGATGAGCACAGCGGCGGCCCCGTCGGTGATCTGCGACGAGTTGCCGGCGGTCACCTTGCCGTCGGGCTTGAACGCCGGCTTCAGGTTGGCCAGGGTGGCGGCGGAGGTGTCGGGCCGGATGCCTTCGTCGGTGCGCATGATCGCGTCGGTGGGGTTGCCCTCGTCGTCGCGCACGGCCAGCTCCACGATCTCGCGGTCGAAGCGCCCCTCGGAGGTGGCCCGGGCGGCGTACTGCTGGCTCCGGGCGCCGAAGGCGTCGAGCTCCTCACGGCTGATGCCCCACTGGTCGGCGATCATCTCGGCGCTGATGCCCTGCGACACCAGCCCGCCGCGCTCGGCGTAGCGGCTCATGACGCTGGGGCCAAAGGGGAAGCCCAGGTCGCGCACGACCGAAGAGCCCATCGGGGTGTGGGTCATGTGCTCGACGCCGGCGGCGATGACGACGTCGTAGGCGCCGGCCATCACCCCTTGGGCAGCGAAGTGCAATGCCTGCTGCGACGACCCGCACTGGCGGTCGATGGTGGTTGCCGGCACCGACTCGGGGAATCCGGCGGCCAGCACGGCATTGCGCCCGACGTTGAGAGCCTGCTCGGCAACCTGCATCACGCACCCCATGATCACGTCGTCGACCAGGGCCGGGTCGAGGTTGTTGCGCTCGACCAGGGCCTTGAGCGGCTGGGCGGCGAGGTCGACGGCATGCCAGCCCCGCAGCTTGCCGTTGCGCTTGCCTCCGGGGGTGCGGACGGCGTCGACGATGACGGCGGTGGTCATGGAATCTCCCTTCGGGGTCCGGTGACGCCATCCCACGACGGCGCCGTGCCGGCCGAGTCTCCGGTGGTTCGCTCCCGCCCGACCAGGGCGACAGCCGAACCTGACCGCTCAGTCAAGATCTTCCTCTACGGCGATGGGCGGCGTCAAGTTGATCCGGCACAGCCCAGCGTCACCGCGCCGAGATAGCGTCGGAGCCCGTGAGCGACTCCTCCGACCGCCGCCGTGCCGAGCCCGCCGGCCGTGCCGAGCCCGCCGGCCGTGCCGAGCCTCGGGCCGGCGAGGCTGAGGACACCGGTCGTTCGCGACCTGAGGACACCGGTCGTTCGCGACCTGAGGACACCGGTCGTTCGCGACCCAAGGACATGGACCGTTGGCTCGGGGACGGTGGCATGCCGGTCATCGGCCAGATCGGCGCCTCCTTCGACGGTTACGGGGTCGACGGCGAGGACCTGGGCTGGGCGACCGCCAGCTGGACCCCCACCGAGCTGGCCTGCAACCCCCATGGCACCGTCCAGGCCGGCATCCACGCCCTCATCCTCGACGCGGCCATGAACTTCGCCATCAACGCCGCCCTGGCTGGGCGCGACCGAACCCGGGGCACCCTCGAGATGAAGACCGAGACCATGCGCCCCGCCCGCAGGGGGGAGCCGGTCTCGGTCCGCGGTGAGGTGGTGCGCATGGCCCGCCAGGTCGCCTACGCCGAGGCCGCCGTCCGCGACGGCACCGGCCGCATCGTCAGCCGGGCCACCGGCACCTTCTTGCTGCACCGCGAGCCGCCAGCCGGCTGAGCGACCCTCCGCTGCCGCCGCGTCGGCGGTCGCCGGTGCGCCGGCACCGCCCGGCCGGCGCTGCTGTCGGGGCTTCGGCCCCCGGACCCGTCACCACCCGGGAGGTCGTCGCATGCCAGCCGACCCGCTCCCCACGTGCGTCGTCTGCCTGGGGCCGGCGGCGGCAGGCTGGACGACGTGCTGGTGCTGTCGGCGCCTGGCGGCCCAGCTCGGCCCGGTGCCCACGGTGGTGGCCGTCGCCGTCTGCGGGCCGGGCGACCGGCTGCACACCGCGGTGCGCCGCTACAAGGACAGCCCGGCCGCCCAGGAGCGCCGGGAGCAGCGCCGGGCGCTGCGCCGGCTGCTGCAGCAGTTCGTGGTGACCCAGTGGCGCCCGATGGTGGGGCGCCTCGGCCGGTGGGACGCCGTGGCCTGTGTGCCGAGCGGCCGGGGGACGGTGCCGACCCGTCATCCCCTGCAGGCTGTCGTCGACGGGGTGCCGGCACTGGCCCGCTACCCCCGCTTGGAGCTGGCCGGCCAGCCGGGGCGGGTCGACCACCTGCGGCCCGCCGCTGACGCCTTCTCCGTGGTCCGGCTGCCGCCGGGCTGCCGGCGGGTGCTGCTCGTCGACGACGTCTGGACCACCGGCGCCACGGCCACCAGTGCCGCCTGGGCCGTTCGGGCCGCCGGGGTGGAGGTGGCCGGGGTGCTGGTCGTGGCCCGCTACGTCGATCCGGCCTCCTCGCCCCGGGCTCGGCGCTGGTGGGCGGCCCACCACGGCGGCCCCGCCCCGGCTCGGCGACGTCAGTCGAGGTCGCAGCCCAGCGCCGCCTCCACCAGCTCCGACCAGCGAGGGTCGGACTCAGGGTCGTGACCCGGCTGCAGATGCCGGCGCACCAGCAGGCCGGCCACCGCCCGCTGCTCGTCGGCGGCGGCCCCTTCGGTCGCGGCGGCCTCGCCCAGCAGGGCGGCTGCCTGCACGGCCCGGGTCAAGACGTCGAGGTTGCGCCGGAAGTTGGCCGCGCCGGCCGCCACCTCGGCCGGCGACCCACCGCGCTGCAGCTCGCGGCGGATGCGGCCCTCCACCCGATCGAGGGCCTCGGCCACGACGGCCCCGTCGGCCCCGGCCGCCTCGCCGGCCGCTGTCAGCTCCCGGCGGATGCGCTCCACCACCGGGTCGAGCAGGTCCAGCCGGGACAGGTCACGGCGCACCTGCGCGCACAACACGTTGTGGGTGCCCTCCCAGCTCTCGAAGACGATGGCGTCGCGGTACAGGCGCGGCAGCGGCGAGAAGTCCTCGATGGTGCCGTTGCCGCCGAGCAGCTCGATGGCCCGGTGGACGACGTCGGTGGCGGCCACCGAGGTCACGTACTTGTTGGCGTTGACCAGCACCCGATGCACCGCCCGATCGTTGTCGTCGGCGGTCCCAGCGCCCACGGCTTCCACCAGCGTGGTGAGCAGCATCGTCGACGACAAGGCGGCGCGCTCTTCGACCTTGGCCAGTGCCAGCTGCTCCCGGACGATCGGCAGCCTTCCGATGGGGGTGCCGAAGGCGCGGCGGTGGCGGGCGAAGGCCGTCGCCTCGAGGACGGCCCGGGCCATGATGCCGGCCGATCCCAGGGCGTTCATCCACCGCGAGGTGTTGAGCAGCTCGTCGACGGCCACGTGAAAGCCTTCACCGACCGGACCCAGCGGCCAGGCCAGGGCCCCGTCGAAGTCGATCTCGGCTGACGCCAGTGCCCGGGTGCCGAGCTTGTCCTTGAGGCGCCGGATGCGGAAGCCGTTGGGGGCGCCGTCGAGGGTGCGCGGCACCACGAAGCACCCGAGACCCCGCGTTCCCGGTGGGGCTCCGTCGGGGCGGGCCGTCAAGGCGAACAGCTCGGCGTCGGCCACCGAGCAGAACCACTTCTCGCCGTTGATCCGCCAGGCGCCGGGATGGTCGGCGTCGGGGACCGCCGCGGTGGCGTTGGCGCCGACGTCGGAGCCGCCCTGCACCTCGGTGAGGAACTGCGAGCCGCGCCAGGCCCGCCCGTCGTCACGTTCGACCAGTCCGGGCAGGTAGCGCTGGCGCAGCTCCTCGGATCCCCGGTGGGCCAAGGCCCGGGCCAGCCCCACGGTGCACACCAGCGGGCAGGCCACCCCGCCCTCGCCGACGTGGGACAACAGGTAGAACATGGCCGCCGGCTCCAGCAGTCCTGCCTCGCCGAGGGCGGCGGCCCCCACCAGACCCGATGCCCACACCGCCTGACGGGCCCGGTGCTGCGCCGGGTGGAGCTCCACGTCGGCGACGAAGTTGCCGACGCCGTCGTAGGGGGCGGGCGCCGGCAGCTGCCGGTTGCGCTCCACCTCGGCCACCGCCGGCTCCACCGTGTCCACCAGCACCTGGGCGAAGGACCGGAGCCGCTCGGCCATGGCGCCGGCGGCGGCGCCGGCCCGGTGGCTCACCACCCGCCGGAGGTTCGGGTTGGCGTCGAACCAGTTGCGGTGGGTGTCGGCGCGCCAGCGGTCCAGATCCGCCCTGCCTTCGGCGAAGCTCATGCCCGGTTCCTCTCTCGTCGTCCCCCTCGGCCGTCGAACCGGTCGTCGCCCCACGGCCGCAGGGACGGCGGCGGGGTCGGTCTCAGCCCGGCAAGTCGAACACCCTCCGGTCGGTCCGTCATCGGAGGGCGAACCCCTCCGGCCGGCCACAGCACAGTCAGGCCCGGCTGGCCGGCTGCCGGCCGGCCCGCCGCGTCGGAGCTGCGGCCCCACGCCTCGGCGGCTTCCGCTCCGGCCACCAAGTGGATCCAGCGGCAGAACCCGCTGGTCACCACTCCGCCGAAAGGTCCGGCCTCTCCGCCGAAAGGTGCAAGGCCGGCCAGGAACGACAGGCAGGTGTCGGCAGGTGTGGCGGCGGCCACACCCTCGACCGGATCCACCTCGACCCCGATCCGGCGGCCGGCGACCGGGCGGCGCCACTCGGCCATCGCCGCCTCGCTGACGAGGGCAGGGCGGAACGGCGTGTCCCAGACGCACCAGGTGCCCACGGCCCGGTTCCTCAGCACCGGATCGGCCGGGCGATGGCGAGGTTGCCGCACCGGCCCAGTCTTGCCCATCGTCGACGCGCTGGGCGCCACGTGCCACCGGTCGGCCGACCAGGCCGCGACGCGGGCCGCGCCACCGGGCCCCACCGGGCCGGTCACGCTGGCCACCTGCGCCGCCGACCCTGGGTCAGCCTCGTCTTCCGGTCCGGTTGGCGATGGGCGACGGTCGAAGTCCCTGCGATCTGGTGGGGCCCGACGGCTTGCTCCCCGATGTCGACCCGGCCGACGTCCCGAGCCTGGTGCGGGCGGTGTTGACGGCGGCTGGTGGCGCCCACCACGACTGGGACCAGTTCGACCGGGTGATGGCCGAGGAGCGCCGCTGCGTGGCGCGGTCCCCCCCCGGCGGGTCTGCTCCAACCGCCGCTGAGGCCGGGACCTTCGCCCCTGGTGGAGACCGTTCGAAGGTCGTTGGACCCTGGTCGGCGCCCAGGGCCTCCGTCATCGTCGGGACAGACAGACGGGAGGTATGTCCGATGACCACGAACCTGGTTGGCGCAAGCGTCTGGGAGCAGGAGCTCTACGACCACCTGACCAGCCATGTCGAGCATGAGCGTGCGGTGCTGGCGGCCTACGAGGCACTGGCCCGCGACACCAGCGTGCCCGCCTTCTCCTACCTGGCTGGCCTGATCCTCGACGACGAGCGCCGCCACCACCAGCTGCTGGCCGACCTGGCCGAGACCATCCGCAGCTCCGCCGAGCTCACCGGTGAGCCCGCCCCCATCCCGGGCCTGCTGCACTTCGGCGAGGAAGCCGAGCGGATCGTGGAGCAGACCGAGCGGTTCCTGGCTCTCGAGGAGGAGGACAACCGCGAGCTGCAGCGCCTGCGGCGCCAGCTGCGCGACGTGCGCGACACCACCCCGTGGCAGCTGGTCGTGGAGCTCATCGAGCACGACAACGCCAAGCACCGCCGGATCCTCTCCTTCATCAAGGACGTGGCCCGCCGCGAGGGCCGCGCCCGCGCCTCCCGGCGGGGTTGAACGACCCGGCAGGCGGGGCTGTCCGCCTGTTGCCACCGTTGCAGCCGAGTGAGCAGTGGTGAGCACTCATGCCGCACCTGTTCTTGGGGTTCCGCACCTGTTTCCAGGTTTGGTTTCGGCTTCACCGGGGGCGGCCTTCTGAGACGGGTGCGGCTCCCCGAGAGTGACGGGCTTGACCTGACCGCCGTGGCGCTGAGCTGGTAGTACATCGCCGGGGGCGGCAGCGGTCGAGTGCTGCCGTGATCCCGTTGGGCCGGGATTCTGCTCCCTGTGACGTCTATGGCCGTCCTCGGAGACTCTCGGGTTGATCGGACGGGCTGTACAGCGCTCTTCGCTCGCAGCTTGGTCCGACGGACCATCCACCACCACGGAGCCGTTCCCGGCTCAACTGACTGTGAGTGGCGCCCTAACAGTCAGGAGGTGCGAGGATGGTCACGGTGACTCGAGGTGACGGCCCCCGGGTGCTCCCCGGCTCGCTGATCACGCTGCGGCGCAAGTGCGGCAAGCCGGGGTGCCGGTGCGCGACGGGCAGCCCTCACGAGACGCCGGCTTTGTCCTACAGCGTCGGCGGGCGGACGAAGATGCTCACCCTCACCCCCGACGAGGTGCCCGCGGTGGCCGCCGCGGTCACCCGCTACCGCAGCGCCGTGAACGACCTCGAAGCCGAGGCGCGCGCCGAGCTCGCGACCCTCGTCACGAGGGTGAAGGCACGTCGCGCAAGGCGACGAGCGTGAAGCCGGCCGCCGAGATCACCGGGCCGGACGCGTTCTGCGCGTCTCGCGAGCACTTCGAGGCGGTCGTCGGCTACCTGCGCGGCCCCGACGCGCTCAGGCTCGAGCACGCCGAGCTCGAAGCGAGGCTCGCTGCGGACATGCGCGAGGTGATCCGTCAGCTCTTTCAGGACCACCTCGACCTGCGCGCGAAGAACGAGGAGCGCCGGGGCGACGTCGTCGCTGCTGGAGGTGCGCCGCACCGGGCGGTCGAGGCCGACCACGAGCGACCGTTGTCCACCATCTTCGGCTCTGTGACCGTGCGGCGCCTCGCCTACCGCCGCCGCGGCGAGGAGAACCTCTACCCGGCGGATGCAGCCCTCAACTTGCCAGAAGAGGTCCACTCCCACGGGCTTCGGGAGCTGTCTGCCATCGAGTCGACCCGAGGGAGCTTCGAAGAAGCGAAGGAGGCGATCCGCAGGTCCAGCGGCGTCGAGGTCGGAAAGCGCCAGGTGGAACAGCTCGCGCAGCGCTCGGCGGTCGACTTCGAGGACTTCTACGAGGCGGCAGACCGCGAAGCGGTCGACGACACCGACGTGCTCGTCCTCTCTTGTGACGGCAAGGGGATCGTGATGCGGCCCGACGCCTTGCGTCCAGGCACGGCGAAAGCGGCCGCCGGGGCGAAGACGAAGCTCAAGACCAGGCTCTCCAAGGGCGAGAAGAGCAACCGGAAGCGCATGGCCGAGGTCGCAGCGGTCTACGACGTGGCGCCGGTCGTCCGGGTGCCCGGTGACATCATCGGGCGTGACGGCGACGCACAGAGACCACCGGCACCCAAGGCCAAGAACAAGTGGCTCACGGCGAGCGTCGTCGACGACGCGGCGGAGGTCATCGGAGCCGCCTTCGACGAGGCCTGCCGCCGTGACCCTGGCCATGAACGCACCTGGGTCGCGCTCGTCGACGGCGCACGTCACCAGATCGACCGGATCAAGGCCGAGGCGAAAGCCCGAGGGATCGACGTCGCGATCGTCTGTGACTTCGTGCACGTGATGGAATACCTCTGGTCGTCTGCCTGGTCGTTCTTCGACGAGGGCGATCCCGCGGCGGAAGCGTGGGTGGCCGAAAAGGCGTTGGGGGTGCTTCACGGAGAGGCCGCGACGGTCGCGGCGTCCATCCGCAGAAAGGCCACCTGCCTCGATCTCGCACCCGACAAGCGCAAGAACGCGGACACCTGCGCCGACTACCTGCTGGCCAAGAAGGAGTACCTCCACTACGACCGGGCGCTCGGGCAAGGGTGGCCGATCGGGACTGGGGTGATCGAAGGGGCAGTTCGACATCTGGTGAAGGACCGGCTCGATCTGACCGGCTCCCGGTGGGGACTCAAGGGCGCAGAGGCAATCTTGAAGCTTCGGGCGCTACGCAGCAACGGCGACTTCGACGAGTACTGGAAGTTCCACCTCGACCGGGAATACCACCGGATCCACGAGGCGCGCTACGTCAACGCAGCGATGCCGAGAGCTGCCTGATGGCACTCACTCCAGCGGAGCCGCACCCAAGTCGCTGAACGCCGGCGGCAGGAAGTGGGGATGGTGCTGACCCAGGTCGGCGAGGTAGCCGTAGACCGTGTCAGCCGGCGCGGCGATCGTCCGTTCGGCCTCCACCTGCAAGATCCCCATCGGCCCTGCCTAGCACGCGCCACCACCCCACCGTGACCCGGGGCCACCCCGTCGGCGGCCGGGCCGCCCGGGGCGGGGCCACCCCGTCGGCGGCAGGGCCGCGCCGCCCGGGGCTGGACCTGGACGGTCAGCCCGCCCCGGCGCCGGGGGACCCAGGGCTCTCAGGGGCTGTCGGGGAGCGCCGAGCCGGCGCCGACCAGCTCGGGGGCCGGCGGGGGGGCGCCGGCGGCGCGCCGGGGCCGCTCGTGGCCGGGCCACCAGGCCTTGTCCCCGATGAGGGCGGTCAGCGCCGGAGTGAAGAACATGGCCATCACGAAGGCGGCCACGGCGATGCCGAAGGAGATGGCGAAGCCCATCTGGCTGAGGGTGCTGCCCCCGGCCAGGATCAGCGAGGCGAAGGTGCCGGCCAGGATGAGCCCGGCCGAAGCGATGGTGGGCCCGGCGTGGCGCAGCGCCATGGCTGCCGCCTGGTGGGGGTCGAGCCCCTGGCGGGCCTCTTCCCGCAGGCGCGACACCATCAGGATGTTGTAGTCGGTGCCCAGCGCCACCACGAACAGGTACATGACGATGGGCAGGATGAAGGTGAGGCCGCTGTCGCCGGCTCCGTCCTGGAAGACGGCCACCGAGGCCCCCAAGGTGGCGGCGAAGCCCAGCCCGACGGCGCCCATCAGGTACCAGGGGGCGACGATGCTGCGCAGCAGCAGCGCCAAGATGCACAGGATGAGGGCGGCCGCCACCGGGAACACCACCGAGTAGTCGTGGTTCATGGCGGCCTGCAGGTCGACGTAGACCGAGGTGACGCCGCCGATGAGGGCGCGGGTGCCGGCGGGGGCGGCGGCGGCGGCCTGCTGCAGCGGTCCCCGGACGATGCCCATGGCCTGGTTGGAGCGGCCGGGCACCTCGAGCACGACCTGGTAGTCGGCCACCGTCTGGCCGCGGGCCACCTTGGGGGCGGCCACCTGGGCCACCCCGGGCACCGCCGCCAGCCGCTGGCGGTACCTGGCCAGCTCGGAGGCCACCAGCGGCCGGCCCGAGGTGGACTGGACCAGCACGTCGGTGGGCTCGGTGGCGCCGGCCGGCTCCCCCTTGCGCAGCACGGTGCTCCAGATGGCCGACTGGCTGTTGGCGCTCGAGCCCGAATTCAGGTCGAAGGTGGGGTGGTAGCTGAAGGCGGCCAGGGCCAGGGCGGCCAGCAGGCCCCCGCTCACCACGGCGAAGCGCCCGGGGTGGCGGCCGAGGGCGCTGCCCAGCCGGCGAAAGCGCGCCGCGCTCGGCTCGCGCTGGAAGGCCTTCGACGGCCAGAACACCTTGGTGCCGAGCAGCGACACGACGGCGGGGATCAGGGTGAGCCCGGCCACCAAGGTGGTGGCCACGGCGATGGCCAGCGCCGGGCCCAGCGAGCGGAACAGGCCCAAGGTGGACAAGGTGAGGGCCAGGAAGGCGATGACCACCGCCCCGGCGGCGGTGGCGATGGCGGGGCCGACCCGCTCGATGGCGGAGACCATGGCCGTGGCCGGGGGCTCCCCCGCCCGCAGGCGCTCGCGGTAGCGGAACAGGAGGAACAGGATGTAGTCGGTCCCCACCCCGAACAGCACCACGATGAGCATGGAGGTGACGGTGCTGTCGATCTGCAGGTTGAACGCCTTGGTGGCCGAGCCGATCAGGCCGGTGGCGATCTGGGACACGACGGCGATGGTGACCACCGGCAGCAGGGCGATGATCGGGCTGCGGAAGATGAGCAGCAGCAGCACCAGGATGAGGCCGATGGTGGCCACGGCGACGATGCTGTTGGCCTTGGTACCGGCCTGCTGCTGGTCGACGAACTGGGCGGCGCTGCCGGTGACGCCGGCTCGCAGGGTGGTGCCGGCGGTGAGGGAGGCGACGTCATGGCGCAGCGTCTTCACCGCGGCGACCTGGGCCGCGCTGAGCTGACCCGTGGCGTTGGGCATCTCCACGGCGACCGGCTGGATGAGCCGGTTGGGCGACGGTGGTCCGGCCACCACCACGCTCACCGCGGGGATGTGGCGGGCGTCGAGGGCCCGGGCGTCGGCGGCCACCCGGGCCGAGTCGGCGGCGCTCAGGGGGCGCCCGTCGGCTCGCTCGAAGACGACGATGGCGGCCGGGGCGGCGGCGGTGGGGAAGGCCGCCTTCTGGAGGTTCTGGGCCTCCACCGACTGGTAGTGGCTGGGCAGGAACGACGCCTCGCTGGTGGTGGTGGACAGCTTGGGCGCCAGACCGATGACGGCGACGGCGATCACCACCCACAGGCCGATGACCCGCCACGGGTGTCCCACCACGGTGCGTCCCAGGCGCAAGAACATGGTGGTCGCTCCTCCTGCGGGTCGTCTCGGCTCGGCTGACGCGTCATCTTCCGGTGCGTCGGTGCGTCGGTGCGTCGGTGCGTCGCCGGACACCGTAGCTACTTACTTGTCGACCGACAAGTCACGGTGGTACCGTCCTCGCCGGTGGCGATCAGCGCACCAGACCCGGCCGGTCCCCGGGCCCCGGCGGATCCGGGGACCGCAGACGGCTCGCCGACCGGCGGCGCCCAGCTCGCCGGCGACAGCCGCCACCAGACCCGCGCCCACATCCTCGAGGTGGCGCTCGAGCTGATCGCCGACCGGGGCTTCGCCGCCACCTCGACCCGCGAGATCTCCGAGCGGCTCGGGTTCACCAAGGCCGCCCTCTACTACCACTTCCGCACCAAGGACGACCTGCTGGCCGCGCTGGTGGCGCCGGCCCTCGACGACCTGCGGCGGCTGACCGCAGGGGCCGCCGCGCCCGGCGGCGACGCGACCCGCCGGGCTCTGCTGGGCGGCTACGTGGCGCTGGTGGGCCGCCACGAGAAGCTGATCCGGGTGCTGTCGGAGGATCCCGCCGCCCGCCACGGCGCGCCGCTGGCCGCCGCCATGCCGCTCTACGGGCGTCTGGTGCAGCTGCTGGCCGGCACCGAGACGCCCGACGCGGCCCAGCGCACCCGGGTGCGGGCCGCCTTGGGGGGCGTGCACGCCGCGCTGGTGCGCCGACCTGCCGACGACGACCCGGCCGTGGTCGGCCGAGCCGCGCTGGCCGCCGCCTGCGGCGCCCTCGGCCTCGCCGGGCCGGGCCGCCTCCGACGTGGCCGCACCGGGACGCCAGCCTGAGCCGGCCGGATGGGGCTGGCGTCAGGGATGGGACTGGCGTCAGGGTGTGGCCACCAGCACGTCCCCGCGTTGGTCGACGGCGACGCAGAACGACGTCGTGGGGCACGACAGGGCCGTCAGCGGCTGGCCGGGGTCGACCACCGTGCGGCTCCACGAGCCGCCGCTCCACTCGAGCACCCCGCCGTGGTCGTCGACGGCGACGCAGCGCGACGGGCTGGGGCAGGCCACGGCGGTCGGCGAGGGGCCGATGCTGGTGGGCGACGACTGGCCCGGTTCGATGCGGGTGGGAGCCGACCACGCCTGCCCGTTCCAGGTGAGGGCGTCGCCGCGCTGGTCGACGGCGACGCAGAAGGCGGTGGTCGGGCAGGAGATGCCGGTGAACGACGAGCTGGCCCCGTAGGGGTTCGGCACGCTCCAGCGCTGGCCGTCCCAGTGGGAGATGCCGCCGGAGGTCGACATGCACCAGGTCGCCGAGAGGCACGAGATGGCCGACACCGAGCCCCAGTCACCGGCGGTGCGGATCCACCTGCCGTTCTGCTCCTCGAAGGAATTGCCTTCGGCGTCGACCGCCGCGCAGTAGCCCGAGGTGGCGCATCCCACCGCTTCGAGGCCGTGGGCGCCGACCAGCGTCACCGGCGCCGACCACACCTGGCCGTTGAAGCTGACCACCTGGTCGGTGCCGGTGGTGATGGCCACGCAGTCGGTGGTCGAGGGGCACGACACCGAGATGGCTCCCTGGCCGATCTGCTGGGGGCCCGGGGGGGCCGGTCCGCTCCAGGTCGTCCCGTCGAAGCGGTAGGCGCGACCCTCGGCGTCGAGGGCGAGGCAGCTGGTGGGACTGGCGCACGACACCGCCTTGAGGGCGACACCGTGGGCCAGGGGCCGGGGAGCGGAGAAGCGCACGGGCAGGTCGGCCGGCGCCGTGGTGGGCGCCGAGCTCGGGCTGGTCGACGAGGTTGCTCCGCCGACGGGTGCCGGTGCGGTGGCGCTCGAAGCGGCCAACGTGGTGCAGGCGGCCAGGGTCGCCGCCGCCACGGCGAGCAGCACCAGCCGGTGGACGCGACGCACCTGCACCTCAACAGGACTAGCAGCTGTAGGGCGTCGTCCAGGTGGCGGTGATCCAGCTGCCGATCGGCTGGGGAACCTGGCACGACGCCTGCGCCGACCAGTACCCGTTGAGACGGCTGTCGGTCGACAGGTTGGTCCCGAAGGTGATCCCCTGCCCGTCACCGGTGTAGGAGTCCAGGATCATCGACCCGTACCACTGCAGGTGACCTCCGCTGTCGTCGAGCTGGGTCTGCGGGCCGTAGAAGACGGCGTTGGCCTGGGGGGCGTGCGTGCCGGGGAACGAGTAGCTGTCGCTCTCGCCGTCGTAGATGGCCAGGGCGTCGGGGTTGTCCCCCGCGACACCCGCTCCGCATGCCTGGTCCAGCCGCACCGTGTTGTGCGATCCGGCCCAATCCAAAGGAGGGTTGGCCGAGGAGAAGTCCCAGATCTGCACCTGGGGCGCGTTGGCACCGCTCATCTTCGTGCAGTATCGCGGCGATCCGACCTGAAGTCCGCGGATGGCCACGTCGAGCGCCGATCCGAACTGCACACCGCTGGAGCCGGTGCAGACGTAGATGCCCGGAGCCACCGTAGAAGACATGGAGAAGTTGCACTTCGAGATCACCGGGGCGTAGGCGGGGATGCACGGCGTCGGCGGGGTGTTGCCGTGGACCCCGGCACACGTCTGCTGGGGGGGCTGCGGGTCGAACGCGCCTTGTCCCTGCTGCAGGTTGCTGCAGGTGCTGGCAGCCAGAGATCCGTAGACGACGGTGGGAGTGCCGCCGTTGGAGAAGTGCGGAGACGAGGAGCAAGTCTGGCCCACCCCGATGGGATAGGGCTCTGCTCCCCCGATGCCGCCGCCGGTGAAGGTCAGCTGCTGCACCCCGTAATAGGCGAACTGGAAGTCGCTGCGCCGCAGATACGACTCCTGCAAGGTGTACCGCCTGCCGCGGAAGTCTCCTTGGGAGGTGATGACGAACCCGGTGGCGCTGCGGTGGGCGACGTAGGAGAAGCCCTGGTTGGCCGGCATCGCCGGGCCGGTGCTGCAGCCGAGACCCCCGCAGAAGCTGGTGAGCGGACCGCCGGGGATCGAGAACGACAGCAGCTGGCCGTTGGGGTTCGAAACCGGGTTGGACAGCGTCACCGTGGTGGCGTTGACGACGGCGCTGATGGTGGTGCCCGCTGGCACCATGCCGGAGCCGTCGAGCTCGTCGATCGGGAGTCCCACCACCGCGCTGGTGAAGGCGGCGCCGGGGACGGTGAGCGAGGTGGAGCCGTCGGCGATGGTGCCACCGGTGTAGTAGGGGCTGTTGTCGACGCGGAACTCGGCGTCGGCGATGCCGGCTTGGGCCAGGGAGCGGGCCTGGGCGATGTCGGCCACGGTGCCGGTGTTGGTCAGGTCGGACCTGACGAAGCTGGTGTAGGAGATGGCCACCACCAGCAGCACGACCAGCAGGATGATGATCCCGACGAGGGCCTGGCCCTGCTCTGGGTGGCTCGGCGTGTCGCGGCACACGCCGTGTACCGGACGCGTCATCATCGCGGCCTCATGACCCCGAGCCTGACGGCAGCGCGCCGGGGTTGACGTTGGCCAGGTCGATGCCCATGGTGTTGCTGGCGCTCGACACGACCTTGGAGCCCGACACCGACTGCACTCGGAGGGAGATCTCCACTCGGGTGACCAGGGGGGCGGAGCTGGCCGGGCTGCCGCCGGGGCCGTCGAAGGTGAAGGTCGCCTGGGCTACGTGGCTCAGCACCTGCACCGGAGGTTCGGCTCCTACCTGCCTGGTGAGCTCGCCCGGCGTGGAGCCGCTGGCGGGCTGATAGGCCCAGACCACCGGGGCTCCGCTCAGCACGTCACCGCCGGTAGCCAGGACGCCGGATCCGCTCACCACGGTGCAGCCGGTGAAGGCCGGCGGGTTGCCGGTGGACACCCCGGTGTAGCTGACTGCCGCCAGGTCGGGGCTGCCGGCGCCCTGGACCATGAGGTAGAGCTCGCCGTGGTCGGGGAAGCCGTAGACGCTGCTCACGTCGAGCTGTCCGGTGCCGCTGGCGGGGCAGGCGCTCGCCAGGCTCGCGCCGTTCATGGCGGCGTCCACCGTGGAGCTCGTTGTGCTCGACACCACCGCGTCACCGGCGGTGATGGTGCCGTCCCCGCCGGTGGCGACGCAGCCGGTGAACCCGGTGGCGGTGGTGCCGGTGTAGGAGACGGGCAGCAACCCGCTGCTGGTGGTGACCGTCACCTGCCCGGTGGAGGCGAAGCCGGCCGTGGAGGCGACGTAGAGGGTGCCCACGTCGGTGCACTGCTGGGTGAGCGAGCCGTACAGGTCGGCACGGCTGATGGTGGTGGAGTGCAGCGGGTCGCTGACCATGAGCGCGGTGGGGCTCAACGCGCCGTCGGCGGCGGAGCCCCAGAGCGGGTTGGCGGCCTGCACGTCGTGTTGCACCGACATCAGGGCGATGCGGGTGGTGTCGGCGGCCGAGGCGCCGGCCACCGCGTTGGCCGCGTCGCGCATCATGGAGATGGCGAAGACGGTGAAGGCCGTGAAGATGATCGCCATGGCGACGATGGCGACCTGCAGCTCCACCAGGGTGAACCCGGCCTCGTCGGGCCCGCCGTCGGCCGGGTCTGCATCGGATCTCACTGCACCCCTCCACCAGGCTGGTAGCTGAGGTTGCCGGGGTAGACGATGGTGCTCTCGGTCAGCGACGTCCCCTTCCAGATGACGACGGCGGTGACCAGCTTGTAGGCCTTGGCGAAGTCGAAGGCGGCGGCCGTGGCGCCTGCCCCGGCAGGGACCCAGTCGATGTAGACGGTGCTGTGGTAGGTCTCGCCACCCATCGTCGTCGCCGGGTTGGGCCAGGACGACAGGCTCGGCGGCAGCCCGGCGGCGCTGGCCGCACAGCTCGCTCCGGCCGGGGCCCCTGGCCCCACACCTTCGCCGCACTGTGTCGAGGTGAGGTTGAGCTGGTCGTAGGGGATGGACCGGGCGGTGGCCAGCAGCGAATTGGCCACGCTGATGGCCTGGGTCCGCTGGGCGCTGACCGCCTGCCCCTTGGCGCCGCCCCAGAAGATCCCGGCCAGCGGCAACATGGCGATCAGCACGATGGCGATGGCCACCACCGCTTCGATCAGGGTGAGACCGGCCTGGGCCCGGTCTCGGGAGGGGATCAGGAGGCGACCATCCATGACTGCCTGCTGACCTCCGATCACGTCCTGCCTGTTCCTCGCGCCGATCCCCCCGTGGCGCATCGGCACCTCTGGAGCCGCCCTGCAGCGCCACCGCTCGTGGCAGACGCCGCAACTCTATCCTCTCTGCGCGGCGCGTTGGGTGCGCATAGTGACACAGCTGTTGTGGCCGACACAGCTGTCGGCCACGCTGGGGCCATGGACGACGCCAAGAGACCACCGGGGTCGGTGGCGATGCTCGAGCGGAACCTGCAGGCGATCCTCGACGGGCATGATCCGGAGTCGTTGGCCCCCAGAGGACATCTGCGAGCTCCACCGGGCGCTGCTGTCCCTGGAACAGCGGCTGCGCCAGGCGAGGGAGCTGCTGACCGCCGCCTGTTCGAAGCGGCCGCCACGGCACGGCGCCGTCGCCGGCGGGATGCGTGGTGAGTCAGTAGGCCCGGGCCACCACGGCCAGCAGCTCCTCGTCGGGCTCCACGTCGTCGGCGGCGGGCAGCGACCCATCGGGTCGCTGCAGGCAGCGCACCGACACGCCCTGCTGGTTGAGCCGCTGCTCCCCGTCGGGGCCCAGCACCCCCGTCGGCACGGTGGCGAAGCCGCTGCGGGCGGCCGCCACCGCCTCCTCGACGGTGGCGGCCGCCGCCGTGGCCTGCTGGCGACGGCGCTGCGCCTCGTCGAGCAGGGTCTGGTGCACCTGGTGCAGCAGCTGCGCCACCCGGCTGGCGGTCTGCTCCAGCCGCACCTGCTCCTTGGTGCCGGTGTCGCGGCGGCTGACGGTCACCAGCCCGGCGGCCAGGTCCCGCGGACCCACCTCGATGCGGACCGGCACCCCCTTGAGCTCCCAGCCCACCACCCGGCGCCCGAATGAGGTGTCGGTGCGGTCGTCGAGCTCCACCCGCACCCCGCCGGCACCCAGCTCGGCGGCCAGCGCGGCCGCCTTCTCCCCCGCCCCGTCCTCGGCCCGTACCAGCAGCACCACCGCCTGCACCGGCGCCAGCCGCGGCGGCACCACCAGCCCGGCGTCGTCGCCGTGGGTCATGACCAGCGCCCCCATGAGCCGGGTGGACGCCCCCCACGACGTCTGCCAGGCGTAGACCAGCTCCCCGTCCTGGTCGGCGTAGGTGATGTCGAAGGCCTTGGCGAAGTTCTGGCCCAGCTCGTGGGAGGTGGCCATCTGCAGCGCCTTGCCGTCGCGCATCATCCCTTCGCAGGTCCAGGTGGTGATGGCCCCGGCGAAGCGCTCGCCGGCCGTCTTGCGGCCGACCAGCACCGGGGCGGCCAGCACCTCCACCATGAAGTCGCGGTAGACCTCGTCGAGGATCCGCAGGGCATAGGCGTGGGCGTCGGCCTGCGACAGGTGGGCGGTGTGGCCCTCTTGCCACAGGAACTCGGTGGTGCGCAGGAACAGGCGGGGCCGCAGCTCCCAGCGCACCACGTTGGCCCACTGGTTGACCAGCAGCGGCAGGTCCCGGTGGCTCTGCACCCACTTGGAGAAGTACGAGTTGATGATGGTCTCGGAGGTGGGGCGGACCACCACCGGCTCCTCGAGCTCCTTGCCGCCGCCGTAGGTCACCACGGCCAGCTCGGGGCTGAACCCTTCGACGTGCCGGGCTTCGCGGCGCAGGTAGGCCTCGGGGATGAAGATGGGGAAGTAGGCGTTGACCGCCCCGCAGGCCTTGATGCGCCGGTCGATCTCGGCCTGCATCCGCTCCCAGATGGCGTAGCCGTAGGGGCGGATCACCATCGTGCCGCGCACCGGACCGTTGTCGGCCAGCTCGGCCTTGGCCACCACGTCTTGGTACCAGCGGGGGAAGTCTTCGCTCTGGGGGGTGAGCACCGGTTGCTTGGCCATGAGGCCCCCGATGCTACGACAGCCCCGAAGGCTCCCCGGCCGGCCGCCGCGCCGGCGCGAACGACAGCGCACCCCGGCCATCTGGGGCTCAGGCGCCCGCCGCCGGACCCGGCGGCGCCGACGCCCTGCCGCCGGTGGCCGGGCCGCTCACGGCTGCGGGGGCGGCTCGCCGGAAGGGCTCGGGGCGGCCTGGCGCCGGCTGGCGCGGGCGGCTCGCCGCAGCTGCAGGGTGCGGCCCAAGCCGACGGCCAGCACCGCCAGCGCCACCACCACGGCGGCGCCCAGCATCGCCACGGCCACCGGAACCTGCCCACGGGCGCCCAGGAACTCGATGCGGGTGGTGTGGGTGTTCTGGACGAAGAAGATCAGCAGCAGCACCAGCAGCACCACGC
>JAJZNB010000199.1 GCA_021848085.1 Actinomycetes bacterium
GTCGCTGGGCCGGCTGTCGCTGGGCCGGCTGTCGCTGGGCCGGCTGTCGCTGGGCCGGCTGTCGCTGGGCCGGCTGTCGCTGGGCCGAGCATCGCCGTGTCCGCCTTCAGGCCGCCAGCCCCACTGAGAAGCCACCTGCCAGAAGCTATGGCACGCAATCGGAGTTGCGGGAAGAGCACGCACCGGTTCGCGCCGCACCGCCCGCCGGCGCGGCGCGCCAAGACCACGGCCACCCTCGTGTCGTTGCCGATCCGACGGTGGGTGTGCCGCGCTCAGCCGGTGAGCAGGTCGCGGGCGCCGGTGTCGGAGGCGGGATGCCGCAGCTTCGACATGGCCCGCGACTCGATCTGGCGGATCCGCTCCCGGGTGAGGTTGAAGTGCTCGCCGACCTCTTCGAGGGTGCGCGGCTCACCCCGGTCGAGACCGAAGCGCAGGCGCAGGATGGCGCCCTCGCGCGAGTCGAGCGGCGCCAGCAGGCGGTCGACCTCGCTGCCGAGCAGGGCCAGGGCCGTCTGGTCGAAGGGCGAGGCGCTGGTGTTGTCCTCGACCAGGTCGCCGAGCTCACCGTCGCCGTCCTGGCGCAACGGCTCCGACAGCGACAGCGGGTCGGACCGGTAGCGCATCACCTCGACCAGCTTGTCGTGGGGCAGGTCGACCTCCTCGCCGATCTCGGCCATGGTGGGCTGGCGTCCGAGCTTCGACTCGAGGTGGATCTGGGCCTTCTGCACCGCGGCCAGGGTGTCGCCGGCGTGGACGGGGAGGCGGATGGTGCGCCCGGTGTTGGCGATGCCGCGGGAGATGGCCTGACGGATCCACCAGGTGGCGTAGGTGGAGAACTTGAAGCCCTTGCGCCAGTCGAACTTCTCGACGGCGTGGATGAGCCCGAGGTTGCCCTCCTGGATGAGATCGAGCAGCGGCACCCCCGACGCCTGGTACTTCTTGGCGATCGAGACCACCAGGCGCAGGTTTGAGGCCACGAACTGCTCCTGGGCCTGCTCGCCGAGCTGCACCGCCCGGCGCAGCGAGCGCTTCTTGGCCGGGGTGAGCGAGCCGTCGGAGGTGATGGCCCGCTCCGCCTCGCGTCCGGCCTCGATGGCCTGGGCCAGGCGGGCCTCGTCGTCCTTGGTGAGAAGCGGGTACTGCCCGATGTCCCGCAGGTACAGCTTCACGAGGTCGGCCTCGTCGCGATCCCCACGCTTCACTACCAACGCCACCATCTCCTTTGGCCGGTGCCACCGATGCCCCACGAGTCTCCCCCGGCCGACACGTAAGGCGCGTCGAAGTGGGAACTGCCGATTGTAGCCAACCTGTCACTCTCGTCCGGAACCGTTCCCGTCCTCCGCCTACGACGGAGCGGGTGCTTCCCCAGCTTACGGGGACGGTCCGGTGCCAGACGCGCCGGTTGGGCTCCGGCTCGGCCCGCCGGGGCGGTGCCGTAGACTCGCCGACCGGTTCGGCTGTGTCGGCCGGCCGGAACAGGAGCGCGGGTGAACGTCGAGGATCTGCGGGGAGCCACCATCGCCTTCTGCGCGTCGGGTGGGCTCGACAGCTGCACCATCACCCATTGGCTCACCCAGCACGACGTCCGCGTCGTCAGCTACACCGCCGACCTCGGCCAGAACGACGAGTCCGACCTGGGCGAGGTGGCGGAGCGGATGCGAGCCTGCGGGGCGGCGGAGGCGGTGGTCGTACCGCTGCGCAAGGAGATGGGCGAGGCCGGCATCGCCGCTGTGCAGGCCCAGGCCCGCTACGAGGGCGGCTACTGGAACACCACGCCACTGGCCCGCTACGTCACCGTCCGGGGCATCCTGCCGCTGGTGCGCCAACGGGGCATCGGGGTGCTCAGCCACGGCAGCACCGGCCGCGGCAACGACCAGGTCCGCTTCCAGCTCATCACCAACATGCTCGCCCCTGACGTCGAGGTCTACGCCCCCTGGCGCGACCAGGCCTTCCTCGACGCCTTCGGCGGGCGCGAGGAGATGGTGGCCTACTGCGCCGAGCACCAGCTTCCGGTGGTGGCCTCCAAGCAGGCGCTGTACTCCACCGACGCCAACCTCCTGGGCCTGACCCACGAAGCCGGCGAGCTCGAATCCCTCTCCACCCCGGCCAACTTCGTGGAGCCGGGCATGGGGGTCAGGGCCGTCGAGGCGCCCGACCGCCCCCGCCAGGTGACGGTCCGCTTCGACAAGGGGCGGCCGACCGCGGTCGACGGGGAGGCGGCCACCGCCGCCGACCAGGTGTTCACCGTGGCCAACCAGGTGGCCGGCGCCCACGGGGTCGGGATCAACCTCCACCTGGTCGAGAACCGCTTCGTCGGCATCAAGTCTCGGGGCATCTACGAGGCACCGGGGATGGAGCTGCTGGGCACCGCCTACGGCTTCCTCCTCCAGACCATCCTCGACCGGCGGGCCCGGCGCATCTTCGACGCCACCTCGCAGTACCTGGCCGAGCAGCTCTACCAGGGCTACGGCGAGGATCTCGGCTCCCATCTGGCCTGGGCGGCGGTGGCGCAGCTGTCGGAGATCGCCACCGGCACCGTCACCGTGGAGCTCTACAAGGGGGGGATCAGCTTCGTCGGCGCCTCCGACATCCCCCACTCGATCTACGTGGAGGAGGACTCGTCGATGGGCCGCGGCGGCGAGTTCGACCACAAGGACTCCGAGGGCTTCGTCCGGGTCCTCGGCGTCGGCGCCCGGGCGGCCGCCCGCCGGGGCCAGGTCCCCGGCACCCTGGCCGAGCGCTGAGCGGCCGGACCATGGCGCCGCCGCCGACGAACGGGCCCCGGCCGGCCGGTGCAGCCGAGCTGCCCCCGGCCCGGGCGGGAGGGGCCACGTGAGCGACCTGTTCTCCATCGCCGGCAAGACGGCGCTGGTCACCGGCGGATCGCGCGGCATCGGCGCCATGATCGCGGCGGGCTTCGTCGACGCCGGTGCCACCGTCTACATCGCGTCGCGCCAGGCCGACGCGTGCGAGGCGGTGGCCGCCGAGCTGTCGGAGCGGGGCACCTGCCGGGCCCTGCCGGCCGACCTGTCGAGCGAGGCCGGCTGCCGGCGGCTGGCCGAGGCCCTGGACGACCCCCGGATCGCCTCCAGCGACGGATTGGCCGTCCGGGACCGTATCCAGGCAGCCGGTCTGCACATCGAAGCGGAGTGGGCGGGCG
>JAJZNB010000189.1 GCA_021848085.1 Actinomycetes bacterium
GCATCTTCAGCTTCGGCGACGCCGGCTTCTACGGGTCGATGGGCGGCCACGTCCTCAACCAGCCGGTGGTCGGCATGGCCGCCACCAGCGACGGCGGCGGCTACTGGCTGGTCGCCGGCGACGGCGGCATCTTCAGCTTCGGCGACGCCCACTTCTACGGGTCGGCCGCCTCCCAGAACCTGGGCACCTGGGTGACCGGCATGGCGGCGGCGCCCCATGGCGCCGGCTACTGGCTGGTGGCCGCCACCGCCGCCGTGCTGCCCTTCGGCGACGCCGCCTCCTACGGGCCGCTCCCCAACGACCCGCCGTTCTCGCCGACCACCGCCATCGCCGCCACACCCGACGGCAAGGGCTACTGGCTGCTGCAGCCCGATGACGGGCCGATCGCCTTCCGGCCGCCGCCGGGCAGCACCGTCACGGCGCAGGGCTCCCAGGTCGTGTCGGCGGCTGCCGCCCGGATCGGGCTCGACCCGGCCGACACCCAGGGGCTGTTCTGCAACCCCTACGGGCCCTGCGAGCCGTGGTGTGCCCTGTTCGCCACCTGGGCCTGGCAGCAGGTTGGGGTGCCGGTGCCCTCCGACGCCTTCGTCGGCAACGTCTACGGCTGGGCGGCCAGCCACACCCAGGTGCTGGGCCCGGCGGCGGCGGTCGTCCCCGGCGACGCCATCTTCTACGGCACCGGCACCGCCAACATCGCCCAGGCACCCCACATGGGGATCGTGGCCCAGCGCTGGCCCGACGGCGCCATCACCACCGTCGAGGGGGACGCCGGACCTCAGCCCAACGGCCTGTTCGGCGTGGTCACCAACGGGCCGTTCTTCCCCCTGCAGTCGATGGACTCGGCCGCCGTGGGCATGCCGACCTACGGCTTCGCCGTCCCCTGAGCCACCCGGTCGGCCCTCTGGCCCGAGCTGGGCCCCGCCCTCTGGCCCGAGCTGGGCCCCGCCCCCTGGCCCGCACCGTGGTGCCGGGCGGTGCTCAGCTGCTGCCCAGCGGGGCCTGCTGCCCGGTGAGGCGGTGGCGCAGCTCGCGCTTGACGATCTTGCCGGCGGCGTTGCGGGGCAGCTGCCCGTCGACGATCACCACCTTGGTCGGAACCTTGAAGGCGGCCAGGCGGGCGGCCACGTGCTGGCGCAGCTCGTCGGGGTCGAGGTGGGTGCCGCGACGGGGAACGACGGCGGCCGCCACCTCCTCGCCGAGGCGCTGGTGGGGCACGCCGAAGACGGCTGCTTCGTAGACGGCGGGATGCTCGTAGATGACGGCTTCGACCTCGGCGCTGTAGACGTTCTCACCGCCACGCAAGATGACGTCCTTGGCCCGGTCCTCGATGTAGAGGAAGCCCTCCTCGTCGATGCGGCCGATGTCGCCGGAGCGCAGCCACCCGTCGACGATGGTGGCCGCCGTCTCCTCGGGCCGGTTCCAGTAGCCGCGGATGAGGTTGGGACCTTTCATCCAGATCTCGCCCCGTTCGCCCACCGGCACCGGCTGGCCGTCGGGGGCGCGGATCTCGACCTGCAGGATGGGGATGGTGCGCCCGGTGCTGGTCGGATGGCTGACGTAGTCGTCGCCGGCGTGGCCGGGTCCGAAGGCGTTGGTCTCGGTCATGCCGTAGCCGATGTTGGGCCGGCTGCGGCCGAAGCCGGCGTCGACCCGCTTCACCAGCTCGGGCGGCGCCGGGGCTCCGCCGCCGCCCACCAGCCGCAGCGACGACGTGTCGTGCTCGCCGAAGCGCGGAGACTCGAGCAGGTCCCAAGCCTGGGTGGGCACCCCGACGAAGGTGGTGACCCGCTCCCGCTCGATCAGCTGGAGTGCCCGTTCGGGGTCCCACTTGACCATCATCACCAGCTTCAAGCCGGCGCTGAAGGCCGACAGCATGACGGGGATGCAGCCGGTGACGTGGAACAGCGGCACCACCAAGATGAACACCATCGGCTCGGCCGCCTCACCCGGCGACCCGCCGGCGCCGGTCCGCGCCTGCTCGACGGCAGCCCGGCAGCCGAAGCCCATCAGGGCGTGGATGACGGCCCGGTGGGTGGACACCGCCCCCTTGGGGCGGCCGGTGGTGCCCGAGGTGTAGAGGATGGTGGCGTCGTCGTCGGGCCCGATCTCGACCTGGGGCATGCGACGTCCGACCTCGACGACGTCCTCCCAGCGGTCGGCGCCGCCGGCCAGGGCGGGGTCGCCGCCGGTGCGGACCACCACGGCCTGGATCCCGAGCCGGCGGCACGACTCGGCCGACCGCTCGTAGCGCGGCAGGTCGGCGACCAGCACCCGCGCCCCGCTGTCCTCGAGGCCGTAGTCGAGCTCGGCCGCGCTCCACCAGGCGTTGAGCGACACCGCCACCGCCCCCACCGACACCACGGCGGCGAAGGCGACGACCCATTCGGGCAGGTTGCGCATGGCGATGGCCACCCGGTCGCCCTTGGCGATCCCGTAGCGGCGCACCAGGGCGTGGCCGAGACCGTCGACGCGCTCCATGACGTCGGTGAAGCTGAGCCGTTCGTCCTCGTAGACGATGAAGGTGTGGCGGCGGGCCCGGGCCCCGTCGAACAGCACCTTCAGGTTCGGCGGGGCGTGGGCGAAGACCTTGTAGTCGACTCCCCCGATGGTCTGCTCGGTGATCTCGAACACCTGGCCCGGCCCGGTGACCTGGGCGACCGCCTCCTCGAAGCTCAGCATGGCGCCATGGTCGCACCCCGCCGGCGGCCGGCGACAGCCGGAGGCTCGGCTCCGGCCCGCCGGCGGCTCACGACGGCGGGGTGATGGCGATCAGGTCGACGACGAAGATGAGCGTGTCGTTGGGGGGGATGACCCCGCCGGCTCCCTGGGCGCCGTAGGCGAGCTGCGGCGGGATGATCAGCTGGCGCCGGCCCCCGACCCGCATGCCGACCAGCCCCTGGTTCCAACCGGGGATCACCTGGCCGCCCAAGGTGAAGGTGAAGGGGGTGCCGCGGCTCCACGACGAGTCGAACACCTTCTTGGTGGTGGCCGACACCCCGACGTAGTTGACGGTGAGGGTGTCATCGACCTTGGCCGCCGGGCCGGTCCCGACCACCAGGTCCTTCACCTGCAAGGTGGTGGGCAGGGGTCCGGGCGGCACCGTGACGGTGGGCTCCTTGGCGATGGCTGCCGGCAAGGTGGTGGCGGGGG
>JAJZNB010000069.1 GCA_021848085.1 Actinomycetes bacterium
GTGAAGTCGCCGATGCGCTCGGCCTCAGCGCAGCCACCATCCAAGGGTACGCCCGGTCCGGCCGAGTGCCCGTCGACGTCACCCCCGGCGGCCACTACCGCTACGACCTCGCCGAGGTTGAGCTAGCACTGTATCCCGACGCTTCCGAGCTGGTCGGGGAGCTCACCCGGCCCCGCCCGACTGGTCTCGGCCGGGGGGTGGAGGCCAGCCGGTCACCGCACGCGGCGCTCCACGCAGCGCTGCGTTCAGCCCGGCCCGAGCAGCGGGACGGGCGTGCCGTCCCCACGGGCACCCCCGCCGCCTTGGAGGCACTGGTCACCCACGCCCGCCGCGTAACCCTGACGTCCGTCTCGGCGTGACGAGCAGCAGCGGGCGCGGCCTGCGCCCCGCTGACGCTCGCCGACTCGCGCAGGTTCTCGACAGCATTGCGCAGGGGGATCTGATCTCCATGGGGGCGGTGAGCATCGTCGGCCGTGGTCCGGCCGGCGTCCTCGAGTCGGCGGGCGTGGACGCCCCGGCTCCTGACAAGTTGTGGGCGCTGACGGTCGACAGCGAGGTCGGCTGGTACGTGGTGCTCTCCGGGGCCTGCGACATCGTCCGGGACCCGGCCATCGAGCCGTGCCTGACGGTGTGCCCGGTCACGCTGGTCGAACCGACGCGCTATGCGCAGCTCCGCCACGGAGGCTACTCCCCCCGGGAGTTCCCCCTTCCCGCCTCCAAGCTCGCCCAGATGTGCGGCCGCACCGGCGACGACGCGTTCTGTCCCGTCGCCGACCAGCGCTACGTCGCTTCGGTCGACAAGACCGCCCTCGTGCACCCCGACGTGGCGACGCTGCGGCCCCTCACCGGCCCGCAACAGGGACGCCTGGCCCTGTGGGCTGGGCGCCGCTCCGCCAGAGCTGCGCACCCCGACGACGTCGAAGAGCACGTGCTGAAGAGGGCAGCCAAGGTCGTCGCGCGGCTCGCGAACAGCTTCGACACCACTGCCCAGGGCAAGCGGACCCTGCCTCAGCAGCTGGTCGGCGCGACCGACGCCTGGTTGGTCAACGCCACCGGCAAGACCGTCACCTTGTACCCGGTCCTGACCGAGAGCCTGGCCAGGGACGCCGGGTTGTTCGACACCGCAGCCTCAGCCATCGACTCGAAAGCGGCCTACGCAGCAGCCAAGAAGCTCCGAGGGGAGCTGGCGGCCGCCGTTACTGCCGGCAGCGGGTTCATGATCGCCGTCGCACCCACCACCTGGGATGCGATGACTGCCGCCGAGTACATCGACCGGCCTCCTTGGACCTGGGAGAGCGACCCGGACCCACTCTCCGAGTAGGTGCGTCCAGCACGGGCGGTCACGGCCGTAGACGACAGGGACATCCGCGGCGACCCGCGCGCTGAGGAACCGCCTCCCGATCCAAGCTCGCCCCGGGGCTTGGCGGCGACGATGACCGCTTCGCCCGGGCGGTTCGGCCTGCCTCCTTCAGCGGCCGAACGAGAAGGTCGGAGCAGCCGTACCGATGCAGCGGAGCGATCGGCGGCCGAAGACCGGAACCGGAGAATCCCGGGTGGCCGGGCCGGAGCGCGCCGCCGGCGGTCGTGCACCGCTGGGTGCCCGAAGCGCCGGGTTCGACAGCGGCGGTCCTCACACCTGCTCGACCGGCTCCCAGCCGGCCCGGGCCGTGGCCAGGCAGGTGGGGGAGGTCCACAGCGGGCCAGGCCGGCGGCGACACGCTCGGTGATGGCCCGTTCGGGGGCGATCACCGACGCCAGGGCGTACACCGGCTCCACCGCCCCGGCGACACCGACGATGGGGATCGCCTCGGGGTCGGCGAGCAGGCGGGAGGCGGCGGCCTCGATCAACCTCGGTTCCCACCCGTACAGCAGCGGCGCCAGCTCGACGAGCACGTGGCGGCGGGAGAACACCTTGTGGCGGCCAACGGCCCCTCATCCGCCAACAGCACCCCGAGCGCCCGCAGCTCCTCCCGCCTCGGACGGCCGGCGATCAGCGACCCCGCCGCCGCTACCACGGCCGCCTCGAGGCGTTCGGCGGGCCAGCCGACCGTCTCCAGCTCGCTCCGCCACCGGGCCACAGTTCCCCCTCGGGGACGTGGCGCTTCGCCGTGCGGGTGGCCCGCGCCGCGACGCTGCGGGCCCGGTAGCTGCCGGCGCCCTGGGCCTTGACCTCAGCGGTGATCTCCGCCGCCCGCTTGGAGTGCAACTCGATCGCCACCTCGGGGATCCCGGCGATCCGCCAGTGCCGCAACCGCCCCGACCGACCGTCGTCCGGTGCGATCCCGTAGCCGAGCTCGACCGCCCGACGGGCCGCTGCGGCGCGGCCCAGCTGGGTGGCGGCGTGCAGGTGCTCGCGCCAGATGGCGGTGGTCGGCGCTTTCCACCCGCCGCTCTCGTCGAGCATCTCCACCACCTTGGCCAACAGCACATGGTCGTGAGGGCAGGGATCCCCGGCCCGGGAGGTCGCGTGCCGGGTGACGGCGTAGACCAGGCCGCCGGTGGGGCTGGTCACCGCGGCGCGGCCATGCCGGCGTGCAGGGCAGCGATCGTGGACGGGCACTGGGACCGTGGCGGACATGCGGATCGCGGGGGCACGGCCAGGAGGAACCGATCGGGATGGCGCGCCGGCTGCGTGTCGCGAGGCGGCCGAGCTGCGGGCCGGGTCGAGATGCGCTCGGGTCACTCGTCCGCGCGCCTGCACGGTGGGGCTTGCTACCCGCCGGACATCGCCGGGGATGGGCGGCCGGGAGGGCAGCGACGCCTCGGCCGTGCCGGCCCGTGAGGACCTCCATGCAGCTGCATGGAGGCGAAGGCCGAGGATCAGGTGCCGGCGCTGGACGCGCTCGGGGCGGCGACGACTAAACCCGCAAGCGGACCGTCCCGCTCTCCCCCTCGAAATGGGGCGTCGCCACGGAGGCGACCACGGTGCGGCGGAGGACCGTGACGTGACGGTCGGGGTGGCACGGCCGGTGGGGTCCGACAGCCGGTACGGCTCATCGGCCCTAGGAGGACGACCACGACCCGCCGGCCGGGCGCCGATGTCCCGGACGGACCGACGCCTCATCATCAGTGGACACCCGAGGTGCCCACCCGATCGACACCGCCAGGTGCCCTGCCCCCGCCGCCACCACCACAGGC
>JAJZNB010000215.1 GCA_021848085.1 Actinomycetes bacterium
CGCGGCCCGCACCGCGGCCGACGTGGTGGAGAAGGCCCTGCAGACGGTGCCCGTTCCCCGGCACGTCGCGCGGTGACCAGAGCAGGCGTCGGCGCGCTGGTGGTGGGGGGCGTGCTGGTCGCGCTCGGCGCGGTGCTCGTGTGGCCGGCGCTGGTGGTCCTGGGATCGGGCGCGCTCGTGGCGACGGCTGTCGCGTTGGGGTGGGTGCTGCGGCCGCCGGCCCTGCAGATCGACCGCCAGATCCACCCTGACCGGGTGCCGAAAGGCGCTCCGGCCCTGGTCTACCTCGACGTGACCAACACCGGCCGGGCGAAAGTGCCGGTCACGGTGGCGCTGCAGCCCTACGGCGACGCCATCGTCCGTGCCGTGCTCCCCGAGCTGCGCGGCGGCGAGCGCGGCGTGCGAACCTACCGGCTCCCGACCAGCCGTCGCGGCGTCTTCGAGGTGGGACCGCTGGAAGTGGCCCGCAGCGATCCCTTCGAGCTGCTGCGGGTGGTGCGCCGCTTCGGCGAGCCGACCGAGCTGTGGGTCTATCCCCGGATCCTGCCGCTCGCGCCGCTGCCCTCGGGGGTCACCCGCAACCTGGAAGGGCCGTCCTCGGACACCGCCCCCGAAGGCGACATCACCTTCCATCGCCTACGCGAGTACGTCACCGGCGACGACCTGCGCATGATCCACTGGAAGTCCACCGCCCGCACCGGTCGGCTCATGGTCCGGCACAACATCGACACCTCCCAGCCCTACACCGTGGTGCTGGTCGACCTGGACCCGCAGGTCTACTCTGCCGACTCCTTCGAGACGGCCGTCGACGTGGCTGCCTCGGTGGTGACGGCCAGTGCACGGGGCAACGCTGCTGTGCAGCTGTGCCTGGGGACCGGGGAGCGGGTCGGTGGGCCCGGGGAGCGTTCGGTGCGGCCACTGGTGGACCGCCTGACCACCGTGGACGCGGATCCGGCCAGCGACGTCGGGCGGGAGCTGGTCCGCCTGCGGCGCCACCGAGGCGGCACCGCCCTGGTCGTGGTGACCGGGGCGGTTCCGCCTGGCATGCTCCCGGCCCTGTCTGCCTTGCGGTCCCGGTTCCGGCGAGTGGTGCTGGTACCGGTGGGCGACGCGGCCCACCCGGAGCGGGTGCCGGGTGTGACAGTGGTCGCCGCTCCCGAGGGAGAACGGTTCGCCGCGGCATGGAACATGGGGGCCGGGCACAAGATGGCGGCGGCAGGAGGCGGTTGACGGTGCCGGCGCCGTCCAGTCGCCTCGTGGCACCGACCGGCTCGCCGGGTTGGGCCCGACTGGGGATTGCCTTGCTCACCTGGCCGTTGGTGGTGGCCGCAACGTTCCTGGCGGTGGCGCCACTGGTCTTCGCGTTCGCCGGCGGCACCCTGGCGGAGCTGGAGGTGGGCGCGGCGCTGGTGTCGGTGGGGATCGCCGCCGGGCTGGCGGCAGCCGGGTGGGCGGCGTCGTGGTCGGTGCTGGTCTCGGTGGCGGCCTGCTTGGTGTACCTGCTGGGGGCGGTGCTGCATCGCCCCCTGGGGGTGGGCGACCTGGCTCGTGGCTTCACCAACGGCGGCGCGCACCTGTTGTCGGTGACGCTGCCGGTCGCCCAACCACGCTGGCTCATGGTGCTGCCGGTGGCGCTGTGCTGGCTGGCCGGTGCCCTGGCAGCCGAGCTGCTGGTACGCCGGCGAAGTGTCGGTGCCGCTACCGTGGCGTGGCTGGTCGTCTTCACCGGTTCGACAGCCCTCACCGCCGGCGGCCCTGATCGCGACGTCGCTCCGGCCGTGGCCCTGGTAGCGGTGGCGGGCGGGCTGCTGTGCTGCCGGCGGTGGCTGGCTACCGCTTCGCTGGCCTCGGCGCACGCGACGAGGATCGGCGGCGCCGGGTTCGACGCCGCCGCCGGCGGAGCTCTGGCCCGGGGTGCTCCGGTACGCCGGCACATGTGGGAGAGCTGGCCCGGCGCTGGCCGTGACACCTCCGCCGTCCCGCTGCGGCCCCTGGTGCTCGGTGCCGCCACCTTGGTGCTCGTGGCCACGTTCGGCGCGTTGGTGGTTCCACGGCTGCCGGGGCTGCACGGAGCGCCGGTAGCTCCGAGCCGCCGGCCGCCGCTACGCCTCGAGCAGCCCATCGCACCGACCGACGCGGTGGCCGCCTTGCGCGAAGAGGATCCGACCGCTCCGCCGACAGCCGAGCTCACCGTCAGGACCGACCGACCGTTCGACGGGTACCTGGGGGTCGCCGTCCTGGACGACTACAACGGTGACATCTGGAGCTTCGACCGGACGTTCGTGCCCACCGGCGGCCGGGTGCCCGCGCCGCCTGGCGCCCCGATCGGCGGGGTCACCGTCGTCGAGCACGTCCACCTGCTGCGAACCCTGCCGTTCCCGTGGATGCCGGCCGCCGGCCGGGTGACCTCGGTGCAGGGCGTCGCGGTGGACTACGCCCCGGCGTCGGGGATGGTGCTCCCGGCCGCCGCGCTGCACGCCGGCAGCCGCTACGAGGTGGTGTCGCAGAACCCGGTGGTGACCCTGGCCTCTTTGGGACCGGCTGGACTGCGGCGATCTCTGGGCGGCTCGCCCGATCCGGCGGACCTGTCGGTGCCGGAGTCGGTCCGGCCCTACATGGGGGCGGTGGTCGACGCCTTGGCCGCCGAGGCGGGGGTGGTCCCCGCGCCGACGCTGGCGTTCCTCGCGGCCATCGAGACCGACCTCCAGGAGCACTACCGACGCATCGACCCGGCGGCGCTGCGCGCTCGGTCGTCGGCGCCGGGGACCGCCGCCTCCATCTCGGCGGGAGTGGACGAGGGCGGCACGTCGTTCGCCGATGTCGTCCACGCCGTGATGACCCTGCGCCAGGCCACCCCCGAGCAGTACGCCACGCTGTTCGCCTTGGTGGCGAGGGAGGAGGGCATCCCGGCACGGCTGGTCACCGACTTCCGGGTCGCTTCTCCCGGAGCTTCTCCCGGAGCTGTCGGTGGGCGGGGCCGCTTGGTGGTGACGAACCGCCAGGCGTGGACGTGGGTGGAGGTACCCGTGGCCGGCCTCGGATGGTTGGTGGCCGACCCTGCCCCACTGGCGGTCACGACACCGGTACTGCCCGTGGTGTCGGCCGGATCGAAGCCCACGAC
>JAJZNB010000175.1 GCA_021848085.1 Actinomycetes bacterium
TCGTCTTCGTCGCCCAGTACCCCACCACCGCCACCGGCAAGATCCGCCGCGTCGAGCTGCGCGCCCAAGCCGCCCCGCTGCTCACCTCGGGCCCCAACCCCGCCGGCTCGTGACCCGCACCACGCCGGCCGCCGCCACCGTGACCGGCACGGTCGGCGTGGTCGGCGCCGGCACCATGGGGGCCGGCATCGCCCAGGTCGCCGCCGCCGCCGGGCATCAGGTGGTGCTGTTCGACACCGCACCCGGCGCGGCCGAGGCGGCCGCCGACCGCGTCCGGCGCAGGGTCGACCGCCTGGCCGCCTCGGGCAAGACGGACCTCGGCGGCGGTGACCTGCAGCTGACCACGGCAGACGACCTGGCCGAGCTGGCCGGGGCCGGCCTGGTGATCGAAGCCGTGGTCGAAGACCTCACCGTGAAGCGGCAGGTGTTCTCGGCGCTGGAGCACGTCGTCGGCGACGCCTGCCTGCTGGCCTCCAACACCTCCTCGCTGTCGCCCACCGCCCTCGGCGCCGCCCTGCGCCAGCCGCGGCGGCTGCTCGGACTGCACTTCTTCAACCCGGTGCCGGCCATGGCGCTGGTGGAGGTGGTGCCGGGGCTGGCCACCGACCCGGCCGCTGTCGAGGCGGCGGCGGCGCTGGTCCGGTCGTGGGGCAAGACGGTGGTGGTGTCGACCGCCAGCCCCGGCTTCATCGTCAACCGGGTGGCCCGACCCTTCTACGCCGAGGCGTGGCGGGTGGTCGGCGAGCAGGCCGCCGCGGCGACCACCGTGGACGCCGTGCTCACCCGGGGCGCCGGCTTTCGCATGGGACCCTTCGCCTTGATGGACCTGATCGGCCACGACGTCAACCTGGCGGTGAGCCGGCAGGTGTGGACGGCGTTCGGCCACGACCCGCGCTTCGAGCCGTCCCTGGGCCAGCAGGCGCTGGTCGACGCCGGCTGGCTCGGCCGCAAGACCGGTCGTGGGGTCTACGACCACGGGGACGACCGGCGCCCGCCCGACCCGAAGGCGAGCCCGGCCGCTCCGGCTCCGGCCCGGGTTGTCGAGCACGGCCGGTCGGGGCTCGGTCATCTGCTGGCCCGCTCCGAGGTGACCGTCGAGCGGGCCAGCTCGGGTGCCGCCGGTCCGGACCGCTCCGTTGCACCCGGCATCGCCGGATGGGAGGTCGCTGGTGCCGCTTCGGTGGACGACGCCGCCCCCGGCTGGGTGGAGCTGCCGGCCGGAGCCCGCCTGATGCTGAGCCACGGCACCACGGCGGCGGCCGCGGCGGCCCGCCAGCGCCGACCGGTGGTGGTGGTCGACCGGACCGCCGAGGAGGCCAGCGCCACCTGCGTGGCCGTCTCCGACGGCTGCCCACCGGCGGCCGCGGCCGAGGCGGTCGGGCTGCTGCAGGCCGCCGGCCTCGACGTGTTCGAGGTGGGCGACACGCCAGGCCTGATCGCCACCCGGACGGTGGCCATGCTGGTGAACCTGGCCGTGGACGCCCTGGGGGCCGGCGTGGCGTCCGCCGCTGACATCGACACCGCCATGCAGCTGGGCACCAACTACCCGCTCGGGCCGCTGGCCTGGGGCGACCTCTGGGGCCCGGCGACGGTGGTGGCCATCCTCGACGCCATGCAGGCCGTCTACGCTGACGGGCGCTACCGCCCCAGCCCGCTGCTGCGCCGGCGGGCGCTGACGGGCCGCCCCCTCGCGGAGGAGATCCCATGACCCGAGCCCTCATCGTGGACGGGCTGCGCACCCCCATCGGGCGCTACGGCGGCGCCCTGTCGGGCGTGCGTCCCGACGACCTGGCGGCCCACGTGCTGCGCCAGCTGGTGGCCCGCCACCCCGGCCTCGACTGGGAGCAGCTCGACGACGTGGTGCTGGGCTGCGCCAACCAGGCCGGCGAGGACAACCGCAACGTGGCCCGCATGGCGGTGCTGCTGGCCGGCCTGCCCGAGTCGGTGCCGGCCGCCACCGTCAACCGGCTGTGCGGGTCGGGCGCCGACGCCGTGGCCCTGGCCGCCCGCAGCATCCAGACCGGGCAGGTCGACATGGTGGTGGCCGGCGGGGTGGAGAGCATGAGCCGGGCGCCGTTCGTGCTGTCGAAGTCCGACACGGCCTTCGCCCGGGGTGTGGAGCTGCACGACACCACCATCGGCTGGCGCTTCGTCAACCCGGCGCTGCAGGCCGCCTACGGCATCGACTCGATGGGGGAGACCGCCGAGAACGTGGCTGCCGAGCGGGGCGTCTCCCGCCAGGACCAAGACGCCTTCGCCCTGCGCTCCCAGCAGCGCACGGCCAAGGCCCGGGCCGACGGGCGCTTCGACGACGAGATCTCCCCGGTGTCGCTCCCCGCCCGGCGCGGTGACCCGGTGTACGTGGTCGCCGACGAGCATCCTCGCGACGTCACCCTCGAGGGGCTGGCCCGGCTGAAGCCGGCGTTCCGCGCTGGCGGCAGCGTCACCGCCGGCAACGCCTCGGGGATCAACGACGGCGCCGCCGCCCTGCTGCTGGTGTCGGACCGGCTGGCCGAGCGCCTCGGGCTGGAGCCGCTGGCCGAGGTGGTGTCGTCGGCCGTGGCCGGTGTCGCCCCCCGGGTGATGGGCCTCGGGCCGATCCCCGCCACCCGCAAGCTGCTGGGCCGGACCGGCCTGGGCGTCGGCGACCTCGACGTTGTCGAGCTCAACGAAGCCTTCGCCGCCCAGGCCCTCGCCGTCCTGCGCGACCTGGGCCTGCCCGACGATGCCGAGCACGTCAATCCCAACGGCGGGGCGATCGCCCTCGGCCACCCGCTCGGCATGAGCGGCGCCCGGCTCTGCCTGACCGCCGCCTTGGAGCTGCGCCGCCGCCAGGCCCGACGGGCGCTGGCCACCATGTGCATCGGCGTCGGCCAGGGCATCGCCGTCCTGCTGGAACGCCCCCGGTGAGCCGCGTCGTCCTGCGCCGAGAGGGCGAGCTGTGGTGGGTGGGGTTGAACCGCCCCGACAAGCGCAACGCGTTGGACCAGGCCACCGTCACCGAGCTCGAGGCGGTGCTGGCCGAAGCCCGCCGCCAACCGTGCCTCCTGCTGGTGCACTCCACCACGCCGGGGATCTTTGCCGCCGGCGCCGACATCGCCGAGCTGCGCGACCGCGACGCCGACGCCGCCCTGCTGGCCATCAACGCCGGGCTGTTCGAACGCCTCGAAGCCCATCGCTGGCCGACCATCGCCCTCATCGACGGGCCCGCTCTCGGCGGCGGCTGCGAGCTGGCGCTGGCCTGCGACTTCCGGATCGCCACGCCCCAGGCGGTGTTCGCCCAACCCGAGCTCTCACTCGGCATCCTGGCCGGTGCCGGCGGCAACTGGCGCCTGGCCTCGCTCGTGGGGCTGGGCATGGCCCGCAAGATGCTCTACGCCGGTCAGCGGCTGGCCGCAGCCGACGCCCTCGACGCCGGCCTGGTCGACGAGATCACCGATGACCTCGCCGGGCGGGGCGCCGAGCTGGCCGCCGCCATCGCCACCCGGTCGTGGCGGGCGCTCGAGCTGACCAAGCTCGCCCTGCGCAGCCAGCGCCAGCCCACCACCACCTTCGACGTCGCCGCCCAGGCCTTGCTGTTCGAGAGCCCCGACAGCTACGACCGCATGACGGCCTTCCTCGAGAGGCGCCGGTGACCCACCGGGGGCCTGGCTCTCCACCGGACGCACCCGCCGCCGGGTTGGCTCCCCCATCGGCGGGAGCGAGGACGACCAGACCACGGCCATGACCGCCTCCCCGTCCCCCGACAACGCCGTGGCCAGCGGCCAGCGGCTCCAGACCCGCACCGTCGAGGTCGCCGGCCAGCGCCTCGAGGTGGCCGAGCTGTCCGGTTCCGCCGACCAGGCGCCGCTGGTCCTCCTCCACGAAGGGCTCGGCTGCGTGGCGCTGTGGCGCGGCTTCCCAGCCCGCCTGGCCGACGCCACCGGCCGGCGGGTCGTCGTCTACTCCCGTGCCGGCTACGGCGCCTCCGACCCGGCGGCGCGGCCACGGCAGGTCGACTACATGCACCGCGAGGCGCTCCAGGTGCTCCCGGCCGTGCTCGACGCCCTCGAGGTGCAGCGCCCCATCCTGGTCGGCCACAGCGACGGAGGCTCCATCGCGCTCATCTACGCCGGAGGAAGCGGTCGCCCGGTGGCCGGCCTGGTGCTGCTCGCTCCCCACGTCTTCGTCGAGCAGCGCACCCTGGCCGGCATCCGCGCCGCCCGTCAGGCCTACCTCCACGGGGACCTCGCCCCGCGCCTGGCCCGCTACCACACCGACGTCGACAACGCCTTCTGGGGTTGGAACGACGTCTGGCTCTCCCCCCCGTTCGCCGACTGGAACATCGAGAGCTACCTGCCGGCGGTCTCCGCCCCCGCTCTCGTCATCCAGGGCTTCGACGACCCCTACGGGTCGAGCGCCCAGGTCGACGCCATCGCCGGCGCCAGCGGTGCCCCTGTCCAGACCTGTCTGCTGCACAACTGCGGCCACAGCCCCCACCTGGAGCAGGCCGACGACACCACCGAGGCGGTGCTGTCGTGGCTCGACCAGCTCGGCGAGAGCGCCGCCATCGGCCCGGGCCACCGGCCCCGCTGACCGTCGCCGGGGGCCATCGGCCCCGCTGGCCGTCACCGTCCCGACCGGACGCCTGCGCCGATCGCCGCGCCGGCCGATCGGCTGCACCATTACTTGACTACAATGTCCTACATAGATTAGATTACACAACGTAGATCTGTAGAATGTTATGAAGGGCGGAACTGCTCTTCATGGGGAGGGGCGCCATGACGGCACCATGTGAGACGACCACGCGCGCTCGGTTCGCCGGGCCGCACCGCAGCTGGTGGAGGGGGGTGACCCTGGTGGCCGTGTCGGTGACGGCCGCCGCGGTGCTCGCCGCCTGCAGCAGCTCGTCGAGCTCCAAAGCGAGCGCCGGGGCGAGCGCCGGCAGCGGCAAGGTGGCCGGCACCCAGACCGGGCCGATCAAGATCGGCATGATCACCTCCCTGTCGGGGGCGTACACGCCGCTCGGCACCAACGACAAGCTCGGGGCCGAGCAGGAGGTGAACGCCATCAACGCCGCCGGCGGCATCAACGGGCGCAAGATCGACCTCATCATCGAGGACGACGGCACCAACCCGACCCAGGCGGTCACCGACTACCAGACGCTGGTCTCCGACGGCGTCGTGGCCATCGTGGGTCCGGTGTTCTCGTCCTCGGCGCAGGCGACCGAGGCCCTCGCCGGTCAGAGCAAGATGCCGACCATCTACACGGCGGCCTCCGACAACCTGGCCAACCCGGTGCAGTACTACGTGTACATGACCCCGCCGACGACCAAGATCGTGGCCCAGCAGCTTCTCGCCTACATGAAGGCCAAGGGCTACACGAAGATGGCCGTGGCCCGCGACACCTCGGCCTTCCCCACGGCGGGCTGGGACAACATGAAGGCCATGGCGTCGCAGTACGGCATCGACTTCGTCTACGACGGCACCTTCTCCCTGACGGCGACCGACTTCACCACCATCCTCACCCAGGTGAAGGCGTCGGGCGCCCAGGGGCTGATGGTGTGGGGGTCGGGGCCGGCCGAGGTGACCCTGACCAAGCAGGCCAGGCAGATGGGCCTCACCCTCCCGCTGCTGTTCAGCCACGCCGAGGCGTCCTACCTCTACACCAAGCCGGTCGGATCGGCAGGCGACGGCGCCATCATCGCCAGCTCCATCGGCGGCATCGGGCCCTACCTGCCGGCCAGCTATCCGGGACGGTCGGTGATCACCGCGTTCGCCGACACCTTCCAGAAGAACAACGGCTACTACCCGCCTGAGTTCGCCTTCGACGCCGGCGGGGCGGTGGCCATGTTCGCCCAGGCCATCCGCCAGAACGGGGCGACGTCGGCCGGCATCGCCAAGGCGCTCGACACCATGACCATCACCACCGGCGACGGCACCTACCACTTCAGCCCCACCGACCACTCGGGGCTGACGGTCTCCCAGGTGGCCATCACCCGGGACGTCAACGGGACGCTGCAGCCGACCAACTTCACCAAGTCCCAGATCGGCGGCTGACGGCCGCTTCGAGGCCCAGGGCCGGCCGGCGCGCGGGGTGGTCTCCACCGGTGCCGGCCGCGCCCGCCGCCTCGTCCACCGGGAACCGGTCCGGCGGTCCGCGCCGTGGAGGCGCCCCCGGAGCAGAGGGATGGGACGTGCTCACGACCACCCGCTGCCCGCCGGGGGCGCCCCGGCGCGGGGCGGGGGGCCGGCAGTCGACGGGTACACTGCGGCCATGTTGAAGGGGTCCGACGGCGCCGCGGTCCCCGACGGAGGCGCTGCGCTGTCCGAACGCCAGGTCGACATCGTGCGCTGCGCCTACCGGCTCTTCGCCGAGCGGGGCGTGCAGCGGGTGCCGCTGCACGAGATCGCCGCTGCCGCCGGCATGAGCAAGGGCATCGTCCTCTACTACTTCAAGACCAAGGACCAGCTGGTCGGAGCGGCGATGGTCTGGGTGCTCGAGGAGATCGGCGACCGGATCCGCCGGGCGGTGGCCTCGGCCCCCACCCCGGAGGCCGCCGTGCAGGCCATGATCGAGACGATCTTCCTCGGCCCGGTGCAGAGCCGGCGGTTCTACCTCACCTACCTCGACCTCATCGACCACGCGGCGCGGGTGAGCGGCTTCGAACAGATCAGCGCCGCCTTCCGGGCCACCGTCAACCAGGTGTACGCCGAGGTCATCCGCTCGGGGGTGGCGGCCGGCACCTTCCACGTCGGCGACGTCGACGAGGCGGCCACCGCGCTGCGGGCCATCGTCGAAGGGCTGCACTTCCAGTGGCTCCAGGAAGACGACTGGCGCGAGCGCCACGCCTGGTACAAGCGGGCCTGCACCAACGCCGTGCTCGCCTACCTGCTGAACGCCGCCGCGGTCAGCACCCCGGCCCTGCTCGACGCCGCCGACGCCGGCAGCGCGCCGGAACCGGCCGCCAGCGGCCCGCAACCGGCGACCCGCAGCGCCTCTTGACCCCGACGCCCAGCCGCGCCTGCCGCCTGACCCGGCTGTGGTCAGCCGCTGTGGCGCCCCGCCCGCCACGTGGAGCTTCCCCCAGGCCCCCCGGGCCGATCGTCACCGGGAGCGGCCGTCCTCAAGGGTCAGGTGGCGGGGGCCGATAGCCTGGTCATGTCCTCGTCTTCGCGTTCCCCGCTCGAACGATGGGTGGGCGTCGGCCACAGCAGGTCCCCCGATTCGCCGGCGGCTGGGGAAGAGGCCGTGAGCGAAGCCCTGCGGGGCAGGCAAGCGGCGCTGCTGGTGGTGTTCTGCTCGCCGTCGCATGATGTCGCCGCCGTGGTGAAGGCCGTGCACCATGCGGCAGGTGGCACGGTGCCGTTGATCGGTTGCTCAACCTCGGGGGAGCTCTCCGCCGGCGGGGTCTGCCAGGGAAGCGTCGTGGTGGCCGCGTTGGGGGGCGAGGGACTGACCGTGGCGGTCGCCTCCGCGGTCGCCACCGACCGTCAGCGAGCGGCGGGCGCGGAGGTGGCAGGGTGCGTCGAGCAGCTGGGCCCGGAAAGGCCGCACCGGGTGCTCGTGATGCTGAGCGACGGCCTGGTGGGTTCCCAAGAAGAGATCGTGCGGGGGGCCTACGGCGTCGTGGGTGCCGCGATCCCCATCGTGGGCGGCGCTGCCTCAGACGATCAGCGCTTCGAGCAGACCTATCAGTTCATCGGCGGTGACCACGGCGTCGAGGTGCTGTCAGGGGCTGTGGTCGCCGCCGCCATCGGATCCGACGCCCCGGTCGCTGTCGGCTCGGCCCACGGCTGGCGCAAGTGTGACGAGGACCCGATGGTTGTGACCAAGAGCAAGGGTTTGTCGGTGCACACCCTCGACGACCAGCCGGCCCTCGACGTGTTTCTCCGCCGCTGCGGTGCGGATCCAGCCATCTCCGAGGACGCCTTGGCCATCCGGCGCTTCTCGCTGCGTCACCCTCTCGGCCTCTCGAGGCGCGACGGGGAGTCGATCAGGGTGGTGCACGGTGCCGACGTCGCAGGCCGGTCTCTGCACGTTCTCGAAGATGTCCCTCAGGGATCGCTGATGTGGAAGATGAGGTCGGATGCGGAGTCACTCGTGGCGTCCGTCGAGGATGCCTGGTCGCAGGCGATGTCGGCGCTCGGGGGTCGACCGGCGCGGGGGATGCTCGTGTTCGACTGCGCAGCGCGGCGCAACGCGCTCGGCGAGGAGGGCACGAAGCGGGAGGTCGACGCCATCGCAGCCAGCGCCGGTGGTGTCCCCTTCGCCGGGTTCTACACCTATGGCGAGTTCGCCCGAGTGCGAGGTAGCAACGGCATGAGGGTGCTGACCATCGTCACCCTCCTCTTCGCCTGAACGGCCCGAGACGGTGCCGGCGTACCACTGGTCTATTCACCAGCTGACCGAATGGTTCGTGGCGTTGAGCCAGGAGCAGGAGGAGGACCTGGTGATCAACCTGGCTGTCGAGCGGGCGACCGAGGCGCTCGATGCCGAGATCGGCGCGGTGGTCGTTGGCGACGCGGTGCGGGGAACGATTGGCTTTGGCCGCGTGACGCCCGCCCCCGGCACGCTCCTGGCGGGTGACGGCTCCCGCGTGCGCGTTCCGGGCATTGGTCTGTTGCATCGCGTGGTGGTCGAGCTCGGCTCGGAGCTCCCAGGAGTGCTGGTCATCGCCCGCCTCGATGAACCGTTCCTCGCTGAGGAACGCCAGATGCTCTTGGGCATGGCCCGCATCCTCGGGCTCCGCATCCAGGGACTGCGAACCTCCCTGGCCGAGCAGGACAGGGAGCGGCTGCTGGAGACGCTCCTCGCCATACAACGAACCATCTCGCACCGAGCGCCACTCCAAGAGGTGCTCGACTCGATCACCCGGGGAGCGTCACGTCTCCTGGGAGGCTCTCCGGTGGCTCTCGTGCTGGGGGAGCCTCCGGACCCGGGGCATTCGGTCGTCTGCTCCACCTTCGGCGAGGATGGACTCGATGACCGAGATGGCCTGCTCAGCGCGGCGAGGTTGGCGATGGCATCGGGTCGTCCGGGCACCGGCGAGTGCGAGGGCTACGCTGCGGCGGCCGTGCATGTGAGTGGGGAGGCGTGCGGAGCACTGGTCACCCCAGCACCGTCCGAAGGACGCCCCCATGGCCTGCTCGCCGCCTTTGCCGAGCAGGCCAGCGTCGCTCTCACCGACGCAAGCACCGTCAAGGCTGTCAACGAGGCACGTCACGACGCGCTGACCGGTTTGCCCAACCGGGCGCTGTTCCTCGACCGCCTTCACTCGGTCCTCGACAAACGGGGGCAGGACGGCGGCGGGCTCATCGTGTTGTTCATCGACCTCGACGGATTCAAGGCGGTCAACGACGGGTTTGGCCACAGTGTCGGCGACCGCGTGCTGGCGGCGGTAGCCGAGCGGGTGAGCGCCTGCCTGCGGCCCGCCGACATGGCGGCGCGCCTCGGCGGCGACGAGTTCGCCGTGCTCCTGGCCCGTCCCTGCACCATCGGTGACGGCGTGGCGGTAGCGGAGCGGCTGATCGGCGAGGTGCAGCGTCCCATCGACATCAACGGCCATGAGGTGTGGATATCGGCAAGCGTCGGTGCGGCTCAGGCCCAAGGCAGCGGGGTGTCAGCAACCACGGTGCTGAGCGATGCCGACATCGCCATGTACAACGCGAAGCAGCAGGGTCGTGGCCGGGTCGTCGTCTTCGATCCGCGCATGCGAGAGGAGGTCGTCGTTCGGCGTCAGCTCGAGGCGGACCTGAAGCGGGGGGTCCGCGAGGATGAGCTGTGCCTGCACTATCAGCCCATCATCCGGCTCTCCGACGGGTGCCCAGTTGCTGTTGAAGCGCTGGCTCGTTGGACCCACCCCACCAGAGGCGCTGTGGCACCCAAGGAGTTCATCGACATCGCCGAACAGACGGGGATGATCCGCGAGCTCGGCCATTGGGTTTTGCAGGAGGCCTGTTCGCAGGTCTCCCAGTGGCGGAGGTCGCTATCGCCGAACCTCGTGGTCAACGTCAACATCTCGGGGAAACAGCTCGACAGCCAGTTCGTCGATCACGTCGAAAAGACCCTCGCTGAGACGCGGCTTCCGGCCTCGGCGCTCGTGCCGTCCTGGATGGCGAGCATGGCCGCGACGTGCTCCGCGGCGGCGAGGATGCGTTGGCAGGCATCACCTCCTTGGGTGTTCGGGTCGCGATCGACGACTTCGGCACTGGCTATTCCTCGTTGTCGTCGTTGCGCAGGCTCCCGATCCGCCAGATGAAGATCGACAAGTCGCTCGTGGCGCCGATCGTCGACAACGACAAGGATCTCGCCATCGTGTCGACCGTCGTCGCCCTGGCCACCATCCTCGGCACCGAGACGGTGGCCGAGGGGGTCGAGAGCGGTGCCCAGGCCGAGCGGCTGCGTGCCGTCGGATGCGAGTACGCGCAGGGATACCACTTCTGCCACCCGGCGTCCGCCCAGGTCATCGAGCTGCAGCTCAGCGCCTTTGAGATGGCGGCGACCAGAGGCGAGCGCGTCGGCCAGGCGCTCATGGCGCACGGTGCCGACCTGGCGCGCACCGGTGGCGTCCGCCCACGGTGCGCGGGTGGAGCTCCGTAGCCCCCGTCGGAGCATCGATGGCGCCTCCGAGACGACGTGGGGATGCCCTTTGCGCCGTGCACGAGCTCGCGGTCGATGCGGAGAGGTTGGGAGGGTTCTTCGGATCGCCGGGCCTTCGGGCGTGAGTGGGGTCTCGTGACGGCCGAGGATCCGCCGATGGCGGCGCAGGCACAGGTCCACCCTCGCCTCGACCCTCGCCTCGGGGTCGACCCATGCCCGGGGTTCACCCTTGCGTTGCCGGGTCGAACAGTCTACAGTCGGATGTAGAGCGATTCAGTAAATGTAGAGTGTAAATGGAACTGTGAAGCTCCCCATCTGGGCTGGGGGGCGGGGAGGGGTGGTCGTGACCTACGTGATCACCGAAGCCTGCGTCGACACCAAGGACCGGTCCTGCGTCGACGTCTGCCCGGCCGATTGCATCAGCGGCGACGTCGGCGACCGGATGCTGTTCATCGACCCCGAGGTGTGCATCGACTGCGGGGCCTGCATCAGCTCGTGCCCGGTCGACGCCATCTTCGCCGAGGAGGACCTTCCCGACGAGTGGGAGCTGTACCTGGAGCTCAACCGGCTGCACTTCGAGAACGCCCTGGCGGTGCGGGAGCGGCTCGACGTGTTGGTGTCGGCTCGGTAGCGAGGCAGGGGAGACCGGCGTGTCCGAGGTGAGGTCGAGGTGAACAAGGTCCTGTCGTTGCGCGACGCCGTCGAGCGCCACGTCCCCGACGGTGTGGGGCTGCTGGCCGTCGGTGGCATGCACCTGCACAACAACCCGATGGCGCTGGTGCGCGAGGTGGTGCGTCAGGGTCGGCACGTCCGGCGGCTGCTCACCAGCCCGTGCGGGGCGTTCAACGCCGACCTGCTGATCGCCGCCGGGCTGGTGGAGGAGATCGCCACCTCCTATGTCGGCTTCGAGCACCTGGGGCTGGCCCCGGCGTTCCGCCGGTCGGTGGAGGACGGGTCGCTGCGGGTCCTCGAGTGCGACGAGGCTTACATCACCCACGGGCTCAACGCCGGGGCCGGCGGGCTGCCGTTCGCGCCGCTGCCGCCGGGTCTGGAGGTCTCCGACGTCTGGAAGGCCAACCCCGAGAGCTTCCGTCTGGTGGAAGATCCCTTCACCGGCTCCCAGGTGCTGGCCGGGGCGCCGCTTCGGCCGGAGGTCGCCCTGATCCACGCGGCCGAGGCCGACACGGCCGGCAACGCCGTGGTGGGCGGGGCCCACTTCGTCGACCGGGTCATGGCCCTGGCGGCCCGGACGGTGCTGCTGCAGGTGGAGCGGGTGGTGTCGACCGAGTCGATCAGCCACCATCCCGTCGGCACCACCATCCCCGGCTGCCCGGCGCATGGCGATCTGGAGGTGCCCGGCGGCTGCCATCCCACCGCCTCTCACGGCCACTACCAGGTCGACGAGGACCACCTGCGGCGCTATCTGGCCCTGGCGGGCGGGGCCGAGGGTCCGGAGGGCTACGTGGAGCGGTACGTTCGAGGCACCGACGAGGCCGGCTACCTGGCGGCGCAACGCCCGGCGGCGGTGGGGGAGGGACGGTCATGAGCCGGGCCAGTGGACGGGCGGCCAACAGCCGGGGCGAGGTCGAAGAGGCAGGTGGCACGGCCGCCGAAGCGGCGGCAGGTGGCACGGCCGCCGAAGCGGCGACCAGCGCCGAGCTGATGGCCGTGGAGCTGGCCCGCCGGCTGCGCGACGACGACGTCGCCGTCATGGGCACGGCCAGCGCCCTGCCCCAGATCGCCTGCCGGCTGGCCCAGCAGACCCATGCCCCCGACCTGTGGTTCGTAGCCGGCGGCACCTGCGGGGTGAACCCCCATCTCGCCCCAGCCGTCGCCTCCTGCTGCGACGAGGACCTGCTGCGGGCCGACACCGCCGTGCCCCTGAGCGACGTGGTGCTGCTCGAGGGGCGCGGCGACGTCTTCACCGTCTTCTTCTCCGGCGGCCTGCAGATCGACGCCCACGGCAACTGCAACCTGGTGTCGGTGGGCGACCGGGCCCATCCAAGCCTCCGCGGCCCGGGCACCGTCGGCTTGCCGTTCCTGGCCCGGGTGGGACGGGTCCTCATCTACACCATGGCCCACAACCCCCGCACCTTCGTGGAGCGGGTCGACTTCCTCGGCGGCCCCGGCTTCCTCGACGGGCCGTCGTCGTGGGCGCAGGCCGACCTTCCCGGCGGCGGACCGGCTGCCGTGGTCACCCCGCTGTGCACGTTCGACTTCGACCCGCAGACGCTGCGGATGCGGCTCGAGACGGTCCACCCCGGCGTGACGGTGCAGCAGGTGGTGCAAGCCACCGGCTTCGAGCTGGCCGTCCCCGAGGCGGTCCCGGTGACGCCGGCGCCGACCGCCGACGAGCTTGCCATCCTCCGGAGCATCGACTCCGCCGAACTCTTGAAAGGACGCTGAGCCATGTCCAACGACGGGAGGTTCACCGGCCAGGTGGCCATGGTCACTGGTGCCGGCAGCGGCATCGGCCGGGCGGCTGCTCTGCGGCTGGTGCGTGAGGGGGCCAGCGTGGTGCTCGGCGACGTGGCCGCCGAACGGGCCGCAGCGGTGGCCGCCGAGGTCACCGCTCTCGGCGGTGAGGCCGAGGTCGCCGTGGTCGACGTGGCGGACGCCGGCGCCGTGCGCGCGGCCGTCGACCGGGCCGTGGAGCGCTTCGGGAAGATCGACATCTTGGTGTCCAACGCGGGGTGGGACAAGGTGATGCCCTTCGTCGAGACCGACGAGGCCCTGTGGGACAAGGTCATCGCCGTCAACTACCGGGGGCACCTGGCCACCACCCACGCCGTGGTGCCGCACATGGTGGAGCGCGGCAGGGGGCGCATCGTGCTGGTGGCTTCCGACGCTGGGCGGGTGGGGTCAACGGGGGAGGTGGTCTACTCGGGGGCCAAAGGAGCGGTCATCGCCTTCACCAAGGCCCTGGCCCGCGAGACGGCCCGATCCGGGTTGAACGTGAACTGCGTGGCCCCCGGCCTGACCGACACGCCCATGCTGGCCGGAGTCACCGAAGGCCACGAGAAGCTGATGTCGGCCATCATCCGCTCCATCCCCCTGGGGCGCACCGGCCATCCCGAGGAGGTGGCGGCCGCCGTGCTGTTCTTCGCCTCACCCGACGCCGACTACATCACCGGGCAGACCCTCAGCGTCAACGGCGGCCTGTCCATGGTGTAGCGCCGGCCGGGGCCCGAGGCGGAGCAGCAGCGGACCCGACGTCTTCGACGTGAGAGGAGGCAGCAGTGGCAGCAACCCACGACAGCGCCGGCACAGGTGAAGCGCCGCGCCCGGGCGGCACCACCGACCCCGGTGCCGCCCGGGCGGAGGCTGGTGCCGGCGCGGCCATGACGGCCGCCGAGGCGGCGCTGGCCCGCGCCTCGGGCGCGGCCCAGGTGGAGCCGGGCCAGTACGTGATGGGCACCATCGACGCCATGATGCTGCACGACATCTTCGCCGCCGACGTGCTGGGCCTGCTCGAACGGACCGGCGTCGGCGCGCTGCACGATCCGGCGCGGGTGACCGTCGTCTTCGACCACATGGTGCCCGCCCCGTCGGTGGCCGCCGCCGAGCATCAGGCCGCCGCCCGCCGCCTGCTGCAGCACTACGGGATCGACGCCTTCTTCGAGATCGGCCGTGGCATCTGCCACCAGGTGATGGTGGAGGAGCAGCGGGTGCGTCCCGGAGACCTGGTGGTGGGCACCGACTCGCATTCGACGACCTACGGCGCGCTGGGTGCGGCCGGATGCGGCATCGGCAGCTCCGAGATGGCCTACGCCCTGGCCACGGGCCAGCTGTGGTTCAAGGTCCCCGAGAGCGTGCTGGTCGTCCTCGAGGGCCGCCTGCTGCCGCGGGTGAGCGCCAAGGACCTGGTGCTGTTCCTGATGCGCGAGATCGGCTCGGCCGAGGCGCAGTACCGGTCGGTGGAGCATGGCGGCCCCGGGGCCGCCAGCCTGTCGCTGGCCCAGCGGATGACGGTGGCCAACATGGGCGTGGAGATGGGGGCGAAGTTCTCGCTGTTCCCCGCCGACGGGGCGCCGACCATGCGGCCCGGCGCCCGCTACGCCGCCACCCACACCGTCGACCTGGCCGCCTTGGCCCCCCAGGTGGCCGTCCCCCACCACGTCGAGAACGTGGTCGACGTGGACGAGGTCGCCGGCCTGCGCATCGACCAGGTCTTCCTCGGGTCGTGCACCAACGGCCGGCTCGAGGACCTGCGCGAGGCGGCCGGGATCCTGCGGGGGCGCCGGATCGCCTCGGGGGTGCGGATGATCGTGACCCCGGCCTCCTCCCTCGTCTACCGCCAAGCGGCCGACGAGGGGCTGCTGTCGGACCTGGCCGCCGCCGGGGCGATCGTCGAGGGGCCGGGCTGCGGCCCGTGCTTCGGCGGCCACCTCGGACTGCTCGCCCCCGGGGAGCGCTGCCTGGGCACCCACAACCGCAACTTCAAAGGGCGCATGGGCAGCCCCGGCGCCGAGATCTACCTCGGCTCGCCGGCCACCGCCGCCGCCACCGCGCTGGTGGGAGCCATCGCCGATCCCCGCCTGGTGGCCGAGCCCACCGCCGCCGAGGAGGTGACGCTGTGACCACCGACCCCGCCACCCGCTTTCGCGGCCGGGCCTGGCTCTTCGGCGCCGACATCAGCACCGACATGCTGTCGCCGGGCCAGTACGTCCACGACCCGCTGCCGGAACGCCTGCGCCACGTGCTCGAAGCGGCCCGCCCCGAGTTCGCCGCCGAGGTGCGCCCCGGCGACATCGTGGTGGCCGGTCCCAACTTCGGGTGCGGGTCGAGTCGCGAGTCGGCCCCCCAGCACCTCAAGGACCTGGGGGTGGCGGTGGTGCTGGCCGATTCGCTGGCCCGCATCTTCGCCCGCAACGCCATCGCCGTAGGGCTGCCCGCCCTCACCTGCCCCGGCGTCAGCGCCGCCGTCGGCCATCACCAGCAGGTGGAGGTCGACATCGTGGCCGGCCAGGTGACGGTGGGCGACACCGGCCAGCTGCTGCAGGCCGACCGGATCCCGCCCGCCATGCTCGAGGTGCTGCACCACGGCGGCATCGAGCCGCTGTTGGTCGCCTTGGCCGCCGGGGGCCGGTGACGGCGTGGACGCGCCGGTAGCCAAGCAGGTCGTGCACCTCGGCGTCAACGGCCAGGCCCACGAGCTGCTGGTGCGGCCCAACGTCACCGTGCTCGAGGTGCTGCGCGAGGACCTGGGCCTCACCGGCACCAAGCACAGCTGTGAGCTGGGGGAGTGCGGCGCCTGCACCGTCCTGGTCGACGGCACGGCCCAGCTCAGCTGCCTGCTGCTGGCCGCCCAGGTCGACGGAGCCGACATCACCACCATCGAGGGGCTGGCCGACGGGGCGGAGCTGCACCCGGTGCAGCAGGCCTTCGCCGAGCTCGGTGGGCTCCAGTGCGGCTACTGCACCCCGGGCATGGTGCTGGCCGCCGCCGCCCTGCTCGACGCCGAGCCGGCCCCGACCCGCCAGCAGATCCGCGAGGCGTTGGCCGGCAACCTCTGCCGCTGCACCGGCTACGGCGCCATCGTCGAGGCCGTCGAGCGCGCCGCGGGGATCCGGCCGTGACCAGCGGGCCGGGCACGCCCCAGCCCCTGCAGGTGGTGGGCAAGGGGCTGCCGCGGGTGGAGGCGGCGGCCAAGGTGACCGGCGCCATCGCCTACGCCGACGACCTGCGGTTGCCCGGCACGCTGTTCTGCAAGCTGCTGCGCAGCCCCCACCCCTATGCCCGGGTCCTGTCGGTGGACACCGCGGCGGCGGCCGCCCTGCCCGGGGTGGCGGCCGTGCTCACCGGGGCCGACCTGCCCACCCGCTACGGCATCATGCCGACCTGCGAGGACGAGCAGGCCCTCGAAGGGGACAAGGTCCGCTTCGTCGGCGACCCGGTGGCGGCGGTGGCCGCCGTCGACGAGCAGACGGCGCTGGCTGCCTGCCGGGCCATCGAGGTGCGCTACGACCTGCTGCCCACCGTGACGTCGATCGACGACGCCCTGGCGCCTCCCGACGGAGAGCCGCTGCACGACTACGCCGGGCCGGGCAACATCCACCGCCTGGCTGCCCTCGAATTCGGCGACGTCGACGCCGGCTTCGCCGGCGCGGCGCACACCCGCGAAGACGTCTTCTTCTTCGAGGGCAACACCCACCTCCCCATGGAGGAGCACTCGGCCACGGCCCAGGTCCGCGATGGTCAGGTGACGCTGTGGTCCTCCACCCAGAACCCCCACTACGTGCACCGGGCCCTGGCCACCGTGCTGGGTCTGCCCATGGGGCACATCCGGGTGGTCGCCCCGCCCGTGGGCGGGGGCTTCGGCGGCAAGTGCGACCCGTTCTCCCACGAGATCGCCGTGTGCAAGCTGGCCATGGTGACGGGCCGGCCCGTCAAGTGCACCCTCACCCGCGAAGAGGTCTTCTACACCCACCGCGGCCGGCACCCGGTGCTCATGTGGGTGCGCACCGGCGTCGACGCCGAGGGCCGCATCTTGGCCATGCACTTCCGCACCGTGCTCGACGGCGGCGCCTACGGCTCCTACGGCCCGGCCTCCACGCTCTACACCGGGGCGCTGCAGCCCACCACCTATGCCATCCCCGCCTACCGCTTCGAAGGCGCCCGGGTCTTCACCAACAAGGCTCCCTGCGGCCCCAAGCGCGGCCACGGCACCCCCCAGCCGCGCTTCGCCCTCGAGGTCCACCTGGACAAGATCGCCGAGGACATCGGCCTCGACCCGGTGACGCTGCGGCGCCGCAACTATGTGCAGCCGTTCAGCCGCAGCGTCAACTGGCTGCGGATCACCTCATGCGGCTTGGACCAGATCACCGACCGGGTCCTCGAGGCGTCGGGCTACCAGCGCCGGGTGCGGCGTCTCGGCCACGGCATGGGCTTCGCCGTGTCGAGCTACATGTGCGGGGCGGGGCTCCCCATCTACTGGAACGCCCTGCCCCACAGCGAGTGCGTGCTCACCGCCGGGCGCGGCGGGGTGACGCTGTTCTGCGGCACGACCGACATCGGCCAGGGCTCCGACTCCATGTTGGCCACCGTGGCCGCCGAGGAGCTCGGCCTGCAGCCCGGCGACATCCGGCTGGTGACCGGCGACACCGCCTTGACCCCGGTCGACCTCGGCTCCTACTCCTCGCGGGTCACGTTCATGGCCGGCAACGCCGCCCGCCAGGCGGCGGCTGAGCTGCGCCAGCTGCTGGTCACCGCCGTGGCTGAGGCCGACGGCGGCGACGTCGGGCAGGTGCCGGTGGGCGGCGGCCGGATCGGGCCGCTCAGCTTCGAGGAGGCGGCCGCTCTGGCCGAGCAGCGCTTCGGCACCTTGTCGACGCGGGGCAGCTACACCCCGCCGGCAGGGATCGGTGGGCGCTACAAGGGGGCGGGGGTCGGACCCAGTCCCGCCTACAGCTACTCGGCGGCCGTGGTGGACCTCGACGCCGACCCGACCACCGGCCAGATCGACGTCCACAAGGTCTGGCTGGCCCACGACATCGGCCGGGCCATCAACGAGCTGGCGGTGCGCGGCCAGGTCGAAGGCGGGGTGGCCATGGGGCTGGGCGAGGCGCTGATGGAGGCCCAGGCCTACCGCAACGGTCTCCTGAAGCACCCCAGCATGCTCGACTACAAGTCGCTCACCTTCCTCGAGATGCCCGAGGTCGAGACCATCCTGGTCGAGACGGTCGACCCCGAAGGCCCCTACGGCGCCAAGGAGGTCGGCCAGGGGCCGCTGCTGCCGGTCATCCCGGCGGTGGTGTCGGCCGTCCACGACGCTCTGGGGGTGTGGATCGACGAGGTGCCGGTCACCCCCGACAAGGTCGTGCGGGCCCTCGAGGCCCGGGCCAAGGGCCGCGAAGCTCGCCACGGCCCCAAGCGCTTCCCCGACGTCCCCTATCCACCGCTGGTGAAGGTGGCTCCTCCCGATGCTGCGTCTGCCACCCTTTAGCCTGCTGCAACCTCGCTCGGCAGCCGAGGCGGCCGACCTGCTGGCCGAGCACGCGGGCCGGGCCGTCCCGCTGGCCGGCGGCACCGACCTGGTGCCCAAGATGAAGCGCGGGCAGCTCGAGCCGGCGGTGCTGGTCGGTCTGGGCCAGCTGGCCGAGCTGCGGTGCCTGCAGCCCCACGACGGCGGGGTGGAGATCGGCGCTGGGGTCACCTTGGCTCAGGTGGCCGCCGACCGCCAGCTGGCCGCCGCCTACCCCGGCTACGTCCAGGCCGCCGCCTCGGTGTCGTCCCCGGCGCTGCGCAACGTCGGCACCGTCGGCGGCAACCTCTGTGTCGACACCCGCTGCAACTACTACGACCAGAGCTTCGAGTGGCGCCAGGCCCTGGGCTTCTGCATGAAGACCGGTGGCGACGTGTGCCGGGTGGCACCGGCCAGCACCTGGTGCCGGGCCATCGCCTCCTCCGACACCGCCCCGGCGGCCATCGCCTTGGGCGCCACCGTGGTGCTGCGGGGCCCGGGGGGCGCCCGACGCCAGGTGCCGGTGGCCGAGCTGTACCGCGAGGACGGCCGGTGGTACCTGACCAAGGCCGACGACGAGATCGTGGAGAGCCTGCGCCTGCCGGCGCCGGCCGGCTGGCGCTCGGCCTATGTGAAGGTTCGCCGACGGGCCAGCATCGACTTCCCTCTGGCCGGGGTGGCCGTGGCCCTGGCCGCCCCCGGCCTGGTCGTAGAGGGCTGCCGCATCGTCCTCACCGCCGTCGGGTCGCGGCCCCTCGACGTCAGCCTGGCGGCGCAGCCGCTGGTGGGCCGGGCCCTGGGCGACCTGCTGACGGCCGACCCCGACCTGCTGGGGGCGGTGGCGGCGGCGGCGGTCAAGCCGGCCAAGCCGCTTGACAACGCCGATCTGCACTACGTGTGGCGCAAGCAGATGACCCGCACCGCCGTGGTCCAGGCCATCCGCCAGGCGGCCGCCCAGCCGCCGCCCGCCCAGCCGCCGCCCGCCCAGCCGCCGCCCGCCTCGGCCTGACCC
>JAJZNB010000009.1 GCA_021848085.1 Actinomycetes bacterium
GGGTACGCCTGGCTCGCCCCCCCCTCGGCCCCGCCGGACCCCGGCGGTCGACGTGGCGCCGCTGGCTGCCCGCCTGGGCTGCCGCTTCACCGACCGGTCCCTGCTCGAGCAGGCGATGGCCCACCGGTCGTGGTGCGCCGAGGCCGGTGGCAAGCCCTCCAACGAGCGGCTCGAGTTCCTCGGGGACGCCGTCCTCGGGCTGGTGGTCGCCGAGCACTGCTTTCACACCTACCCCGACTTGCCCGAGGGCGCTCTGGCCAAGGTGCGGGCCGCGGTGGTGAACACGGCGGTGCTGGCCGAGGTGGGCGCCGAGCTCGACCTCGGCGGCTTCTTGCTGCTGGGGCGGGGCGAGGACGCATCGGGCGGGCGGGCCAAGCCGTCGATCCTGGCCAACGCCGTGGAGGCCGTCATCGGCGCCGTGTACCTCGACGGCGGCCGCCAGGTCGCCGCCGACCTGGTGCTGCGGCTGCTGGCCACCCGGATCGCCGCCGCCGCCGCCGGCCCTGGCGCCGACGACTACAAGACCCGCCTGCAGGAGATGGTGGTGCAGCTGCACGGCCAGCTTCCCCACTACGCGGTGAGCGGCACCGGGCCGGACCACGCCCGTCGCTACACGGCCGAGGTCCTCGTCGACGCCCAGGTGGTGGGCCGGGGCGAGGGCCGGTCGAAGAAGGACGCCGAGCAGGCCGCCGCCCGCCAGGCCTGGGACGTGCTGACCGGCCGCCGGGCGGCCGGCACCGGCTCCTGATCCTGGCGCCGTGCCCGAGCTCCCCGAGGTCGAGACCATCCGCCGTGACCTGCACGACGTGCTGAGCGGCCGGATGCTCGGGCCGGTGGAGGTGAGCGGCACCCGCTCGGTCCGCCGCCACGGCGACAGCGGAGAGGTGCCGGCCCGCAGCGACGGGCGCCGGGTGCTCGGCGTGGAACGGCAGGGCAAGTTCCTCCTGATCCGGTTGCAGGGTCCCGACGTGCTCGTCGTCCACCTGGGCATGAGCGGGCAGCTGCTGCTGGGCGCGCCCGGTGCCGCCCGCCCGCCCCACACCCACGTCACCTTCGGCGTGTCCGGCGGTGCCGAGCTGCGCTTCGTCGACCCCCGCACCTTCGGCCAGATCTTCGTCACCACCGCTGGCTCCGGCGGCGATGTGCCGGAGCTGGCTCACCTGGGGTTCGACGCCCTGCGACCCGGCCGCGGCGGCACCCGGCTGGCCGCCGCCCTCGCCGGTCGGCGGGCGCCGGTGAAGGCGGTGCTCATGGACCAGCGCCGGGTGGCCGGCATCGGCAACCTCTATGCCGACGAGATCCTCTTCGGCGCCGGCGTCCGCCCCGATCGGCCGGCCGGGAGCCTGGCCCCCAACGAGGTGCGGCGCACGGCCCGGGCCATGGTGGAGACCCTGCGCCAGGCCATCACCTGCCGCGGCTCGTCGCTGGCCGACCAGCAGTACCGCGACGTCTACGGCGCGGTCGGCGGCTACCAGCAGCACCACCGCGTCTACGGACGTCAGGGTCAACCCTGCACCCGCTGCCGGACCCCGGTGGTTCGCAGCCGCGGGGGCGGGCGCTCCACGTTCTTCTGCCCGACCTGCCAGCGCTGAGGCGGGCGCCGGCGACCGGCGCGGTTCCCCGAAGCGGGCGGAGCCGCCGGGTAGGGTGGGCCCCCGGTGTACCTGAAGGCGCTCACCATCAAGGGCTTCAAGTCGTTCGCCGACCCCGCCACCTTGCAGTTCGAGCCGGGGTTGACGGTCGTGGTCGGCCCCAACGGCAGCGGCAAGTCCAACGTGGTCGACGCCGTGGCCTGGGTGCTGGGCGCCCAGGGGCCGCGCACGGTCCGCTCGGCGAAGATGGAGGACGTCATCTTCGCCGGTTCGGCCGACCGGCCGGCGCTGGGACGGGCCGAGGTGTCGCTGACCATCGACAACCGGGCCGGGCGGCTGCCCGGCGGGCTGGCCGAGATCACCTTGACTCGCATCTTGTTCCGCTCCGGCGACAGCGAGTACGCCATCAACGGGCAGACCTGCCGGCTGCTCGACGTCCAGGAGCTGCTGTCGGACTCGGGGGTGGGGCGCCAGCAGCACGTCATCATCGGCCAGGGCCAGCTCGACCACGTCCTCAACGCCCGGCCCGAAGACCGGCGCTCCATCATCGAGGAGGCGGCCGGGGTGCTGAAGCACCGCCGCCGGCGCGAGCGGGCCGAGCGGCGCTTGGCCGCCGCCGAGGAGAACCTCGAACGCCTGGGGGACCTGGTGCGCGAGGTGCGCCGCCAGATCCGCCCCCTCGAGCGGCAGGCTGAGGCCGCCCGCAGCCACGCCGCCTTGGCCGCCGAACGGCAGGCCCTGCGCTTGCACCTGCTCGGGCGCGAGCTGGTCGCCCTCGACGAGCGGCGCCGGGCGGCCGGCGCCGAAGCCGACGCCCTGGGCGCCGAGCAACAGCGCCTGACCGCCACCGCCGCCGACCTCGAGGCAGCCGCCGACACGGCCGCCGCCGAGCTGTCGGCCCGACGCCACGAGGACCTGGTGGCGGTCTTGACCCGGGTGCAGCGGCTGGCCGAGCGCAGCCGCGGGCTGGCCGCCGTCCTCGACGAGCGGCGCCGCTCGCTGCGCCGCGACCTCGACGCCGCCGCCGACGTCGACGTGGTCTCCACCCTCGAGGCCGAAGGCGCACGCCTGGCCGGCGAGCTGCAGGCGGCGGCCGATGCCGCCGAGCGGCTCGGGCCCGACACGGCCCAGCTGCAGGAGGCCGAGCAACGGCTCGCCACCGACGTCGCCGCCCACGACCGGGCCTTCGGCGACGTCGGCGACCTGCGCAGCGCCGAGCAGCAGTACGCCGCGGCGAAGGGCCGGGTGGAGCCGCTGCGGCGGGCGCTGCAGCGCGACCAGGTCAACCTGCAGCGGCTGCAGCAGCGGGCCGAGGCGGCCGAGCGGCGCCTGGGAGAGCTCGGCCGTGAGTCCGAGGAGCTGCAGGCCGAGCTGGCCGAGCTGCAGGCCGCCGCCCCGCAACAGCAGGACGACGCCACCCGGTTTGTTCTGATCGAAATCTACCGCGACGCCCAGGCCGCATCCGCGCATAAAGAGACAGCTCACTACGCGAAGTGGCGCGATGCGGTGGCGCCCATGATGGC
>JAJZNB010000022.1 GCA_021848085.1 Actinomycetes bacterium
GTTGAAGATGGCCAGGATCAGCAGGTTGGCCCCGATGATCCAGTTGATCTCTCGGGGCTTGCGGAAGCCGCCGGTGAAGAAGACCCGCAGCAGGTGGACCACGATCGAGCCGACGAAGATGTTGGCCGCCCAGTGGTGCATCTGGCGCATGAGGAGGCCGGCGCGCACGGCGAAGGACAGGTTGAGCGTCGAGGCAAAGGCTTCGGAGATCCGCTGGCCGTCGATCGGCTTGTAGGCGCCGTGGTAGATGACCGTCGTCTCGGACGGCACGAAGTACAGCGTGAGGAAGATGCCGGTCAGCAGCAGGACGATGAACGAGTACAGGGCGATCTCGCCGAGCATGAACGACCAGTGGTCGGGGAAGATCTTGTTGAGCAGGTGGCGGCCACCGCGCGAGATGGCCAGCCGGTCGTCGACCCAGCGATAGGCCTTGTCGGCGGGGTTGGACCGCTCGCCGGCGGCGCTCGTGCTCATCACTTCCCCCTGTAGCGGGCGAACGGCGCGGCCCCACGGGACCAGAAGCCCGGGCCGACCGGCTCGGTGTAGCCGTGCTGTGCCCGGATGTGGCCGCTCTTGTCGATGTAGAGGGCCAGCTGCGGCAGCGGCCGGGGGGCCGGGCCGAACACGGGCATGGCGCCGGTGTAGATGTCGAACAGCGACTGGTGGCACGGGCAGAGCAGCTGCTGGGTGAGCTCCTCGTACAGCCCGACCGGGCAGCCGGCGTGCGTGCACACCTTGGAGAAGGCCACGTAGCCGTTCGGTCCCCAAGTCTCCCGGCCGGCCATCGTCACCACGTTGCCCGAGGCCTGGACGTGCAGGAGGACGGTCTGGGACAGTGCTCCGCCGAGGTCGTCGGCGGGGAACACGGTGAGGATGCCGCCCACCTCGAGGTCGTCGACCGTGACCCGGCGGCCGTCGATCGTGGTGAGGTACGAGCCCTTGCGCCACTTCGTTCGGTACTGGGTGTTCCCGGGAAGCGGACCGAGCGAGCGGATCAGCGGGAACGCCACCACCACACCGAGGACCCCGCCGGCGAGCCCCATCAGCTTGGCCAGGGCGTGGCGGCGGGCGATGGCCACCTTGCCGCGGCTGGCGAAGTCGGAGATGAACAGCTCCTTCTCCGCCTCCGTCGTCGTCATCGGCGCCCGCGGCTCCTCGAAGGGTCCCCGGGGCATCAGCCACTTGCCCCACGACGCCATCGCCAGCCCGAAGCCGGCGAAGCCCACCCCGAGGGTCATGCCGAGCCACAGGTTGGAGGCGCCCTGCCAGTAGGCGGCGCCGAAGCCGGCGAAGCCGGCCAGCGACAACAGGAAGAAGGCGGCCACCGCCACCTCGACCCGGCGCGGGTTGTGGGCCGCGATCTGGAACTGGGGCGCGTCGAGCGGGACCCGGCCCTCGTCGTTCAGCCTCGGCACCTGGCCGTTGTGCGGGGGAAGGTCAGCCATGCTCCGTCGTCCCTGGTCCGTGCGGCACGTCGCTGCCGTGGGCGTGCTCGTCGAGGTCGCGCGGGGTGCGGTCGCCGATCCAGAAGGCGGCCAGCACGCACAGGCCGACACCGACGAACAGCCCGATGAACCCCTCGGCCACCGGCCCGATCCCGCCGAGGTCGTTGCCGCCGCTCGTCGGGTGCTGGATGTAACGGCGGACGTAGGCGACCACGTCGAGCACCTGGCGCTCCGACAACGTGCCGGGGCCGAAGCGGGGCATGTTGCCCGGGCCGGTCCGGACCGCCTCGTTGATCATCGTCGCCGTCTCCGAGTGCAGGCTCGGCGCCGTGATGCCGTTCGACAGGGCGTCGCCGGCACCGGTGATCGTGTGGCACGGGGCGCAGTTCAGGGCGAACACGCTCATCCCCTCGCTCACGCTCGCGCCGGCCAGGTTGGGGTGCGGGATGGCCACCCCGCCCGCCAGCGACCCCACCCAGTCGGCGATCGCCACCGTCTGGGCCCGGGTGAACCGGTCCGGCTTCACCACCGGTTGCGCCGCCGGGTTGGCCAGCGGCATCCAGCCGCTCGACACCCACAGGTCGACCGTGGCGGCCCCGAGGCCGCGCAGGTTCGGGGCGAGGGCGCTCCCCTGGGCGTCGGTGCCGTGGCAGCTCGAGCAGCTCTCCTGGAACAGCGTCTGGCCGAGCTGCAGGTTCGAGCTCGAATGGGTCCGCGTGGCGTTGGCCGCCAGCAGCGAGCCCGGCAGGGCGGCCGGCGGAGACGCCGTCGCCGTCGCCCCGGTCGCCACGCCCGCCGTCGCCCCGGCGTGGCCGGGGGCGAACGCCAGCACCCCGAGGCCGGCGGCGGCCGCCACGAGCGACAGCGGGGCCACCAGGCGCCGCAGGGCCCCGGTCACCCGGCGGCGGCTACGAGAGGAGGAAGAGCGCACTGAACAGCCCGATCCAGACGATGTCGACAAAGTGCCAGTAGTAGCTGACCGCCTGGAAGACCGGCGTCTCCCCGGCGTCTCCCTTCGGCCCGGCGACGCGGATCATCAGGAAGATCATCGCCACGAGACCGAGGATCACGTGGAGCCCGTGCAGCCCCGACATGATGTAGAAGAGCGAGCCGTAGGCGTTCGTGTGCGGCCGGAACGGCAGCGTCTTCCACTCGTAGGCCTGGTTGGCGATGAACGCCAGGCCGAGCAGGAAGCTGACCACCAGCCAGAACCGCGCCTTCACCCGCTCGCCCCGCTCCTGCGCCCACACCGCCAGCTGCATCGTCGGGCTCGAGGCGAGCAGGACGAAGGTGAACACGAGGGCTTGGTAGGTGTCGAGCTTCGTGCCCGGCGGCGGCCAGACCGTCGCGTGGGCCCGGATGGTGAAGAACGCGGCGAACAGGCCGCTGAAGAACATGAATTCCGAGCCGAGCCAGATCATCACCCCGACTGCCAGCAGCTGCGGCCGCTGGGGGTGCGCTCCGGTCGGACGCGGCGCTGCCATCGCCGCCGTTGCCTCACTCACAGCCTCCTTTCATAGCCGACCAGCCGGCCCGCACACCAAACGAGGGCAGGACCGGCCGGGTCGGGAACTAGGGTCTCGCCGTGCGCCTCGCCGACTCGTCGTTCCTGCGTGCCTGCCGTGGCGAGCCCACCGACCAGGTGCCCGTCTGGTTCATGCGCCAGG
>JAJZNB010000115.1 GCA_021848085.1 Actinomycetes bacterium
TAGCGGCACCGGCTGGCCGGGGCTGGCCGGGGCGGCTGGGGGTGCCGGGGCGGCTGGGGGTGCCGGGGCGGCTGGGGGTGCCGGGGCGGCTGGCCGGCATCCACCGCGCTGTCACTGCCGGGGTCGATACTGCCGGCATGGCGTGGAGCGACGACGAGCTGCTCGGCTTCGACCTCGAGACGACCGGCACCGACCCCTTCAGCGACGTGCCCGTCAGCTTCGCCCTGGTGCGCTGGGTGGGTGAGCGGCGGGTCGGAGCCGAGGCAGCCCTGGTCGACCCGGGGCGCCCCATCCCCGCCGCAGCCAGCGCCGTCCACGGCATCAGCACCGACCGGGCCCGCCAGGAGGGGATGGGCCTGCCCGCCGCCTGCAGAGAGATCCTGGCCGCCCTGCTCGACGCCGCCCGCCGGGGCGTGCCGGTGGTCGGCATGCACGTCTGCTTCGACCTCACCATCGTGGACCAGCTGTGCCGCCGGCACCACGGACGCAGCCTGCGCCAGCTGGGCTGGCAGGGCCCAGTGCTCGACGTCCTCACCATCGACCGCCACCTCGACCGCCACCGGCGCGGCTCGCGCACGCTCGGAGCCCTGTGCCGCCACTACGGGGTGGTCGCCGGCGCCTTGCACGACGCCACGGCCGACGTCGACGCCACGCTGGCCGTCCTGCACCGCATCGTCGGATGCTTCCCGGCCGTCGGGGCGATGTCGCCAGCCCAGCTGACGGTGCTGCAGCAGCGCTGGCATCGGGCGTGGGCCGCGGACCTGAGCCGCTACCGCCGGCGTCGGGGGCAGCCGCCTCTGATGACCTGGGAGACCCAGTGGCCGGTGCCCACCGTCGGTCCCGACATCGGGCCTCGCCGGGCGGCTCCGGCTGCTGCCGACCGGCCCGCTGCCTTGGCCTGAGCCACAGCCGGCGGAGCGGGGCCGAGCTGCAGCACCCGTCCACCTCGGCCAGCACCACCGGGGGGGCCAGCACCGCCTGGGGGGCCAGCACCACCTCGGGGAGAACGAGCAGCGCCTGAGGTGGGGGCCAGATGACATTCCCAGAGGCCGCAGCGCCTGGTCGACCCGGTCACGACGGGGCCTTGGACCGGGGAACGGCTCTCCGCGCTTGAAGTGTGACGGAGCCGGCACAACGGCCCTGGAGAACCCGGCGGAGGAGCGACCACCGCTGGGCGCGGGGAGAGCCAGCCGGTCAGCGCGCACAGCCGTCGGGTCCGCCCACCTCGCCGCCGTCGATCACCGGCGCCGGCGCTCGCCGCCACGGCAGGCCGGGCCGTCATGCCAGGGCCTCGTCCAGCGGCACCGTCGGCAGCCCATGGGCCTCGGCCACCGCGCCGTGCACCACCACGCCACCAACCACGTTGACGCCGCGGGCCAGGCTGGCGTCCTCGGCCAGCGCCGCCGGCAGGCCGCGGGCGGCGATCTCGAGGATGTAGGGGATGGTGGTGTTGGCCAGGGCGTGGGTGGAGGTGTGGGGCACCGCCCCCGGCATGTTGGCCACGCAGTAGAAGAGCGTGTCGTAGACCGTGAACGTCGGCTGGGAGTGGGTGGTCGGCCGGCTGTGGGCGAAGCAGCCTCCCTGGTCGACGGCGACGTCGACCAGCACCGCCCCCTTCTTCATCCGCTGGATCAGCTCGTCGCCGACCAGCTCGGGGGTGCGGGCCCCGGTCACCAGCACCGCCCCGATGACCAGGTCGGCACCGAGCACCTCGCGCTCGATCTCCAAGGTGCTCGACGCCAGCGTCTGCACCCGTCCCTGGAACAGCCGGTCGAGCCGGCGCAGCTTGTCGACGTCACGGTCGAGGACCCGGGTCGACGCCCCCATCCCCACGGCCACGGCGGCGGCGGCGGTGCCGACGGTGCCGGCGCCGAGGACCACCACCTGGGCGTCGCGGGCTCCCGACACCCCGCCCAGCAGCACCCCGCGACCCCCCAGCTCACGTTCGAGGAAGTGGGCACCGACCTGTGGCGCCATCCGCCCCGCCACCTCTGACATGGGGGTGAGCAGCGGCAGGCTGCCATCGGCCCGCTCCACGGTCTCGAGCGCCACCGCCGTGGTGCCCGAGGCCACGAGGGCGTCGGTGCACTGCCGCGACGCCGCCAGGTGGAGATAGGAGAAGATCACCTGGTCGCCGCGCAGGTAACCGTACTCGGAAGGCACCGGTTCCTTCACCTTCACAAGCAGCTCCGCCGCCTCCCACACGGTGGCGGCGTCGGGCGCCAGCTCGGCGCCGGCCGCGGCCAGCTCGGCGTCGGTGATGGCCGACCCCTCGCCGGCGCCGCGCTCGACCAGGACCCGGTGGCCGGCGCGGACCAGCTCGTGGACCCCCGCTGGGGTCATGGCGATCCGATACTCGTCCGGCTTCACCTCTCGCGGCACTCCGACGCGCATGACCACCGCCTTCCGTGGGCGACCTTCTCCTCACTATGCCTCCGCCGGTGGCCGAGGCGGTGGGTGCCGGCCCGGCCGGCGCCGTCTATCGTCCAAGTCGGGTCGGCGCGGGGGCCGCGGCCGGCCGGGAGCGAGAGGAGCGGCGACATGTCGAGCGGCCAGGCCCACCAGCCACGTCTCGGGCCGGCGGCGGTGCAGGTGCGCCGGGCCGGTTCCGCCGACGTGGACGCCCTGCACCACCTGATCGAGAGCTGCTTTCGCGGTGACGGCAGCCGGCAGGGCTGGACCACCGAGGCCGACCTGTTGGCCGGCCCCCGCTCCGACCGCCGGGAGATCACCGCCGCCGTGACCGGCCCCTCATCGTCGATGCTGTGTGCCGAGCTCTCGATGTTGCCCACCGAGCTCGACGGAGGAGCACCCCCCGGCGCCCCGTCCCCCGCCGCCGGTTCCGGCCACGGCGCCGCACCGGCCGGACCCGCCGGTTCCGACGCTGGCGGCGGCGCCCCACCGGCGCTGGTCGGGTGCGTCCGGGTCGAGCGCGACCATCGGGAGCCGGACGCCCCGGCGCACCTGGGCATGCTGGCCGTGCGGCCAGAGCACCAGGGGCTGGGCATCGGCCGGATCCTGGTCGAGGCGGCCGAGCAGCTGGCCAGCCGTCGGTGGGGGGCCGGCGAGCTGCAGATGCTGGTGCTGGCGCCGCGCACCGAGCTCATCGCCTGGTACGAACGACTTGGCTACCGCCGCACCGGCGCCACGGTGCCGTTCCGGGAGGTGGCCAGCGACGTGCTGCTGGCTCCCGACCTGCGCTTCGTGGTGCTGCACAAGCAGCTGCCGGCTCGTGCTGGCTGACCGGCGCATCGGCACCACAGGCCGTCCGCTGGTGCCAGGCGGCCTGGTGAGCTCGTCGCCAGCCGCCAGCCGCCAGCCGCCAGCCGCCAGCCCCCAGCCGCCAGCCCCCGCGACAGCCGGCTGGCTCGTCAGGATTGCCGCAGACCCTTCAGGTAGGCGGCCTGCCCGATGTGCTGCAGATCGTCCGCCAGGATCGACACCAGGCGGACGGCCAGGGTCACCGGCGGGTCCCAGCGGCGGTCGACCACCCGGTCGAGGTCGTCGGCGCTGACCGTGGCCAGGAACCGGCCGGTGGCCTGGCGGACGGCCTGGTGGTAGCCGGCCAGCAGCTCTGCGGAGGCCCGGAAGGCAGCCACCTCCTCGGCCCGCTGGCCGTAGCCGGTGGCAGCCGGGTCGTAGGGCAGCACCAGGCGCTGTGACCACCCGCCGGCCAGCCACACCTGGTCGGTGCCGGCTACCTCGCTCACCTGGCTGTCCTGGACACGGCTGAGGTGCCACACCAGCCAGCCGATGGGGTTGGCGCCCGGCGCCGGCTGCCAGCTGAGCTGGTCGGCGCCCAAGCCGCCGAGGACCTCGCCCACCAGCTCTTGCACCCGGCCGAAGCCGTCGTCGAGGATGTCGCCGGGTCCCATGGCGAGCGTCAGCCGCGCTCGGCGCGGCGCTTGGCCCGCCGGTTGGCCAGCCCGCCGGCCATCAGGCTGACGCCGATGCCCAACATCCAGACGTCCTTGCTGATGGCCCTGCCGTCAGGCGACGGCCAGATGCTGCCGGGTCGCCGCAGCCGGGGGGTTCGAGCGTAGAGGGCGACCAGCGCCCCCGAGAACGCGGTCAGCGCCCCGCCGGCCAAGGTGGCCGGCACCACCGGGGCCAGCAAGGCGGAGCCGACGGCGATCTCCCCGACGGCGAGGCCGCGCACGAACCGGTCCGGCGGCACCCGCTCCAGCTGCGGGAAGGCTGCCGAGGCCATGCCGTGCAGGCCCTTGCTGGTGTCGTCGTCAGCCTGCAGCTTGTCGATCCCCGCGTGGAGGATGTACGCGCCGGTCACCACCCGGACCGGCAGGTGCCGGATCTTGTCCATCAACGCCATGGGGCCTCCTTCGCTCGCTTCGCTGCCGGTGCCGGGGACCGGTCGCCGCCTGGGGCTTGCACGCGAGCCGTCTCCGGTGCGCCGGACCCGATCACCGCTCCAGCCCCCGGCTGGGCCGCCCCGGCCGACGGCGCCACACCGGGTTCCGGCGTCCCCGACCGTACCCGCCCGGCGCCGGCACCACCCGAAGTGGACGTCAAGACGGTGGCCGTGCCGTCGCCGTCGCGTCAGCAGCCGGCGACTACCGTCCCCGGTGAGGACCTGTCGCAGCCGGCCGTCGGCGCCGGTGAGGAGACCGTGTGATCGAGGCGACCAGCTTGACCAAGCGCTACGGCGGCACCCTCGCCGTCGACGGCCTGTCGTTCACCGTCCGTCCCGGTGAGGTGACCGGCTTCGTCGGCCCCAACGGCTCGGGCAAGTCGACCACCATGCGGATGATCGTCGGGCTGGACCATCCGACCGCCGGCACCGTCACCGTGCACGGCCGCCACTACCGGCGGCTGCCCTGGCCGTTGCGGGAGGTGGGCGCGCTGCTCGAGGCCCGGGCCGTCCACCCCGGCCGCCGCGCCGTCGACCATCTGGTGATGCTGGCCCAGACCAACAGCATCCCCCGGCCCCGGGTCGACGAGGTGCTCGGCATCGTCGGCTTGAGCGACGTGGCGCACAAGCGGGTCGGCAAGTTCTCCCTCGGCATGAGCCAGCGCCTCGGGATCGCCACCGCGCTGTTGGGCGACCCGGGGGTGCTGCTGTTCGACGAGCCGGTCAACGGGCTCGACCCCGAAGGCATCCTGTGGGTGCGGAACCTGCTAAAGCAGCTGGCCGCCGAGGGGCGGACGGTGCTGGTGTCGAGCCATCTGATGAGCGAGATGGCGGTCACCGCCAGCCGGGTGATCGTCATCGGCCGGGGCCGGCTGATCGCCGAGGGGGCGGTGTCGGAGCTGGTGCGCTCGGTGGCTGGGCGCTCCACCTTGGTGCGCACCCCCCGGCCCGACCTCCTCGGCCAGGCGTTGCTGGCCGCCGGGGCGACCCTCCAGCCGCAGGCCGACGGCTCGGCGCTGGTGTCGGGCCTGACCGCCGCCGACATCGGGGACCTGGCCGCCCGGCTGCAGGTGCCGGTGCACGAGCTCACCCCCCAGGCCTCCCTCGAAGAGGCCTTCATGGACCTGACCCGAACCCATGTCCAGTTCCACACCGGGCCGGATGGCGTTCCGCCCGGCGGCGAGCCGGCGCAGGCCCCAGCCGGGTCCGGCGGCCGGCCCCCCATGCCACCGGGTCCGGCGCCCTCGGCGAGCCACCCGACTGGCTCCGGAACGGCGCAGCCGTGACCGGGGCGTCCGATCTTCCGCTGCCGTCCCCCGCCGGGCCGGCTTCGCCCGCGGGTGGCGACCTGCGGGTGCCGCACGGCCACTACCGGGCCTGGGGGGTGCTGCGCTCGGAGTGGACGAAGCTGCGTACCGTCCGCTCCACCCCCTGGACGGTGCTGGTCATCGTGGTGGCCGTCGTCGGTCTCGGGATGCTGCTGTCGTGGGCCAACGCGGCGCGCTGGGCGCAGTCGGATCTGCAGGACCGCCTCACCTTCGACCCCACCAGCATCAGCCTGTCGGGCTTCTCGTTGGCCCAACTGGTCGTCGGCGTGCTGGGGGTGCTGACGGTCTCCGCCGAGTACGGCACCGGCACCATCCGCGCCACCTTGGCCGCCGTGCCCAACCGTCCCGTGGTGCTGGCCGCCAAGGCGGCGGTGTTCGGCGCCTTGGCCGTGGTGCTCGGCGAGGTGCTGGCCTTTGCCGCCTTCTTCGCCGGGCAGGCCGTCATCGCCGGCACCAGCTCCCGTCTGGCCCTGGCGCCGGGAGCCGGCCTGCCCGGGCTCGGCCTGCCCGGGCTGCCGTCGAAGGTGCTGTCGCCGACGGCGCCGCACGCCACCTTGGGCCAGCCCGACGTGCTGCGGGCGGTGGTCGGCGCCGGGCTGTACTTCGCCGTGCTGGGCCTGCTGGCGCTGGCCATCGGGGCGCTGGTGCGCCACACCGCCGGCGGCATCGCCGTCTTCGTCGGGCTGGTGCTGGTCTTGCCGCTGTTCAGCCTGGCCGTCCCGGCCCGCTGGCGCGGCGACATCTTCCGCTTCTTCCCGGCCTCCATCGGCAGCGCCATGACCTCCACGGTGATCAACGGCAGCGGCGCCACCTCTTTGCACCCCTTCCCGGTGTGGGTGGGGTTCGGCATCCTGTGTGGCTATACGGCCGCCGCCTTGGTGCTCGGCGCGATCCTGCTGGTCCGCCGCGATGCCTGACGGCGCCGGCCGGGTCCGCCGTCAGGCGCTCGGCGCCGCTTCGTAGGCTGCCCGCCAGGTGCCGGTGGACGGGTGGGTGGCCGAGGCCGGTCCGGCGCCGAGCACCGAGTAGACGTTCTCCATGATGCGTCGCAGCACCGGCCCCGCCGCCGGGGCCAGCGGCGGGATGATGTCGGCCGGGAACCCTCCGGTGTCGTCGATGAGGTTGACCACCCAGCTGGCGTTGCCGGTGTCGAGCACGCCTCCGCCGTGGGCGGTGGTGTACCAGGTGACATCGGAGTAGTTGCCGTTGCGGTTGGCCACCAGCGAGTGGGCCACCACGTCGACGTTCGACGGCCCGGGTTCGCCGGGCATGTAGCGGTCGAACTCGCCTTGCACCACGTTGGCCAGGTGCTGGCCGGCGGTGAGCCCGGTGCCGGCCAGCAGCCAGTGCCCGGGGTCGGCGACGACCATGTCGGCCTTGGCTCCGATGTCCTGGTAGGTGCTGCCGATCAGCTTGCACTCGGGATCGTTGACCGGCGGTTGGGGCCAGTTGACGGTGACGAGGGAGTTGTCGTGGCCGTAGAGCGGATCCTCGGCCGCCGACTTGTAGCAGACCTGGTGGCGCAGCGGTCCCACCGGCGACGACTGCAGGCGGATCTGGCGGTAGCAGGCGTTGGCGCCGAGGAAGGCCAGGTTGACGCCGGCCTCCACCGCGTTGCGGGCCCCGTCGCGCATCGGGCGCGACCAGTACTCGTCGTGGCCCAGGCTCAGCAGGCAGCGGTGTCGCAGCAGGCCGGCCGGGTCGCGGTGCAGGTCGACGTCGGTGGCGTAGGTGACGTCCAGGCCGAGCCGCTCGGCCTGGAGCACCACTGGCATCTCGTTGCCGACGAAGTCGGCGGCCCCGAAGGCCCAGTCGTAGCTGTAGGGGCGGTCGAACGAGACGATGCGAGCCCGGTTGGCGAAGTCGCCGGACCCGGGAGCCTGGGTGAAGCTGAAGCCCGGGACGGTGCGCCCGTAGTAGAGGCTGTACCCGCCCCACAGGTTGTAGGCCTGCCAGGTGGTGACGCAGTGCTGGATCCGCACCGCGGCGGTCGACGTGTCGTCGCGGACGCACAAGGGGACGAACTGCTGCTCGCCGTCGTCTCCCACCAGCTTCAGCAGATAGGCGCCGGGGAACCAGCGGCCGTCGATCGGCACCTGCAGCGACGGCTGCCAGCTGCACTCGACGGTGTTGACCCCCGGTGCCAGGGTCGGTTGGGGCTGACGCACCCCAGGCACCTCGGCCGAGCGCCACACCAGCCGACCTCCCACGCCGTGATACCAGCCGATGCGGTAGGCCTCCACGTGGAAGCTGTGTGCCGTGGTGTTGACGAACAGCGGCACCCGGTCACCGACCACCGCGCTCACCTGCCCGGCGAACCCCTCGATGGAGCGCGGCACCTGCGCGGTGGTGACCCACCAAGGGGTGCCCGGCTTGGCGTTCTCCTCGATCAGCGCCGGCGACACCGGGACCTCCACCCCCGACGGGGTCCGGGCGGTGGTGGCCGACCCGGCCCTCCGGGTACTGGCGCCACCGACCCGGCGGGGGGCGGCCCGACCTGGGGTGACGCCGTGTCGTGCCGGGCTGCCCCCGCAGGCGGCCAGCCCGGCGCCAGCGGCGGCCGCGCCCACCACCCCCAGGAAGCGCCGGCGGCTGAGGCCGCCGGAACTGGCGGTTTCGGCCTGCTCCGGTGGGGAGCCGGGGCCGTCCGGGGGCGGGCTGGGCGTGGGGCGCCGGGCCGGGTCGTCGGGGGCCGTGGGCATCAGGCTCAGAGGGTGGGCTGGCAGGGGGTGGGGCTGGCAGGGGGTGGGGCTGGCAGTGGTGGGGCTGGCAGGGGGTGGGGCTGGCAGGGGGTGGGGCTGGCAGGGGGTGGGGCTGGCAGTGGTGGGGCTGGCAGTGGTCGCGCCTGGCTTGCGGCGGCGGCCTGCTGGGGGAGCGGCCGGTCGGTCAGGGGTGATCCGGGCTCAGTGTAGAGAAGGCCGGGCACCGGATCGGGGTCGGCCGGTAGTCTCGGTCCGTGACGGACGGCTTCCACCCGCCGGTCGAGGAGTATCTCGAGACCATCGCCGCGCTCGCCGAGGAGGGCACGGCGGTGATCCAGGCCCGGATCGCCGAGCGCCTGGGCCGCTCGGCACCGTCGGTGTCGGAGATGCTCGACCGGCTGGCCGCCGACGGCTACGTGAGCCGTTCGGGACGGGTCATCGAGCTGACCGACGAGGGCCGTGACCTGGCCCAGCGGGTCATCCGGCGCCACCGCCTGGCCGAGCGGCTGCTGGTCGACGTGATCGGTCTGCCCTGGTACAAGGCCCACGTCGAGGCCGGACGCTGGGAGCACGTCATCTCCGACGAGGTGGAGCTGCGTTTGGTGGAGCTGCTCGGCAACCCCGCCACCTGCCCGCACGGCAACCCCATCCCCGGCGCCACCCAGCCATCGCACGCCAGCCACGTCCGCCTGGCCGACGTGCCCCCCGGGACCGTGGTGCACATCGAGCGCATCACCGAGGAGGTGGAGCTCGACATGGCAGCGCTCGAGTACCTCGACGGCTACGGCCTGGTGCCAGGGCGCAGCGCCACGGTGCGCGACCGGGCTCCCGACGGGACCGTCACCGTAGAGCTCGGCGGGCGGGCTGCCGCCGTGGGCGCCGCGCTGAGCCGCCAGCTCTTCGTCTCCACCACCGACGGCGCCGGCTAGCGCGATCGACCCGGACGCTTCGGCCACGGGGCATGGCGTCGGTCGGCTCCTTGACGTGTGAGGGACGAGCGCCGCGGTCATGTGCTGGATGGGGACGCCAGCTGAGGCGGCCGGCCGTGTGCCGGACAGGTGACCTCTGGTCGCCTGTCGAGTCGGTCGCTTCGTCCGCGGCCCTGGCGTGCCCCGCACGGGTCCGGGCAGCGAGGAGGTCCCAGGTCGAGGCCCGAGGGGCCCCATCGCCGGGCAGGCCCCCCATCGCCGGGCAGGCCCCCCATCGCCGGGCAGGCCACCCACTGCCGAGGAGGCCACCCACTGCCGAGGAGGAGAGCACCGTGAGCGGTCCAGAGTCGAAGACCAGCGGGATGGCGCAGCGGCTGAAGGCCAAGTCCAAGCAGATCGCCGGCGTCATCCTCAACGATCCGGATCTGCAGGCCGAGGGGCGGCTGCGGCAGCAGGAGGCCGACGCGGCCGACGAGGCCCGCCGCCGGCAGGCCGAAGCCGACCAGCGCCAGGCGCGGGCACAGGTGCGTGCCGCCCAGGACGAGCTCCAGCTCGAGGAGCTTCAGCTGCAGGTGGAGCGGGTGCCAGCCGACGAGCAGCAGCGCCTGCAGGCCGCCCAGGCTCGTTGGCAGGCCGCCATCGAACACCAGGCGGCCGACGAGGAGCGCGACGTCGCCGTGCGGGCCCAGCACCTGCGCCAAGCCGTGGACCGTGCCGGCGCCCAAGCCCACGCTGAGCAGCGCCAGGCCGAGACCCAGGCCGAGGCGCTCGAGCGGGTGGCGGCCGAGGCCGAGCGCAGGGCCGACCTGCTCGACGAGGCGAGCAGCGAGGCTTAGCCAGCGGTGGCCCGAGGCCCGTAGCACGGCTCGAGCCGGTACCGATCAGAGGCGCCCCGAGGAGGAGCCCATGTCCGTGCAGACCATCCCGAGCTGCCTGGCCAAGGTGGGGATCCACAGCCTGCGTCTGCCGTTGAGCGCGGTGGAGGTGCTGGCCCGAAACGCCGGGGCCGACACCGCCACCTGGCCTCCCGCCGTGGCTTTCGAGGCCTTCGAAGGCAGTGCCAAGCAGGCAGCCGGTGTCGTGCTGCGCGACGCGAAACCGGTGGACGAGGGCCAGCTGCAGCAGGCCAGGGCAGCCGAGCTGCACCGCGCCGAGGAGTTGCGGGCCGAGGTGGAGCGCATCCGGCAGGTCGGTGGGAGCCGGGCCCGGCGAGCCGACCAGGCCGCCGGGCGCCAGCGCCGGCAGATCGCCGAGGCCGAGCATCACCAAGAGCAGCAGGTGGAGCAGCGCAAGGCGGAGCGCGTCCGGCGGGCCAGCCAGACGGGGCAGCGGCAGGCCCAGGCGGCCCGTTCGGTGCAGCAGCGGCGCTCGTCCGAGCCGTGAGCCGCGAAGCAGGCGGCTGTGACTCAGGTCGGGCAGACCGAGCTCGAGCTGGGGGCCACCAGCCTGCCGTCGACCTCGAGCATCTTGCCGGTGAGGTAGCAGGCGGCCGGGGAGGCCAGGTCGACCACGGCGGCGACGTCTTCCACGGTGGCCAGGCGGCGCAGCGGTGTCGGACGGTCGGGGCACTGCCCCGCCGACGTTGTCCAGGATCACGGGGCCGCAGCGCTGGCCGTGGCCGCCGGCGCGAAGCGGGGTCCACACCGCCGTCTCGGGGTTCAGCCGGGCCCCGCGCACTCCGGAACCCGGTGCCGATCGTCAGGGCACCGGTTCGAGGGCATCGACAGCGCAGGGCAGGTGCTTGATGCGGTTGACGAAGCTCGAGCGCAGCCGGCCGGGTTCGCCGGTGGCGCCCAGCTGCGGCACCCGCCGGTGCCGTTCGCGGAACATCACGGTGATCTCGCGGCGGGCCAGGTGTGCGCCCAGGAAGGAGTGGGGTCCGGGGGCGCCGAAGCCGACGTGTGGGTCGGGGTGCTCGGAGAGGGCCCACAGGCCATGACTGATGGTGTTGCGAGTGGTCTCGTTGCCGGCCACCACCAGCAGGATGAAGAAGGAGGCCAGCTCGACGTGGCTGAGCGATTCCCCGGTGACGTTGGCGTTCAGCAGGGCCGAGGTCACGTCGTCGGTCGGACGGGCGTTGCGCTGGGGGGCCGGGTCCTGCATCAGCTCGCTGAGCTCGGCACCGGTCTGCAGGAAGGCACCGACCACGTCGCTGCCCTCGGCCACGTGCTCGGGGTCGTCGGCGCTCAGGATGACGTTGGAACATGCGAAGACCCGCTGATGGTCGACGGTGGCGACGCCCATCATGTCGTACATGATCTGGAGGGGAAGCCGAGCAGGCACCTCGGTGACGAAGTCGCACTCCCCGGCAGTGGTGAGCCGGTCGGCGACGGCGGCGGCCACGGCGGCGATGGTTCCCTCCACGCTGCGGATGACGCGGGGATTGAAGGCAGCGGGCACGATCCGCCGCAGCCGGGCGTGGCGCGGGTCGTCCCCGTTGATCATCCCGCCGAAGAGCTCGAGCATCTCGGGAGGAAGGTCGGGGATGGCGGTGGCGACGCGCGACGAGCAGAGCAGCTCGGGTGTCGGCTGATCTCCTGCACAATGGCATGGCGGGCGATGGCGTGATGGCCCGGTCCGCGTCCCAGGTCGACCAGCGCCGAAGGAAGCTCAGGTTCCTCGAAGAAGGCGATGGGGCGCTTCGCCCGCAGCGCGGCGACGGCGGCTTCGCGCTTGGAACACGGCCGCTCCCAGAACCCCATGTCCGACAGGTCGATCTCGGCGACGTCCACCGTGGCTCCTCGCTGGCGCCGGTCGAAGGCCCGGTCCCGGTGGCCGCGGGTGCCGGCGCGACCCAGACAGCCGACCCCGACAGCGTGGCGCCGCACCCGGCCAGATCGTCAAGCCGTCAGCTGACCGGAGACGGCCCGCCGCTGCTGGTCGGCGTGACAGAGCCCGAGGAGGCGGTGGGTTGGCCGCTGGCGGGGGCGGGGCTGGTGGACGCGCCGGCGGGGCAGCCCGAGGCGCCGGCGGCTGGGTCGGTGTTGGACGCGCCGGTGCCTGGGTCGGTGGAACAGCCTGACGCGGTGGCCGCTGCGCCGCCGCACGGCGAGGATCCGCCGCTGGCGCCGGAGCTGGTGGTGCCGGAGCTGGTGGTGCCGGTGGTGCTGGTGCCGGTGGTGCTGGCGCCGGAGGTGGTGGTGGCGCCGGAGGTGGTGGTGGCGCCGGAGGTGGTGGTGCCGGAGGTGGTGGTGCCGGAGGTGGTGGTGCCGGAGCTGGTGGGGCCGGAGCCGGAACTGTTGGTGCCGGAGGTGGTGGTGCCCGAAGATCCGCCGGCGGAGGACGTGGGGCTGACGGTGCCGGCCGGCGAAGAGCTGCCCGCCGATGGGGCAGTCGTCCCCGCCCCCCCGCCCGGAGGGCTCCCGCTGACGCCGATGAAGCAGCCGGCCGGGGCGCCGTCGCCGCCGGAGGACGGCCCCGCCGCCGAGCTGGCCGAGCCCGCCGGGCCGGCGGCTGCGGGTCCTCCCGGGTCGCTGAAGACCCAGACCACTGGGCCGCAGCCTGGCGAGGCCGGTGCCACCACCTCGTAACGCCCCGGCTGGCCGGCCACCTCCTCGGCCGGCAGCGGCTTGCCCACCAGGCACTCGTGAGCCGGATCGTCGGTGGCGGTCAAGGTGAAGCGGCCCGTCGGGGTCCCACCCGGAGGAGCGGTGGCGGGCGCCACCGTCTGTACCGCCACCACCGTCTGTACGGCCACCGTCTGCCCGTCGAAGGTTCCCCGCTCGCCGGAGGCGACCGGCGACACGGCCGACACAGCGGGCGCAGATGATGCGACGGCGGCCGGCACGCCCGCCGACGGCCCCGGTCCGACCAGGCCGGTCTTCAGCGCCGGGGCCCGGCCCAGCACGGCGGCCAGCATGGCCGGGTCGTGACCGGCCATGCCCAAGGCCCAGATGCCCACCCCCCGCAGCCGGTCCTGGCCGGCCAGCTGCGCCTTGAGCGCCAGCGAGGCCGGGTCGTCGAACCAGGTCTGGTGCCACTGGGTGCCGACCTGGTAGGAGGTCCAGGCCGTCTGGCTGGTGGGGTCCCAGTAGACGGGGTGGCCGGCAGCGGCGATCTGGGCGTAGCTCAGCGGGGTCGGCGGGCCGGTCGCCGGATCCCCGAGGCCGGGTCCGGCCGTGGGCCAGTCGTAGCCGTAGAACGGCACGCCGAGGATGACCTTCGACGGGGCGACCACGGCAGTGTACTCAGCGATGGCGTCCTGGTCGGTGAAGACGTTGCCGCCCAGCGCGGCCGTCGGTGACGGCCGCGACCGGCTGTTCATGTCGTAGGCCATGACGAAGAAGGCGTCGACGCTGGGCGCCAGCCCGGGGATGTCGTAGAGCCCGCTGGCGCCGGCGGCGGCCGATGCCGGGGTGGCCATGGTGATCTGCCAGTGCGGGTCCCGCCGGTGCAGCACCGCCGACAGCTGGGCCATCAGCCGCACCAGCCCGGCCCGGTCGGCGCTGCCGGTTCCCTCGAAGTCGACGTTGACGCCGTCGAGGTTCTTGGCCGCCACCAGCCCGGCCAAGGTGGTGCCCAGCACGGTGCCGCCGTGGGGGTTGGCGCTGAGAGCGTTGATGGTGGCCTGGTTGAAGGCGGTGACGGTCAGCACCACCCGGGTCCCAGCCCGGTGAGCCCGGGTCACCAGGTCGGCCAGCGCCTGGCTCTGGTAGCCGGCCCAGCCCGGCCCCGATTCGGCCACCGCGCCGGTGGCGGTGGCGTCGACGCTGAAGTAGGCCACCGTCGACAGCTCGTGCAAGTCGAACTGCCCCGACTGGCTCAGCGTCCAGTACGGGGCGTAGCCGAAGATCTCATGGGGGGCCAGCGCCGGACCGTCGGCCAGCGCCGGCGGCGCTGGCTGGGGCGGGGCGCTGGCCGGCGCGAGGTGCAGGGCGGCAGCTGCCGCCTGGCCGCCCAGCTGCTGCACCAGGCGGTGGTTGCCGCCCAGGTGGGCGGCGGCGTGCGGGACCGCCGGCTGCTGCCAGGCGCTGGTGGGGACGACGACGGCGGCGGCCGCCATGGCCGCCAGACCGACCCGGCCCGCGCCACAGCGCGCCGCGGCCTGGGTGGCGATCCGCCTTGCGGCTCGCCGGGCGGCCACCGCCAGCCACTGGCGCGGGTGGAAGGTCATCGAGGTCTCGAGCGTAGGCGGATCACATCCAGAGGGGGCGCCAGCCGTCTCGGTGGTGCCGCAGGTGGTTTCGGCTGCCGGCGCCACCATCTTGAGCACCGCCACGTGAGCGCCACCGTGGGTACCGCCGTGTTGGGCACCGCCACGTGGGCACCGCCATGTTGGGCAACCGCCACCGTGGGCACCGCCAGCCGCGGGGCCGCGGACCGCCGAGGTGGACCCGACGTGTTGTGGAGCTGTGGGCTTCCGAGGGCTGCAGGGGGACGCGTCGGCGCAGGTACCGACGGCTAGCCTGACGGGGGCCCCGGACACCGCACGGGGCGGCAGCGGTCCGCGCCGGCGGGCCGGTCACGAGGCGGCAACCCCAACAGTGATCTTCGTCGAAGGCTTCAGGCTCCTGCTGGTGATCGCCGGCGCACTGATCGGCTTGACCGTCGGGAACCACGTGGACCGCTTCGGCGCTGCTCCGGTGATCGGGGTGCTCCTGGGGGCCGCCGTGGCCTACGTCGTGGGCGGGGTGGGGGGCCGGCTCATCGACCGGGGGCTGCGCGGCGCGGTGGGTGAGCTGCGCCGGCTGCCGGCCAGCGAGGTGTTCGCCGCTGCCGTGCTGGGCAGCACCGGGCTGCTGCTGGGTCTGGTGGCGGCCCTTCCCCTGGTGGCGCTGGTGCATTCGAGCATCGACTATCCCTTGGTGGCTGCCCTGGCCTGGGTGCTGTGCGCGCTGGGGGTCCGCCTGGGATCCGTCAAGGGTCGCGACCTGAGCCGTGCCTTGGGGCTGACGCGGCTGCTCGAACCGCCCGGCCAGCGCATCCCGGCGGGATCGCTGGTGCTCGACACGTCGGCCGTGCTGCACCGCCAGCTGTTGGTGCTGGGCACCCACGGCCTGCTCCCCGGGGGCCTGGTCGTCCCCCGCTTCGTGGCCGAGGAGGTGCAGGCGCTGGCCGAGGGGCCGGACCCGGTCAGCGCCCGCCGGGCCCGGCGGGGCCTCGAGGCCCTGCAGGCGCTCGAAGCCGCCGGTGTCGCCGTCCACCTCAGCGAGGAGACCCTCCCCGAGGTGGACGGGGTGGGGCCGAGGACGCTCGAGCTGGCCCGCCGCTCCGGGGGGCGCCTGGGGACCTGCTCGGCCGCGCTGGCCGACGCGGCCCGGGCGCTCCAGGTGGAGGTGCTCGACCTGCGCCGCCTGGCCGCCGAGCTCGCCCCGGACCATCCGGCCGGGGAGCGGCTGCGGGTCGACCTGGTCCGCCCCGGCCGCCAGCCCCGCCAGGCCGTTGGCTACCTCCCCGAGGGCGACATGGTGGTCGTCAACGACGCGGCGCACCTGGTCGGCCGCGAGGCGGTGGAGGTGGTGGTGTCCTCCACCCGCCACACCAGCCAGGGACTGCTCGTCTTCGCCCACCTGCCCCGGGACGGGGTGCTGGCCGAAGCCGGCAGCTGAGGGCTTGCCGACGGAACCGGCAGCTGACCGACCGTGCCGGAGGCGGCCAGCCTCGTGCCGAACCGGGATGGCCCGCGCCGCGCCGGCGGCGCCCCCGAACCGTTCCCGGTGGAAGATCGCCCGCTCCCCCCGGCCGGCCGCCCCCGAACGCTGCCGGCCGGCGCCCTACGCGCTCTCGACGGCCGCCACCAGCTTCTGCAGCGAGTCCTTGGCGTCACCGAACAGCATGGTCGTCTTGGAGTCGTAGAGCAGCTCGTTGTCGATGCCGGCGAAGCCCGGGCGCATGGAGCGCTTCAGGAAGATGACGTTCTCGGCCTGGTCGGCGTGCACGATCGGCATCCCGTAGATGGGGCTGCCCGGGGTGTTCTGGGCAGCCGGGTTGACCGTGTCGTTGGCCCCTACCACCAGCGCCACGTCGGTGGTGGGCATCTCCGGGTTGGCCTCGTCCATCTCCTTGAGCTGCTCGTAGGGGACGTTGGCCTCGGCCAGCAGCACGTTCATGTGGCCCGGCATCCGCCCGGCCACGGGATGGATGGCGTAGAAGACCTCCACCCCCCGGGCGGTCAGGGCATCGGCCAGCTCGCGGGCGGTGTGCTGGGCCTGGGCGACGGCCAGGCCGTAGCCGGGGACGATCGCCACCTTGCGGGCGTAGGCCAGCAGCACCCCGATGTCCTCGGCGGTGCCGCTGCGCACCGGCCGGGCCGTCTCGCCTTCGGCGCCGCCGGTGGCGGTGATGACGCTGCCGAAGGCGCTGAAAAGGATGTTGGGCAGCGAGCGGCCCATGGCCTGGCTCATCAGGCGGGTGAGCAGGATGCCTGAGGCACCGACCAAGGTGCCGGCCACGATCAGCAGGTCGTTGCCGAGGGTGAAGCCCGACGCGGCCACGGCCAGACCGGTGAAGGCGTTGAGCAGGGAGATGAGCACGGGCACGTCGGCGCCGCCGATGGGCAGGGTGAAGATGACGCCGAGGCCGAGGGCCAAGATGGCCATGGCCCACACCAGGCTGATGGTGCCGGTGACCAGCGCGGCGACGAACACGCCCAAGATGGCCACCCCCACCACGGCGTTGATGGCCTGCTGGCCGCCGTAGGTGATCGGACGGCCGGTCATCAGCTCCTGCAGCTTGGCGAAGGCGATGGCGCTCCCGGCGAACGACATGCAGCCGATCAGCACGCCGAGCAGCACCTCGGCGATCTGGTAGACGGCGGGCTGAGCGGCGGTGCGGTGCCAGTGCAGCAGCTCCACCACCGAGATCAAGGCGGCGGCGCCGCCGCCGACCCCGTTGAAGATGGCCACCATCTGTGGCATCGCCGTCATCTTCACCATGCGGGCGGCCGGCACGGCGATGACCACGCCGACGGCCATGGCGACGAAGGCCAGCACCAGGTTGACGCCCGAATGGCGCAGCTCCGGCAGGGAGAAGGTCATGCCGATGGCCACGATGGCGGCTCCCGCCCCCACCAGGTTGCCCTGGCGGGCGTGGCGCGGCGAGCTCAGGCCCTTCAGGGCGATGGTGAAGCCGATGATGGCGAACAGGTAGACCAGGTCGCGCCAGGTGGCCAGCGGCACCGCCAGTCCGAGGATCACGAGCCGCTCCCGTCGCTCGCCGAGGTGGCCTTGGCCCGCTCACCGGGCTTCGCTTTGAACATCTCGAGCATCCGGTCGGTGACCACGAACCCGCCGACGACGTTCAACGTGGCCAGCACCACGGCCAAGAAGCCCAAGGCGAGCTCGGCCGTGCCGCGTGCCTCGCCCATCACCACCAGGGCGCCCACCAGCACGATGCCGTGGACGGCGTTGGAGCCCGACATCAGCGGGGTGTGGAGGATGCTCGGCACCTTGGAGATGACCTCGTTGCCGAGGAAGGCGGCCAGGGCGAAGATGGTGAACAACCCGACGATCCCGATGGACAGCTGTGTGGTGGTGGCGGCGATCATGTGGGCGTCTCCAGCAACTCGCGGGTGGGGGCGTGGACGACCTCGCCGGCCCGCACCACGCAGGTGCCAGCCACGATCTCGTCATCGAAGTCGGGGGCCAGCGCACCCTCTTTGACCAGCAGCACCACGAAGTTCAGTACGTTGCGGGCGTAGAGGAAGCTGGCGTGGGTGGGCATGGAGGCCGGGGTGTTGGACAGCCCCCGGATGGTGACCCCGCCGACCACGGTGTCCTCGCCGGCGACGGTCAGCTCGCAGTTGCCGCCGGTGTCGGCGGCCAGGTCGACGATCACCGCGCCGTCCCCCATGCCGTGGACCATGTCGGCGGTGACCAGCACCGGGGCCTTGCGGCCGGGGATGGCGGCGGTGGTGATGACGACGTCGGAGGCCATCACCTCGCGTCCGAGCAGCTCCCGCTGGCGGGCCAGGAACTCCTCGGACTGCTCGCGGGCGTAGCCGCCGGAACCCTCCTGGGTCTCGAGGTCGAGCTCCACGAAGTTGGCGCCCAGCGACTGCACCTCCTCTTTCGCCGCGGCCCGCACGTCGTAGGCTCGCACCTGGGCGCCGAGCCGGCGGGCGGTGGCGATGGCCTGCAGGCCGGCCACCCCGGCTCCCATCACCAGCACCTTGGCCGGCGGCACCGTTCCCGCCGCTGTCATGAACAGCGGGAAGAATCGAGGCAGCATCTCGGCGGCGGCCAGCGCGGCGCGATAGCCCGACACCGTTGCCTGCGACGACAAGGCGTCCATGGCTTGGGCCCGGCTGATGCGAGGCAGCAGATCGAGGCTGAAGGCGGTGCACCTCCGCTCGGCCAGGGCCCGCACCGTGTCGAGCTGGGCGGCAGGCTGCAGAAAGCTGATGACGGTGGTGCCCTCGGGCAGGTTCCGCGCTTCAGCGGGCGTGGGTGCCTGTACCTTGGCCACGACGTCGGCGCCGGCCAGCAGGCTGGCCGCGTCGGCACCGATGGACGCGCCCTTGTCGCGGTAGACGTCGTCGGGAAAGTGGGCTCCGACGCCGGCTCCCGCCTGCACCGCCACCTCCACCTGCTGGGCGGCGAGCCGGGGAACCACGTCGGGCACGATGGCGACGCGCCGCTCACCGGGGCGGGTCTCGGTCGGGACAACGAGCTTCACGAGGGGGTATTGGAGCAGAAAACGTCCCTGTTCTCCAAACGAGCACCAACGCTCTCCCTGCTCAGAAGGCCTGACACCGCGTCACGTCCGGCGCCGGCGACCTGCGCCGTCGCCTGCCGCGGTGGACGGCGAGATCCTGGCCAGCCCCTTCGGCGCCGTCCCCTCGCTCGGTGCCCGCCTGGCCCGCTGCACCATCGCTGCCGACCTGTCCTGACCGACGGGGAGGCCGCCTTGGTGACCCGGTTCGGCGCCTGATGCGGCCGGCCGCCGCCCGGCTGCGGCCCCCGGGCCGGGCGGCGGTTCCCCTCGACGCCCTCGGCCGGTCACGCCGGTCACGCCGGTCACGCCGGTCACGCCGGTCACGCCGGTCACGCCGGTCACGCCGGTCACGCCGGTCACGCCGGTCACGCCGGTCACGCCGGTCACGCCGGT
>JAJZNB010000222.1 GCA_021848085.1 Actinomycetes bacterium
GAGTGCTCATCAACATCGTGGCGCCCGAGCACGCCGCCGAGGACCTGCGTCTGGCGGTGCCGACGCCCGTCGCCCACTGAGCCCGCCAGGCGCCGAGGGCGGAGGGTCATCCTCGCAGAGCGCCAGCCACGTCGTGGTAGAGGTGCAGGTCGAGGCGCTTGGAGGCGCCGACGGCGTCGGCCAGCGGCACCCGGACGATCTCGCCGCAGTGCAGCGCCACCATCGACCCGAAGGCGCCGGCGTGGGCGGCAGACACCGCGGCGACGCCGAAGCGGGTGGCCAGCACCCGGTCGAAGGCGGTGGGTGTGCCACCCCGCTGGATGTGCCCCAGGATCGTCACCCGAGACTCGTAGCCGGTGCGACGCTCGATCTCGGCCGCCAGCCACCCGCCGATGCCGCCCAGGCGGGCGTGGCCGAACTGGTCGACGGCCGCCGACGGTGACGAGGTGGCTCGCCGGGCAGCCTCGAGATCCTCGGCTCCGGCCGGCATGGCGCCTTCGGAGACCACCACGATCGACGAGAAGCACCCGCTGCGGTGCCGGATCCGCAGCCGGTCGCACACCTCGGCCAGGTCGAAGGGCTCCTCGGGCACCAGGATGTCGGCCGCCCCTCCGGCGATGCCGGCGTAGGTGGCGATCCAGCCGGCGTGCCGGCCCATCACCTCGCAGACGATGACCCGGTGGTGGGACTCGGCGGTGGTGCGGAGCCGGTCGATGGCCTCGGTGGCGATCTCCACGGCGGTGTCGAAGCCGAAGGTGACCTCGGTGGCCGACAGGTCGTTGTCGATCGTCTTGGGCACCCCGATGACGCGGACGCCGGTCTCGTGGAGCTTGAAGGCGGCACCGAGGGTGTCCTCGCCGCCGATGGCGACCAGGACGTCGACCCCGTGCTTGGCCAGGTTGGCCGCCACCTTGGCCGGGCCGTCCTCCACACCGAAGGGGTTGGTGCGCGACGTGTGGAGGATGGTGCCTCCCTGCGAGATGATGTCCCGGACGCGGTCGACGTCGAGGTCGACGACGTCGCCGTCGAGCACGCCGCGCCAGCCGTCGGCGAAGCCCACCGTTTCGTCGTGGTGGACGAGATGGGCAGTGAGGACCACGGCGCGGATCACAGCGTTCAGCCCCGGGCAGTCACCGCCTCCGGTCAGGAGTCCGATGCGCATGCCGCCCATGCTAGGAATCCTGGCCACGCAACGGGAGGGACCGGGCGGCTCGGCTGCACGGGGAGGGATCCGGCGTCAGCCCCGTTCGCCGCCGGTCGGCCCCACCGCCTGCCTGGCGTCGTCGCCGACGCGGGCCATCAGCTCGTCGGCGGCCTCGTAGGGGTCGACCCGGTGGCGAGTGACCTCGGCGGCCAGCGCCGTGTAGGCGTCTCCGGCGCAGATCCGGTCCACCTCCTCGGCGATGCGGTTGGCCAGCACCCGGCGCAGCTCCCGCTCCAGGCGCTCGGCGCGGCGCTGCTGGAGCTGGCTGGTGGTGACGAGGTGCTGCTGGTGACCGAGGATCGCCTCCCACAGGTCGCCCACACCGTCGCCGCTGGCCGCCACCGTCTCCACCACCGGCGGCCGCCAGTCGCCGCTGGCGCTCATGTCGAGCATCTGCTCCAGATCCCGGCGGGTCTCCCGGGCGCCGGGCATGTCGGCCTTGTTGATGACGAAGACGTCGGCCACCTCGAGCAGGCCGGCCTTGTTGGCCTGGACGGCGTCTCCCCAGCGCGGGTTGACGACGACGACGGTGGTGTCGGTCGCTGAGGCGACCTCCACCTCGACCTGGCCGACACCCACCGTCTCGACCAGCACCAGGGGCATGCCCACCGCGGCCAGCACCCGCAGGGCCTCGGGGACCGCCACCGTCAACCCGCCGAGATGCCCGCGGGTGGCCAGGGACCGGATGTAGACCCCCTCGTCGAGGGCATGGTCCTGCATGCGGATGCGGTCCCCGAGGATCGCCCCTCCGGTGTAGGGCGAGGAGGGATCGATGGCGACCACGGCCACCTGGTCGTGGTGGCGGCGCGCCTCGGTGATCAGCCGGCCCGTCAGCGTCGACTTGCCGGCGCCGGGCGCGCCGGTGATGCCGATGGTGGCGGCCACCGCTCCAGTCCGATAGGCCATGCCGGCCACCTGCCGGCCACGGCTGCCGCCGCGCTCGACGGCGGAGAGCAGCCGGGCCAGGGCCAGGCGGTCCCCGGCCGAGGCGGCGGCCAGCAGCTCGGCGGGATCGGCGTCGGCACGCGGAGTGCTCATCGGCTGCCTCGGGCAGCCGGTTCGGGATCGGCGCGCCCGTCGCAGGGCGGCGCGGAGCGAGGTTCGACGGCGACCGACAGCATGGCCCGACGAGCCTAGGAGAGGGGCAGTGCCCTCGGAAAATCCAGGTGGGCCGGCCGCGGCGCGCCCGATGCGTGACCCCGGTGGGCCGGCCGCGGCGCGCCCGACGCGTGACCCCGGTGGGCCGGCCCCGCAGCGCAACGACACCGGCGGTCGTTCGAGGGGCGGGACCCGGGCGCCGATGCCACCCAGGTGCCCATGCCCTGTCCCCCATCTCAGCGTCCGCGATCCCCAGCCGATCGCTCGGCCCGTCACCGTGGCGGCCCGCCGGGTTCCGTGGCTCTGGCCGTCGCTGTGCTGTCGGCCCCGGGATGGGGCCTGGGCGCGTCGGGCACCGTGCCGGACGCGGCGCCGGCGCCGCGGCAGCTGCAGCACCGCGAGGCGGCTGCTGGCGTGGGCCTGGCAGCCGGCGCCCGCCGGCGCCACCGGCTGCGGCAACAGCACCCTGTCGCTGCTGTCGAGCTGGAGCGGAGCGCCGTCGATCTCCGCTCCCGCCGGGACCGCCTTCCGAGCGCATCTCGCCCAGCGGCCGGCGCCAGCTGACCGGCGCCAGCTGACCGGCGCCCCGGCTCGAGACGGTCGAGGTCCGCGCTCGGCGCGGCTGCACACAGAAGGGTCTGGAAGATGGCAGTTCGCGTTACACCCCCGGCGCATGCTGATGCCGTGCCCGACATCGGTGTGAACCTCTCTCCGGCCACGGCGACCGCCCCTCCGGCCGCCGACCACGACC
>JAJZNB010000049.1 GCA_021848085.1 Actinomycetes bacterium
CGGCGGTGAAGCGGGCCGGAGGGTAGCCCAGGGTCTGGCGGGTGTAGGTGAGCGCCTCGGTGTGCATGTCGTGGTGGTGCAGGGCGTAGCGGGCCAGGAAGCGCAGCTGCTCGGAGGACGTCGGTGCCGTCACCCGAGCCGCCACGGCGGCCGCCACCTGGTCCATGTAGGCCCGGGTCTCCTGGCGTGACGGCAGGGCGAGGTGCCAGCGGGTGGCGTGGGGGATGGCGGCCGAGTCCCACAGGGCGTCGCCGTGGGCCACCAAAGGCGCCTCCCCGAGGGTCCGGCGCAGCACGAAGCTCTCCTGGAACCAGGTCACGTGGCCGATCTCCCACAGGATCGGGTTCACGATGTCGAGCTCGGGCACCTGCAGCTGCTCGTCGGTCAGGTCGGCGACCAGGTCGGCCAGCCGGCCGGTGGCGTCGGCCACCCAGGCGGCCAGCTCGGCGGGCGACACGGCGCCGAGCTCTGGCGGCGCCGGCTGCGAGGTGGTGCTGGTCATGGTCGCTCCTTCGATGGTCGCCGGCGGCGGGTGGCGGCCGCGGCGGTCGACGCCGGGTGGCTGCCGGTGGTTGCCGTGGATGCCTATGCTGCCTCGCGTCGCCCGCGTCTGCAGCCCTACCGGCGCAGCCGCTAGAGGGGGGCCCGACACGACCGGCCTCCGGCCGCCACAACACCGGCCGCCGGCCGACCCGGCACCAGGCATCACCACACTGACCGACATGACACCGAGCGACATGACACCGAGGGGAGAACAGGTGGAGCGCGAGCTCGTCAGGCGTCTCACCAGCTTCAGCCACTGCGCCGGCTGAGCCGCCAAGCTCGCCCCCGGCGAGCTGGCGCAGGTGCTGCGCCACGTGGCAGGTGCAGAGCACCCCGATCTGCTGGTCGGGATCGAGACCGGCGACGACGCCGCCGTGTGGCGCTACGCGCCCGGACGGGCCTTGGTGAGCACGGTCGACTTCATCACGCCGGTGGTCGACGACGCCCGCACCTGGGGTCGGGTGGCGGCCACCAACTCGGTCTCCGACGTCTACGCCATGGGCGGGCGACCCCTGTTCGCCCTCAACATCGTCTGCTGGAACCTCGACCAGCTGCCGGCCAGCGTGCTCCAGGAGGTGCTGGGCGGCGCGGCCGAGGTGGCCAAGGAGTGCGGCTACCTGACCGTCGGCGGGCACACCGTCGACGACCCCGAGCCGAAGTTCGGTCTGGCTGTGACCGGCGAGGTCGACCCGGACCGGGTGCTGCGCAACAGCGGCCTGCGTCCCGGTGACGAGCTGGTGCTGACCAAGGCGCTGGGCACCGGGATCGTCTCCACCGCGGCCAAGGCCGACGCCGCCCCGGCCAGCGCGGTCGACGCCATGGTGGCTTCGATGTGCCGGGTCAACGACGAGGCGGCCGCCGCCGCCCTCGCCGCCGGCGCCACCGGCGCCACCGACATCACCGGCTTCGGGCTGCTCGGCCACCTGGCCCAGATGGCGCGGGCCTCGAACGTCGACGTCGACCTTGACGTGGCCGCCGTGCCCCTGCTCGACGGGGCGCGGCAGCTGGCCGAGGCCGGCCACGTCCCCGGCGGCAGCCGCCGCAACCTGGCCTGGGTGCGGGCCTGCGTCGACTCGGGTGGTGTCGACGAGGTGACCCAGCTGCTGCTGGCCGACGCCCAGACCTCCGGCGGGCTGCTTTTCGGCGCCGAGCCGGCCCGGGTCCGCCGGGCCGTGGCTCGCCTGACCCGGTCGGGCCACCGGTGCGTTAGCGTCGGTCGCGCCGTGGCCGGCGAGGGGCGGATCCGGCTGCGCTGAGCGGCGGATCCGCCGGCACCGACGGTGCCGGGCTGGCGGGAACCGACGTGTCGAGCAGGGGGAGGGATCCCATGGCGGACGACGCCACCATGCCGCTGACCAGCGCGGAGCTGAGCACGTCGGCGGGGCTGGCCGCCCCGGCGGCCGGGGTGGGCCAGGGCGCCGGACGCTCCCGCCGGACGGCCGTCGCCACCGCCGGGCTGTTCGCCGTGGTGGCGGTGGCCGGCGTCAGCTGGGCCAAGTGGTGGCCCTATGCCCACAAGATGGCCCACGTGCTGGCCGCCCATGCCTTCGGGGGCACCTCGATCATCACGGGCCGCGCCGCCGCACCCCCCCGGCCGTCGTGGCACGCCGCGGTGAGCTTCGCCACCACCTACTTCGACGACATCTGGATCGCCTTGCTGGCCGCCCTGGTCATCTCGGCCGCAGCCGAGGCTCTGGTGCCGCGCCGGTGGCTGGTGCGGCAGCTCAGCCGAGGCCCGCGGTGGCTGGGCGGGGCGGCCGCCGGCGGGCTGGCTTCGCTGCCCTGCATGATGTGCACCTGCTGCGGGGCGCCGATCGCCGTCACCATGCGCCGCCAGGGGGTGCCCCCGGCCTCGGCGCTGGCCTACTGGGTCGGCAACCCGGCGCTGAACCCGGCTGTTTTGGTCTTTCTGGCCGTGGCCTTGCCCTGGCAGTGGGTGGCGGTCCGGATCGTCGGCGGGCTGCTGCTGGTGTTCGTGGTGACCAGCCTGGCCGGCCGCCTCGACCGCCATCAGACGGTGCCGGCCACCTGGACCCCGACCGACGTGGACGACGAGCCGTTCTCGTGGCCGGGCGCCGGCCGGCGCTTCGCCCGGTCGGTGCTGCGGCTGTCGGCCACCTTGCTGCCGGAGTACCTGGTGGTGGTGCTGCTGGTCGGCGGCCTGCGCGGCTGGCTGTTCCCGTTGAGCCACGGGGTCGAGAGCTGGGGGGTGCTGGCCCTGGTCGTGTTCGCCGCCGCTGGGGCGCTGTTCGTCATCCCCACCGCCGGCGAGATCCCCATCATCGCCGGCCTGCTGGCTGCCGGCATGGCCACCGCTCCGGTGGGTGCCCTGGTCATCACCCTGCCGGCGCTCAGCCTTCCGTCGCTGGTCATGGTGAGCCGCTCGTTCTCGGTGCGGACCCTGGCCGTGGTGCTGGTGGCGGTCGTCGCCGTCGGCATGGCGGCCGGAGCGGTGCTCGGCGTGGTCGGGGTCCGCTGAGGTCCGGGGCGGAGCGGCCGTC
>JAJZNB010000120.1:0-5682 GCA_021848085.1 Actinomycetes bacterium
GAGCCATCGCCTCCTGCACCACCCGACCGTCAATGGCAGGTGTGAACTCCGCGAGGGCGGCAGAACTCCTTGCAGGCCACGACAAGATCCGGTGGGCGACACGGCTTTGTGCATCTGCTTGACTCAGCTTCTCGACCAGGTCCCAAGCCAACTCCGGATGTTTGGAGGTTTTCGGAACGGCCAAGAAACTGCCTCCCACGAAAGTCGCCTGTGGCCACCTGGAACTCGCCGGACAGCTCGTCGGCCAGCCGCGGGGAGGGGACCACCAGCCGGCTGCTGGTGCGGGCCATGGAGGGGCCAAGCGCCCAGCCGGTGACGGTGCGGGTGCCCCTCCCGGCCGATCCGGCCGGGGCCGAGGCGGTCGCCGAGCGGGCGGCGGGGACGGTGGCCGCGCTGCTGCAGCGGGCGGTGCCGGTGGAGCTGGTGACCGACGAGCCGGCCGGGGTGGTCCGGGCCTCGGTGTCGGACCGTCGTGGCACGGCGCGGCGGCTGGCGAGAGCCGTCGCGGCCGACCGGGCCACCGACCACGGGCTGCGGCCCGACGGCGGAGTGGTGCTGCAGGTGGCCGGCGCCGAAGCGGCGGCCGCCGACCACCGCCGGGAGGCGGCGCCGTGAGGCGGCGCCGTGAGACACCGCCGCGAGACAGCGCCATGAGACACCGCCGCGAGACAGCGCCATGAGACACCGCCGCGAGACAGCGCCATGAGACGGCGCCATGAGACGGCGACGGTGACCGGCACACTGGTCGCAGCGGTGCGCCGGGCCAACCGGCCCGGGCCGCCCGAGCACTCGATGCGCCTGCGGATCGCCACCACCGGGGCGGTGCTGAGCGCCATCGCCGCCTGCCACCTCGAGCACGAGCTGTCGACGGTGGTGGCGGCGGCGACCATGGGCTCGGTGACGGCCGGCATGGTGTTCTCCGCCGCCACCCGCAGCCGCCCGCAGAACTGGGTGAAGCCGCTGCTGGCGGTGGCGGTGGTGGCCGCCTTCGGCTGGTTCTTCCTGCGGCTCACCTCCCAACCGGTCGGGGACATCAGCCAAGTGGAGGCACCGCTGGCCGTGCTGTTCGCCTGGATCCAGGTCACCCACGCCTTCGACGTGCCGTCACGACGCGACCTGGCCTTCTCGCTGGTGGGCTCGGCCAGCTTGATGGCGGTGGCCGCCGCCCAGGCCATCGACAGCTCCTTCGGGTTGGCGGTGGCGGTGTGGCTCGGCTTCGGGTTGTGGGGTCTGGTGGAGCTGTGGCGCTCGGCCAGCGGCGGCGGCCGGATCGGGGCGGCCGGGCTGAGCGCGGCGCTGGGCGCGGTGGCCGTGGTGGCGGTGGTGGCGCTGGCCCTGCTGCCGGCCCCGCAGACCCCCGGCAACGTGGCCTTCCCGGCCAGCGCCGGGGCGGCCGACAACCCGCTGGGCGGCCACGGCACTCCGCCGCTGTCGGGCGACGCCGCCCCCGCCGAGCCGGCCCGGGCCGGCACCCCCGGCGGGCCGAGCCGGGTGGGGGGCTACCTCGGCTTCGCCAAGCACCTCGACACCGCCCTGCGCGGCACGTTGGGCACCCAGGTGGTGATGCGGGTGCGGGCCCAGCGGCCGTCGTACTGGCTGGGGGAGACCTTCGACACCTGGAACGGGCAGAGCTGGGGCACCACCGGCCGCAAGCTGCGCGAGCTGCCGGGCGGCCCGCCGTTCACCGTCGGCCCCGGCTCTCCGGCGCGACCGGGCCCTCCGGACCTGCAGACCTTCTACCTGTCCGCCTACGGACCCAACCTGGTGTTCCACGCCCCTGATGCCCGCGAGGTGTGGTTCCCGGCCAGCCGCCTCTACGCCGGCGTCGACGGCACGCTGGTGGCGCCGATCACCATGGGTCCGGGCACCATCTACACCGTCGCCTCCGTCGACGACCGAGCTTCGCCCCAGCAGATGCAGGCCCTGGGCGACCTGCTGCCGGTGCACGGGACCGTCGACACCCAGCTGCCCCGTCGCTACCGGCGGGTGCAGCAGCTGGCCGAGAAGGTCACCGCAGACCAGGCCACCACCTACGACAAGGTGGAGGCGCTCATCGGCTGGATCGGCGGCCACACCCGCTACTCCACCGCCATCCCCCCGCTGCCGCCGGGCGCCGACGCCGTCGACGAGTTCCTGTTCGGGAACCGGATCGGGTTCTGCGAGCAGATCTCGACGGCGCTGGCCGTGATGCTGCGCTCCATCGGCATCCCCGCCCGCGAGGCGGTGGGCTACGTGCCGGGGCCGTTCAACCCGGTCACCGACCTCTACGAGGTGCAGGCCCGCGACGCCCACGCCTGGGTACAGGTCCACTTCCCCGGGTTGGGCTGGCAGAGCTTCGATCCGACGGCCGTGGTGCCGCTGGCCAACCCGTCACCGGGGGCGGTGCTGGCCCACGACGCCGCCGGCGCGCTGCAGGCGGTGCCGTGGGCTCCCACCGGCGGGGCGCTGGTGGTGGCGGCGGCCGGGCTGGTGGCGGTGCGCCACCGGCGGCGCCGGCCACCGTCGTGGGAGGCCAAGGTGGCGCGGCGCCTGGAGCGCAGCGGGGCCCGCCGGGGCCACCCCCGGCGACCCGGTGAGACGCTGGCCGGGTACGCGGCAGCGCTCGAGGCGCTGGGGGCGTCCCCGCCGGGGCAGGCCGCCGCCATCGCCGACACGGTGGAGGCCAGCGTCTACGGCGCCGTCCCCGTCGACGCCCGGCGCCGGCAGCAGCTGCGGCGCCAGGCTCGGGTGCACGTGCCGGCGGCCGCCGGCCGCCACCGACGCTGAGAACCGGACCGTCCGTGCCGCCGGCCGCTCAGGGCCACCCAACAGCGGCCTCTCAGGGCCACCCAACAGCGGCCTCGGCCGAGGCTCGAGGCCGCCCGGCCGCGGCTCAGGGCCGGTGGGCCAGCGCCTGGTCGAAGCTGGCGCCCGCCACCAGCAGCGGCCGGTAGCCCATCAGCTGGCGGGGCCGGCCGAAGCCGAGCACAGCCGCCAGCCGGCCGCCGCGGCCGTAAAGGGCGACGAAGCGGCCCTCGTCGAGGCTGCCGGTGCCCTCCACCACGACGATGTCGTCGTCGGGTCGGGGATGGCCGAGCATCTGGATCTTCACGTCGTACTGGTCGGACCAGAAGTACGGCACGGTGTCGAACGGCTCGGCGTGACGCCGGCCGGCCAGCAGGCTGCGGGCCGCGTGGACGCCCTGCTCCGCCGCGTTGGTCCAGTGCTCGAGCCGGACGTGCTCGCCGTCGAGGCGGGGCTCGGCCCAGCGGCAGACGTCACCGGCTGCCACCACCTGGTCGGCGGCGAACAGGGCGGCGTCGGTGACGACGCCGTTGTCGACGTGCAGCGCCGAGCGCTCCAGCCAGGCGGTGCTGGGCACCACCCCGATGCCGACGACGACCACATCGGCGTCGAGTGTGGCGCCGGAGCTGAGGCGGACCTGGGCGGCACCGGCGGGGGTGGCGGTGACGGCGTCGACCCCGGTGCCGGTCAGCACCTGCACACCGTGGTCCCGGTGCAGCTGGGCGCAGGCCGCACCGACCGCCTCGCCCAGCACCCGGCCCAAGGGGGTGGGCAGCGCCTCCACCACCGTCACCTGGGCGCCGCGGCCGGCGCAGGTCGAGGCCACCTCGGCGCCGATGAACCCGCCGCCGACCACCACCACCCGCACGCCGCCGGCCGGTGCCGCGTCGAGGACGCCAGCCAAGGCGGTGGCGTCGCCCAAGGTGCGCAGGGTGCGGGCGACGGTGGCGGCCTCGGCACCGGGCAGGGTGCGCGGATGGGCGCCGGTGGCGATGACCAGCCCGTCGTAGTCGAAGGTGGCGCCGTCATCGAGGTGCACCCGCCGCCCGTCGACGTCGACAGCGCAGGCCCGCCGGCCCAGGTGCAGGTCGAGGCCCAAGGCGTCGATCTTGTCGGGGGGCCGCAGCCGGATCCGGTCGAGGCCCCAGGCGCCGGCCAGGAACTGCTTGGACAGCGGCGGCCGGTCGTAGTTGAAGTCCTCTTCGGCGCCCACCACCACCAGCGGCCCCCGGTGGCCTTCGCTGCGCAGCGTCTCCGCGGCGCGCAGCCCGGCCAGCGAGGCGCCGACCACGACCACGGTGGCGTCGGGTGCCAGCCCCTCGCCGGCGCCGCTCACGTGCCGAACATGGCCAGCCACTGCTCGGGGGTGCGCAGGCGGAACACGTAGTTGCGCCGGCGGGTGTCGCCCAGGCTGGCCGACGGCTCGGGGGCGTAGCGGTGGCCGGGGTACAAGACGGTGGTGTCGTCGAAGCGGGCCAGGCGGGTGGTGAGCGACTCGTACATCTGGGCCGGGTCGCCGCCGGGCAGGTCGGTGCGGCCGCAGCCGTCGAGGAACAGGGTGTCGCCCGACACCAGCCGGCCGGCGACGAAGAAGCACTGGCTGCCGGGGGTGTGCCCGGGGGTGTGGACCAGCTCGATCTCCACCTCCCCCACCGCCAGCCGGTCGCCGCTGTCGTGCGCCACCAGGTCGTCACCGCCGACGCCGGTGGCACGGGTCACCCAATGGGCTTCGGGGCGTTGCACGTGGACCGGCACCGTCACCTGCTCCAGCAGGGCCGCCACCCCCTCGACCGGATAGCCCATCAGGTCGCCGCCGATGTGGTCGGGGTGGTAGTGGGTGGCGAGCACCCCGGTCAGGCGCATCCCGTCGTCGGCCAGCGTCACCAGCAGGTCTCCGACGGCGTAGGCGGGGTCGACGGCGACAGCCTCGCCGGTGTGGCGGTCACCGATCAGGTAGCAGAAGTTCACCATCTGCTGGGCCACGGCGTCGCCGGCGGCGAAGTCCCGGCCGGCTAGCAGCTGGCGGAAGTAGAGGCGGTCGTCGTCGGGCATCGGCTCCGGCATCGTACCGGCCGCTGCGCCGGCGGTGCACCCGGATCAGCCGTGCACCTGGATCAGCCGAACACGGGGATCAGCGGTACACCTTGCGGGGGAAGACGGCGTGGGGTCCGGCCACCCGGTCCAGGAAGACCAGCCCGTCGAGGTGGTCGAGCTCGTGGAGCACGGCCCGCGCTTCGAAGGCGTCGACGTGCAGCACCTCCCGACGCGCGTCGGGGTCGAGGCCGGTGACGGTCACAGCGACGGGGCGGGCCACGTCACCGGTCAGGTCCGGCACCGACAGGCAGCCTTCGCGGGCGACCTGGCGCGGCCCGGCGTCGCTGACCACCGGGTCGAACACCACGAACGGGCCGTGACACGAGCGGGCCTTGCGGTGGCCGCTGACGTCGACGGCGAAGGCCCGCACCCCCACCCCGATCTGGGGGGCGGCCAACCCGACGCAGGCGGGGGCGGCGGCCATGGTGTCGAGCAGGTCGGTGGCCAGGCGCCGGGCGGCGGTGCCGACCGCGCCGACCGGTTCGGCCGGGGTGATGAGGACGGGATCGGGCAGGAGGCGGACAGCGACGACGGCCATGGGCGGATCGGGCTCAGAGCAGGTCGGCGTCGTCGCGGTGGACGGCGCAGTGCACCCCGAGCCGGGCCGCCGCGGCCCGGATGCGTTCGGCGCCGGCGGCGGCCGACGCGGCGGGCAGGGTGGCCCGGACGGTCATGGTGTAGACCGGGGCGTCGGCGGGTCCGACGACGTGGGTGACCAGGTCGACGATGTTGCCGCCGGCGTCGGCCAGGGCGGCGGTGACGGCGGCCACGATGCCGGGACGGTCGGCGCCGTGGATGGACAGC
>JAJZNB010000120.1:5692-19135 GCA_021848085.1 Actinomycetes bacterium
GCACCCACGGCTCGGCGTCCGGTTCGGCGCCGGTGCCGGTCGGCGCCGGTGGCGGGGGCAGGGGCCGGACGCTGACGGTGAGCTCCAGCGCCGACGCGGCGGGTGCCACGGCCACCTGCAGGTCGGCGTCGGTGGTGTCGTCGGAAGCGTCGAGCACCAGCATGATGGCGAACTGGCCCTGGAGGATGGCCATGGTGGAGTCCTGCAGGTTGCAGCCGGCGTCGGCCAGGGCGGCGGTGACGGCGGCGACGATGCCGGGACGGTCGGCGCCGACGGCGCTGAGCGAGAAGCGGGCCACAGATGCTCCAAGGTCGGTGTCGCCGCAGGCTACCGTCCGGCGCCGGCCGGTAGAAGACATCGGTAGACCGGGTCCCGGTGCGGCACGGCTTCCACCGGGCATCGCCGAGGGCGGATCGCCGAAGGCGGTTGGCCGAGGATGGCGTCACCGATCACCGAGGATGTGGCGGCGCGGTGCCTGAAGCTCTTCGACTGCGGTCACCCAGAGGCAGGGCATGGCGGCCGACGACACTGGGGGGCGCACGCGACGGGTCGGCTCAGCCGATCCGGTGGCAGCCAGCGGCCGTCAGAACAGCGGCTGTTCGCCCCCGGTCGGGTGACGGCCGGCGGCGGTCTCGGCGGCTCGGGTTCCGGCGTCACCGGCCCCGGCCGCGGCGGGGGCGTCGGAAGCGGCGAACACCGGCGCAGCCCCATCGGTCGGCTCGGCTTCGCCGGTCGGCTCGGCGTCGGCGGTCGGCTCGGCGCCGGCGGCCCCGGCCTCCTCACCACGGCCGGCGGCGGCCAGCCGGGGCACCAGCTCCTCCACCTGGGTGCGGGTGTGGCGGATGCGCCGGTCGAGCTCGTCGACGATGGCCGTCGCCCGCTGCAGGTGCGACACCAGCTGGTCGACGTCCACCTCGCGCTGCTCGAAGAACTCGACGATGGCGTCGAGCTCGTGACTGGCGGCGGTGAAGCTGAGGTCGGCGACGGGGACGGCACCGTCGCCCGGTTCGCGGCGGACGGTCACTGAACCTCCTGGCGGTCTGCGGGACGGGTGGGTGCGCCGCGCCCGGCGGGAACGGCGCGTGGGGCGGCGTCGCCCGCCAGCTCTACCGAGCTGGCGGTGCTACGGGCGGTGCCGTCGGCGAAGCGGGTGGTGAGCACAGCGCCGATCTGCACCTCGGCGGCCGACCGCAGCGGCCGACCGGTGGCGTCGAGGGTGAGGGTGTAGCCCCGTTCGAGCTGCCGTTCGGGGTCGTAGGCGGCCAGCAGACGCCGCCAGGCCTGCAGCCGGTCCTCGACCCGCTGCAGCTGGGCCACGGCATCCGGGCCGAGCCGGGCCTGGCGGGCCGCCACCTGCACGGCTTGCTCCTCGAGCTGGCGCGGTGCCTGGACGGCCAGCTGCCGGGCCCGGGCGGCCAGCCGCTCGGCGTGCCGGTCGAGCTGACGGCGGGTGCACGACACCAGCCGGGCCCGGGCGTGGGCGTCGACGCGGGCCGCGGCGGCCAAGGCATCCTCGGCGCGACGGGCCACCCGCAGGCTGCGCTCGGCCACGCTCCCCCACCATCCATCCACCATGCGGACCAGCTCCTGGCCGCACTCGGTGGGCGTGATGAACGACCGGTTGGCGGCCAGGTCGGCGACGGACTGATCCCCGGTGTGGCCGATACCGGTCCACACCGGCACGGCCGCGGTGGCGACGGCCCGGGCCACCGGTTCGGCGTCGAAGGCGGCCAGGTCGGCGCGCGACCCGCCGCCGCGGACCACCACGGCCAGGTCGCAGCCGGCGGCCGCCGCCCGCTGCAGGGCCACCGCCAGCGACGTCGGCGCCTGCGGCCCTTGGACCTGGGCCGGGCACGCCAGCACGGTGAAGGCGAACGGCGAGGCCTGCAGCTGCCCGAGGAAGTCGCGGTGTCCCTCGGTGCCGGGGCTCGACACCAGCCCGATGCGCAGCGGTACCGGCGGCACGGCGAGCGACGCGTTGGCCCGCAGGAGCCCTTCGGCGTCGAGGGCGGCGATCAGCGCGGCGCGCCGGGCGGCCACCCGTCCCAGCAGGGCCGAGACGTCGAGCTCCGACACGACGAAGCTGATGTCACCGCGGGCCCGGTACAGGTCGATGTGGCCCCGCAGCGTCACCACCGCGCCTGGCTGCAGGTCGAGCCCCTGGTCGCGCAGCAGCGCCTTGAGCGGACGCCAGGTGGAGCGCCAACACCTCACCTTCAGCACCGGAGCGTCGCGCCGACGCTCCCCGTCGGGGTCGACCAGGTCGATGTAGCAGTGGCCGGTGCGATCCGACAGGCTCTGCACCTCGCCGTGCACCCACAGCTGCCGGCCGCGGGGGAACACCCGGGTCAAGGCCAGCTCCACCTCGTCATAGAGCTCCGAGATCGACAGCGCGTCGACGCGTTCGAGGGGCAGCACCTGGGACTGCTCGGCACCGCTGGTGGCCATCACCCCACCCTACCGACGGGCTGACACGGTGACCCGGAAGCTGGTGGTCGCCCGGTGCGCCGGCCGGCGCCGCCGGATGCTCGGCTGCGGCCGCTGGGCGGATCCGGTTCGGCCGGGTGGTCGCGCCTGGCACACTGGAGGTGACGGTGAGGTGGCCGGGTGGCCGCGGGCCGGCGTCACCTGGTGGCGACCGGTTCGAGGAAGGTCGGGACTCCACAGGGCAGGGTGCTGGCCAACAGCCAGTCGGGGTGACCCGCAGGACAGTGCCACAGAGAGCAGACCGCCGATGGCGGGCTTCGGTCCGCACAGGCAAGGGTGAAACGGTGCGGTAAGAGCGCACCAGCGCCCGGGGTGACCCGGGCGGCTTGGCAAACCCCACCCGGAGCAAGGCCAAACCGGGGAGATGGGCGGCCCGTCCGCCCGCTGCGGCGGGCATCCCCAGGTAGGCCGCACAGATGGATGGCCACCGGCGCCGCACGGCGCCACAGAATCCCGCCTACAGGCCACCTCACCGTCACCCGCTGCCGCCTCGGGCGGGCGGCTCGGTGTCAGGAGACCCGGATGGTGGTGGGGGCCGACTGGCCGCCGCGGTAGGCGCCGGTGTCGCTGACGTACAGCGCCCCGAGGCGATAGGTGCCCGACGACAAGGTGACGGTGCAGGTGGCGGTGCCGTGGCCGTCGAGAGGTACCACCCCCCGGCGGGGACCCGAGGGTGCCTGGCTGCATGGCGCTGGCTGCAAGCCGTGGCCGGTGTCGATGGAGAACACGACCCAGCCGCCCGGGGTGGGCCCGCCGGATGCGGCCGATGCCGGACGGACCGTCGCCGTCAGCGCCACGGCGCCCGCGGGCGCGGAGGAAGGTCCGACGGTGACGGTGTCGGCGGCGCAGGCGCCGCCTCCCGACCCGCACACCCCGCCGCTCACCGGGGCCGGCTGGCCGGTGGCGGCCGACGATGCCGGCACCGGCGTCGGCTGCGGTGCCGGTGTAGACGCCGTGGTGGGCGGGACGACCTGCCCGCTACCTCCCCCGCTGCTCGTCGCCGCGGTGCCGCTGGCCGACGAGACGCTGGCCGCAGACACCGTGGCGGTGGCCGTCGTCGGATGGCCGCCGGACCCACCGGCCGAGGCGGCGACGGCGGGTGCCGGCACGGTGGTGGAGGGCACGGTGGTGGAGGGCACGGTGGTGGAGGGCACGGTGGTCGACGGCACGGACCCGCCGGCCGTGGTGGACGTCTGGCGGTAGGCGGTGGTTCCGCTGGCCCCCTGTCGGGCAGCGCCGTGGGCAGATGAGCCCGACAGGGCCTCGCCCAGCCCGACGCCAGCGCCGACCATCGCCACCACCGCCACCACCGCCACCGCCACCACCGCCACCGCCGCCGCTCGCCTGCGCACCGCTTCAGGCTACGCCTTTGTCAGCATGTTGGGAACAGGAGACACAGCGGTGCCAGCCGGTAGACGACGACATTTCACCACTATACGTGCTACTAATGCTACGGTTCGTGGTGTTATCGTGGATCTTCGCCTGCCGGTGCCCATTGGCCCTTCAGATCCGCCGAGATCGCGCCGAACCCACTGCGGGGCCGGAGTGCCCCTTGACCGGGGGAAGCGGTTATCGAAGATGTTGGCAGGCCAGGCGCTTCGAAGCGCTCGCACGGCTGCACGACGATCCTGGAGGCGCCGCGCCCTCCCGGGCCACGGCTCAACCCGAGCGGGGCGACCCGGCGAGTCGGGCATGACGCTCATCGAGGTGCTGGTGGCCCTGAGCGTGGTGGCCATCTTGCTGCTGCCGCTGGCGGCGGTGTTCTACACCGGCGCCACTGCGTCAGCGGACAATCGCGAGTACGGCGCTGCCATCGGCTTGGCCGACCAGGCTCTGGCCGAGGCGAACGGCATCAGCTACTCGAGCCTCGGCTTCTACGAGGACCAGTTCTCCGCGAACGGCAGCCCGGCCACCCCGACCACCCCCGGGGTTACCTGCCCCTACTCGGGCACCGACCCGATCCCCGGCTACAACGGGCAGGATCCGGTCGACCTGGGCTGCTCGCCGCCGGGCAGCCAGCTGCCGCAGGTGCAGGCGGTGGATACCAGCTTGAAGGTCGGTGGCACCCCGTTCACCTTGCACACCTACGTCGTGTGGGTGGCCGGTTCCCACCCGACCACCGGGTCCGTCACCTACCCCGATGCTTACAAGCAGGTCTACGCCGTGGTGTCGTGGCAAGAGGGCGGCCACCCGGTCAGCGCCGTCCAGAACGTTCTGGTGTACCCAGGCGGGTTGGGCGCCTACTCGGGGCCGGGCAACAACGGGGTGCCGGCCAGCTCGTCGGGGATGCCGCCGAGCGTCGCCCTGGTCGGCGTCACCAACCTGTCGGGCACCGGGGCGTCGTCCGAGCTCGACGTCACCTGGGACCTACCGGACAACTTCTCGGGCTACTACGCCGTGGTCGGCTCCCCCACCGAGGGGGACCTGCCCCCGGCCGGCGTGAGCGGATCCGGAGGGTCGGGGTGGTACGCGTCGTCGACCGGTTCTTCGACCGTCTACACCTACGACCAGGTACCGTCGTGCACCAGCTCCACCTGCACCCAGACGGTCACCGGGCTGGCGGCCAGCACCACCTACTGGTTCGAGGTGGTGACCTTCTCCTCCGACGGGTCGCAGTGGGCCACCTCCCAGATCGGGCCGATCTCCGGGACGACCGGTGCTCCGCCCTCGACCTCGTGCGAGATCACCTCGCTCACCATCGACCAGAACGGCAAGCCGCAGTCCAGCGTGGAGCTGAGCAGCAAGACAGGCAGCACCGGCCGGCTCGTGGCGCCGGTTACCTTCGTGGCGCCGTGGGCCGGTTGCTCCAACGGCGACACGGTGACGGTGTCGGCCACCGGGACAGCCGACCTCGGACCCTGGCCGCTCACCTACTCCTCGAGCCCGCCGCAGTACAGCTTCACGCTGTGCCCGGCCACGGACTCCGAAGATCCCCAGCCGGCGTTCGCGGCGGGCCCCTACACCTTCACCGTCGCCATCAACGGCACGACCCAGCCCGGCATCGCCACCAACGTCACCTTCACCTCCCGGAACAAGACACCGTCATGCTGAGCACGACCTTCCGCGGGGCCCGGCGTCCCGCCACCAGCCGCCGCCAGCCGCCATCCTCCGAACCGGAGGGGGGCGTCACGCTGGTGGAGCTGATGGTGGCCATGACCGTGTCGCTCATCATCCTGACGTCGCTGGCCGCCTTCATCACCGTGTTCAGCAAGGCTGAGGCCTCCACGGTGAGCAGCGCCAACGCCGCCGCCGACACCCGCATGGCACTGCTGCAGCTGCAGCACGACATCCAGTCGGCCAAGTCCCCCATCGCCGTCCTGGCCTCGTCGTCCAGCTACGACGACACCTTGATGCTCACCTCAGAACCGTCGGGGCAGGTCATCACCTGGCAGTACATCCCGTCCAACGGCGAGCTCACCCGCCAGGTGGGCTCCAGCGGAGCCGACGTGGAGCTGACCGGCGTCACCAACGGCGATCCGGCCAGCGGCGGACTGCCCGTCTTCACCTACTACGACCGGTGCTTCAACAACCTGGTTGACGACGCCCAGAGCTCCGGCGCAGGGCCGGCCACCGTCGCCGACAACGTCACCGTCATCAAGGTCACCCTGGCGGTCAAGCACGTGAGCAGCGCCCCCTACGGCAGCACCACCGCCGTCAACATCATGAACGTCGAACCGGGACTGTCCCCATGCGGATGACGCGACAGCATCAGAACCACTGGTCGCGCCTGCTGTCACACCGGCACCGCGTCGACGAGGGCGGCACGCTCATGGCAGTGCTCGCCGTCCTGTTCGTGGTGATGCTCCTCGGCGTGGCGCTCATCACCCGGATCCAAGGCGACTTCCACAACGTCAACCTGCAGACCAACCTGGAGCAGGCCCGGGCCAATGCCCAGTCCGGTGTCGCCGATGCGCTGTTCCAGATCGACCAGCGCGACGGCAATCCCGGGTCCTTCTGCAGCGACCCGGCCGTGGCCACCTGCACGGTCAGCTCCCCGCCGGGCGCCCCCGGCACCATCTACACCGCCAAGTGGAGCGCCGGCGGGAACACCTACACGGTGCTCTCCCAAGGCCAGGCCCACGGGGTGGACTACGACGTGCAGGCCGTCATCGCCGCCAGGCCGGTCATCGGCACCGGCCTGACCGGTTCCACCGTCACCTTCAACGGCAACAGCGACGGCAGCTATTACGTGACCGACAGTCACGGCAACAACACCGGCGCCGTCGCCAACGTGGCCGTGGCCACCGGCGGGGCGATGACCTGTCACGGACCCGGGGGTGGCAACGTCATGTACGTGCCTTACGAGAACGCCTCGCTCGGCAACAAGTGCACCCCAAACACCACTGCTGAGAGCAGCACCACCTACCAGCCCCAGGCGCCGAGCTACGGCTGCCCGCCGCCGCCGAACCCCGAAGGCCAGCCGGTGACGCCGTGCCTCCCCACCAACCCGGCGCCGAGCAGCTGCAGCAGCATCCTGGCGACAGGCTCCCCGGGGACCGTCTCCGGCAGCGACAGCGGTGGCTGGACGATCAGCGGCGGCACCGCCTCCAATCCCGTCGTCCTGCAGCCGGGCGTCTACGCCTGCTACGGCGGCCTCACCCTGGGTACCTCCTCGACCGACGTCATCGAACCCAACTACTCGAGCACCGCCAACGGCGGCAGGGTACAGATCTACGTCTTCGCCTCGGCCAGCGCGGCCGGCGCAGCGGCCGCCGTCAACCTGTCGCTGGCCGGGGAGATCAACCCCTGCAAGACGCCGCTCACGGGCTGCACCCCCGGCACCAGCGACATCGTCGGCGATCCAGTCGACATGCAGATCTACGTCGGCGGGTCTGCCTCCACCCCCGGCACCATCAGCTTGGGCCCGACCCCCTGTACGGCGGCGGCTCCGCCGGCCTGCACGATGGCCAATGCCATCTTGTGGGCTCCCGACACCTCGCTGACCACCACCGGCGCCTCGTCTGCACTGACGTGGACCGGCGCCCTGGTCCTCGGCAACATGACCGTCAACGGGTCGCCACAGATGACCTTTGACTACGACGAACGAGTCGCCACCGAGTTCCAGGCCACCGCCTGGCACATCTCGGGCTACTACCAGATCCCGCCCAGCCAGTTCGTCATGCCCAACTATTCGTGACCTGCCCTGGTGGGAGGCGACTCCAACGGATCGCTGACAACCCGGCAACTCGGAAGACCGGCGAGATCCACGTCGAACCGGAAACCACCCTGCGGCCCCGCTGCCGAAGGACCCTGGCGCCACCGACGTCTTCTGGCGCATGGTGGTGGAACGCCGGTCGCTCTAGCCCGGCGACTTCAAAGGGGCGGCTGTGCTGGCCGAGGCTCCCGAGCTGGGCCGGGCGCTGCAGCCGCTGCTGCACCATCTGCTCTGATCCACGCCGAGGCCCTGCGGCCAGCACCGGCTGGCCGATCGACGAGCACCGGCGGTGAGCCGGGGCCCGAGCCGACCACCGTCTCGACGGGAGGCCAGACCAGCGGGTTGATCGGTTGGCGCTCAGGAGAGCTCCGCACGCAGCCGATATCTTGGGCGTGAGGCAGATGATCGGCGACGTCCAGTGACCCACACCGTCAGCCCGCGGACCAGCCCGGCCGACCAGCTGTCGGAACCGGCCCAGGTGTCGGAACCGGCCCAGGTGTCGGGCGTGCCAGTCGGTGCTGGCGATCCCGCGGCCGGTCCGAGGCTGGCCCGTGGCGGCAGCACCCGCAGGTGCGCCGGCACCCTGGTCGTCTTCGCCGACGGGTCGCCGGCGTTCTGCACGACGGGCTGCGAGCTGAGGGGCACGGCCGATGCGCTGGTGCGCCACCGACGCTTCGTGCCGGGTACGGCCCTGGTCTCCGCCTTCCTGTGCCTGTTGCTCGACCGTGTGCCGGTCCAGCCACTGGCCGGACGATCCCGCCGGTGACCCCCGGCGAGGAGCTGCGGGCCCGTCAAGGCATCGTCGAGCTCGAGGACGTCTCCTTCCGGCTGCTCGACACCAAGAGGTCCGACGAGCTCGGCGAGCTGCTCACCGAGGACGCCACCGGCGCCTTCCAGTCCGGCGAGCTGTCCCACTTGGGCCGACACCGCCGGGGCGGGTGGGCGGCTCGGCCATCAGCCCGGCGGCACGGTCCAGTTGAACTGCTGCAGCAGCGGGCCGGCCGCTCCCCAGACGATGGTGGTGACCGAGGCGGTCGACAGCCGCAGCCGCCAGACCACGGCGTCGGGCGCGTCGAGGGCCCACGCCACCGCAGCTTTGATCGGCGACACGTGGCTCACCACCACCACGTCCCCGACGGCGGCGGGGCCCGCCCCGGCGTCGAACAGCTCCTCGCAGGCCTGGCGGACCCGCCGGCCCAGCGTGGCCAGCGACTCGCCGCCCGGCGGGGTGAACTCGGCGTCGCGGCGCCAGGTCGACCAGATCCGGTGGGGGACCTCGCCGAGCAGCGCCCCGTCGTACTCGCCGTAGTCGACCTCCACCCAGCGCTGGTCGACCTCGACCGGGGCGGGTCCGGCCACCGCGGCGGCGGTGTCGCGAGCCCGACCGAGCGGGCTGCTCAGGATGCGGCTGGCGCCGGTGACCACCGGGGCGAGCACGCCGGCCAGCGCTTCAGCCTGGCCGGCGCCGACGGCGGTGAGCGGCGAGTCGAGGTGCCCCAGCAGCCGGCCTTCGGCGTTGCCCTGCGACTGCGCGTGGCGGATCAGGACGAGCACCGGTGTCGCCTCCGGGGCCGGCGGGGGTGGCTCACCGCACCAGGATGCGGCCGCACTGCTCGCAGGTGACGATGGTGTCAGGCGGTGCCTTGCGGATCCGGTCGACCTCCATCGATGGCAGGGTCAGGTGGCAGCCGCTGCAGGAGTTGCCGACCAGGCGGGCCGCCCCGGTGCCGCCCAGCCGGCTCCGCAGCGCCTCGTAGCGCGTCAGCAGGTCGGCGGGCAGCTGCTGGGCCAGCTGGCTGCGCTGGCCCAGCTGGTCGGCCAGCTCGGCGTCGATGGCCGTCTCCTGCTCGGCGATGGGCCGGCGCAACGCAGCGGCGGCGCCGTCGAGCTCGTCGCGGCGCACCTCGGCGGCCTGCAGCTCGCCGTCGAGCGGCTCGATGGCCTCCATCACCTCGAGCTCGCGGTCTTCGAGCGCTGAGATGTGGGCGGCCAGGTTGCGGACCTCGTCGTTCATGGCCTGCAGGTCTCGGGCGGCGGCGACCTGCCCGCCGTACAGCTGGCTCTCCAAGGTGCTGCGGCGCCGGCGGCTGCTCTCGATGTGATCCTCGAGAACCTGCTGCTGGGCCGCCAGCTCGCCGCGCCGGGCCCGGACCTCGCTGCTGCGGGCGTCGAGCTCGGCCCGCTGGGCCTCGACGGCGGCCAGCTCGGCTCGCTGGGGCAGGGTCTGACGCCGGTGGCGGAGCTGGTCGGCGGCGGTGTCGAGCTCTTGGACCTGCAGCAGCAGGTCCAGCGGTGCGCTCACGGCTGCTGCTCCTGTGGCTCGTGTGGCTCCTGCGGCTCCTGTCGGCTCGGGCCGGGGTCAGACGGGTCGCCGGTGGCGCCACCGGCCGGGCACAGCGGGTGGCGGCGGGCGGCCACCAGGGCCCCTCGCAGGGCGTCGTCGGCCAAGGCGAAGGCGTCGTCCCAGCGGTACCAGCGGGCCAGAGGGCTCTCCCCGGGTGGTGGGTGCGGGTCGTCGTCGGGGCCGAGCAGCAGGTAGCGGATGTCGAGGTGGGTGTGGCCCTTGGCCGCCGGGTGCACGTCAACGTGCAGCAGCACCGGGCCGCCGGCGGGATGCTGCAGGGCCAGCCCGGTCTCCTCCTGCGATTCGCGCCAGGCCGCCGCCGCCGGGCTCTCGCCGGGGTCCACGTGGCCGCCGGTCTGCATCCAGCGTCCCAGCCGCCGGTGCAGGTGCAACACGGTGCCGCGCCGCCCGACGATGACGGCGGAGCCGGTCACGTGGAGGGGATCGGCGTGCTCGTCGAACGGCGCCCGCAGCCGCCCCAGCTCGGCGAGGATCCGCTGGCGGGCCGCCTCCTCCCGGGCGTCGCCGGGCAGATGGGCGGCCACGGCCCGGCGCAGCTCGTCGACGCCGGCCGGCGGCCCGGACGCCGGTGCCTGGGGGCGGCCGCCGCCCGGGACAGCCGCCGCCGGCCCTGCCCCGGCGGCGGTGCCGCCACCAGTGCTGTCGGTGTCGCCCACGGCGGCAGGGCCGGCTCCGGCAGTGGCATCGCTGGGCACAGCAGCATCCCTACCACACCCGGCCACCCCGGTCGCAGCTGGCAGTCCCGCTGGCCGTGGTCCACCTGGCCGGTTCCGATGCCTGGCTGGCCCGGGGACAGACCCGGCGGCCTGGGGCGGGCCGACGGCTGCCCGCGGTGCCTGGCTGGCCGGGGTGTGGCGGGTCAAGCTGTTCCGGCCAGGGCCGAGCGGCGCCCAGGCGGAGCGATCAGGGGATGCGGCCCTCGCCGGGCGCCGAAGCGCCACGCTCGGCCATCTCCTTCTCGTGGGCGGCCACGCCAGGGGCGGGCCGGCCCCCGTTGGCCTGCTCGGCGGCCCGCTCCTCGTCGGGGGTGGCCGCCCGATCCGCCTGGTGGACAGCCCGCGCCTCGGCGGCCTGCTCCTGGCGTGTGGTGTCGCTGGGGGTGGTGTGGTCTCCCATCGCGCCTCCTCTCGGTGCCGGGGGCGCCGCCGCCCACGGGGAGGCGCCCGCTGTCGGCACGTACCCTCCCCCACCGAGGCCCACACCCGGCGCCAGGGCGGGAACGGTGGGCAGCCGCACCTGGAAGCTGGCTCCTCCGCCGGCACGGTCGGCCACCCCTACCGTGCCGCCGTGGGCCCGGACGATGGCGGCCACGATGGCCAGCCCCAGCCCGGCACCGCCGCTGGCTCGGGTGCGCGAAGGGTCAGCTCGGTGGAATGGCTCGAAGATCCGCTGGCGGTCCTCGGGGGCGACGCCGGGGCCCCGGTCGGCCACGACGAGCACCACCTCGGTGGGGTGGTGCTGCACCTCCACGTCGATAGGCGACCCGGCCGGGGTGTAGGCGACGGCGTTGGTCAGCAGGTTGTCGACGACCTGGCGCAGCCGGTCGGGGTCGCCTTGCAGCTCGGCGGGGCTCGGGGCATGCAGGGCCACGGGCCGGCCCGGCGCCGTCACCCGCACGGCGTCGACGGCGCGGCCGACCACCTCGGCCAGGTCGACCGGCTGCAGCGCCAGGGGCCGCTGTCGGTCGAGGCGGGCCAGCAGCAGCAGGTCCTCCACCAGGGTCGACATCCGGTTCGCCTCGGAGCGGATGGTGCGCATGGCGACGGCCAGGTCCTCGGGGCGCTCGCGTACCCCCCGGTCGAACATCTCGGCGTAGCCGCGGATGGAGGTGAGCGGGGTGCGCAGCTCGTGGGAGGCGTCGGCCAGGAACCGGCGGAGCCGCTCCTCGGAGGCGGCCCGGGCGGCGAAGGCCCCCTCGATCTCGCCCAGCATGGTGTTGAGAGCCAGGCCCAGGCGCCCCACCTCGGTGTGATCGTCGGCCGGCGCCACCCGACGCGACAGGTCGCCGGCGGCGATGGCACCGGCGGTGGCCGCCATCGAGTCGAGCGGGCGCAGCCCGCGGCGCACCAGCCACCAGGCCAGGACCCCGAGGCCGAGCAGGACCGCCGCGCTGACCAGGGCCTCCACCAGCGACAGCCGGCCCAAGGTGTGCTCCACCGAGTCGAGCGGCCAGGCCAGCACCACCGTGTCCCCGCTGGGCAGGGTCTGGGCCAGCACCCGGTAGGCGCGACCGCGGGCCGCCGAGGCGGTGAACGGGGCGCCAGGCAGCGGGTTCGGCAGCTTCGGAGGCTGACGGGACGGGCCGAACCACAGCCCGAAGCTGCTGCCGCCGGGCTGCACCAGCTCGGCGAAGCTGCCGGGCGACACCGCCACCGAGTGCCCCGGCGGCAGGGCGCACTGGCCGGGAGCCGCGACGTTGCTGGCACACTCCACGATCTCGCGGGCCAGGGCCTGGGACGGCACCCCGGTGATCTGCTGGTCGACCTGGGTGTAGAGGTAGGACCGCAGGGCGGTGTAGGTGACGACGTCGGACACCAGCAGGCCGGCGGCCACCACCGCCACCAGCACGAGCAGCAGCCGGACCCGCAGGGTCATGGCGCCAGGCCGGCCTCGGGTGGTGGGGGTCGCAGGCAGTACCCCACGCCGCGCACCGTGTGGATCAGGTGGGGGCCCAACGAGTCGACCTTGCGGCGCAGGTAGCTGATGTAGATCTCCACCACGTTGGCGTTGCCGTCGAAGTCGTACTGCCACACCCGGTCGAGGATCTGGGCCTTGGACACGACCCGGCCGGCGTTGAGCATCAGGTAGTGCAGCAGCTTGAACTCGGTGGGGGTCAGCTCGATGGGCTGGGTGCCGCGGTGGACCAGATGGCTGTCCTCGTCGAGCTCGAGGTCGGCGACGGCCAGCCGTCCGCTGTCGCGACCGTCGGGATGGGCGCGGCGCAAGATGGCCCGCACCCGGACCACCAGCTCCTCGATGCTGAACGGCTTGGTCATGTAGTCGTCGCCGCCGAGGGTGAAGCCCCGCAGCTTGTCCTCGAGGGTGTCGCGGGCGGTGAGGAACAGCACCGGCAGGCGCGACGCCACCCGGTCGCTGCCCAGCCGCCGCAGGATCTCGAAGCCGTCGAGATCGGGCAGCATCACGTCGAGGACCACCAGCTGGGGCCGGAACGACTCCACCACCTGTAACGCCTCGCGCCCCAGGTGGGCGACGGCGACGTCCATGCCCTCGTAGCGCAGGGCCATGGAGACCAGGTCGGTGATGCTCTGCTCGTCGTCGACGACGAGGACCCGCGGGGCGCTGGCCGAAGCGGCGGAGGAGAGGGCGGACGACATGGCCCTTCCATCCTGCCGCCCGACGCTGTGAGATGTCTGTGCACCACCCTGCCGTCAGCTGTGGGCCGTCGAGCGGTGGGCCGTCCAGCGGTGGGCCGTCC
>JAJZNB010000225.1 GCA_021848085.1 Actinomycetes bacterium
CATCATGGGGTCGGGGACGGCCACCACCGCCACCTCGAAGACGCCGGGGGCGCCGGCCAGCACGTTCTCGACCTCCACGCTGTAGACGTTCTCCCCGCCGCGGTTGATCATGTCCTTGGCCCGGTCGACGATCCGGACCAGCCCCTCGTCGTCGATGAGGGCCAGGTCGCCGGTGTGCAGCCAGCCGTCGACGAAGGTCTCGGCCGTCGCCTCGGGCTTGTTCCAGTAGCCCTTCACCACGTTGGGCCCGCGCACCAGCAGCTCGCCGACCCCGCTCCGGCTGTCGGTCTCCCACAGCCGCATGTCGTCGACCGGAACGGCGAAGCCGACGCTGTCGGCGTTCTCCGCGGCCCAGTCGTGAGGCAGGTAGGTGGCCAGCGAGGACGTCTCGGTGAGGCCGAAGCCGTTGCCGACCTTGGCGGCGGGGAACGCCGCCATGATGGCGCGGACCAGGTCGGGGGCGATGGGGGCGCCGCCGTAGGAGAGGAAGCGCACCACCGACATGTCGTGGTCGGCGAAGTTGGGCTGGTTGATGGCCAGCCAGTAGATGGCCGGCACGCTGACCAGGTTGTCGATCCGCTCGGCGGCGACAGCCCCCAAGAAGGTCTGCACCTCGAATTGGGGCATGACGACGGTGGTGCCGCCGAGGTGGGTGAGGGCCAGCAGCTGGCTGTTGCAGCCGGTGACGTGGAACAGCGGCACCGACACCAGGGTGCGGGTCGGCTCGCCCGGGGTCATGCCGATGACCCGCCGGGCCGACTCGGCGTTGGACAGGAAGTTGTGGTGGGTGGTCATCGCCCCCTTGGGGAAGCCGGTGGTGCCGCTGGTGTAGAAGATGGCGGCGACATCGTCGGGTTCGGCGTCCTCGTCGACGACCGGGTCGCCGTCGGGCAGGGCGGCGCCGGGCTCGAAGGTGAAGGCGGCCCCCGAGTCGCCCACCACGTAACGCACCTCCTCGTCGGTGAGGCGGGTGTTGACCGGCACGGCCACGACCCGGGCCAGCTGACAGCCGAAGAAGGCCAGCACCCAGTCGGCCCCGTTGGACAGACGGATGGCGGCTCGGCTGCCGGGGGCGACGCCGCTGGCCCGCAGGCCGCCGGCCACGCGGGCGGCGGCGTCGAGCAGCTGGCGGTAGCTGAGGCGGGGTCCGCCGAGCTCCACCACGGCTTCACGGTCGGGGACCAGGTCGGTGCTGCGCCGCAGCATGTCGACCAGGTTGCGGGGCAGGTCGTCGTAGCGGCGGATGCCGTCGGCGCCGGCAGTGATGCGGCTGGTGTCGAAGGGGGCGGCCATCAGTAGGGCTCGACGTGCTCGAAGTAGCGGCGGGGGTTGGTGACCAGCATGGTGGTGATCTGCTCCTCGGTCACGCCCCGCTCGCGCAACGCCGGCAGCACGTCACGCGAGATGTGCTCGTAGTGCCAGTTCGGCGCGGCCTGGGCCATCAGCCCCGGCGGGAACCAGTCGATGTAGCACGAGGCGTCCTGGGCCAGGACCATCTTGTCGGCGTAGCCGTCGGCGCACAGCTGGACCACGGTGTCGACCCGCTGCTCGAAGGGCAGCAGCACGTCGATACCGAAGCGGTCCATGCCCAGGTACGAGCCGGCGTCGGCGATGGCCCGCAGGTAGTCGAGGTCGGTGGAGTCGCCGCTGTGGCCGATCACCACCCGGGTGAGGTCGACGCCTTCCTCGCCCAGCACCCGCTGAGCTTCGAGACCCCCCTGGTTGTGGACGTCGGTGTGGACGGTGATGGGGACACCGGTGCGCAGGTGGGCCTTGGCCACGGCCCGCATCACCCGCTCCACCCCCGGGGTCATGCCCGGCGCGTCGATGGCGCACTTCAAGAAGGCGGCCTTCACCGAGGTGCCGGCGATCCCCTCGGTGATGTCGGAGACGAACAGCTCCACCATCGGCTCCTCCCCGTCGAGCAGGGTGCCGGGACCGACGAAGTGGAACGGGAACGGCACGTCGTTGTAGGTGTAGAGGCCGGTGGCGGCCACGATGTTGATGTCGACCTGGTCGTTGACGCGCTGGATGCGCGGGATGTAGCGACCCAGCCCGACGACGGTGGGGTCGACGATGGTGTCCACGCCGAGCGCCTTGAGGCGCCGCAGCTTGTCGACGGCGTCGGTGACGCGCTCCTCCTCGTCCCAGCCCGCCGGATAGTTGACGAGCATGTCGGGGGTGAGCACGAAGACGTGCTCGTGCATGAGCGTCGTGCCGAGCGCAGCGCTGTCGACCGGGCCGCGCACCGTTGCCACCTCTGCCACGTGAGCCTCCTCCTGCCAAGCGCCCGGGTGCCCAGGCCGCCCCAGCATCTCACGTCGCCTGCGGGGGCGGGCGATCGGCGGGTCCGGCGCAGCTCAGCGGCGGGCGGCCGCGGTGGCGTAGCGGCCCCGATAGTGCACCAGCGGCCCCGGTCGCTCGCCGCCGAGGACCACGCCGTCGATGCGGCCCCGCACCAGCAGTCCGTAGCCCAACGGCTGCCGGCCGGTCACGGTGCACGACGCCCGGGTGCCCAGGCGCTCGAGGGTCGGACCCCAGGCCGACGCCGCCCAGGCCTGCTCGGCGAAGGGGTCGCCGGGAAAGCGGCCGGCGAACTGCTCGGCCAGGCGCGCCTGGTCGGAGGCCAGCAGGTGGACGACGAAGCGCCGGCCCACGCCCAGCGCCTCGGCCAGGTCCGACAGCGGCCCGATCACCCCCACCATCTCGGCGGGTGCGCCTTCTGCCACGTGCACCGACGACACCGTCAGGCCGACCGCAGCGCCGTCGGCGTCGACGGCGGTCCACACCGTCACCGGCGCCGCCAGCCGGCCCCGCAGGCGCCGAGCCGGGTCGCGTTGGGCGTCGGGGGTGGCGAACGGGTCGGAGCCGATGCGCTGCACCGTGTCGTCGAAGCCCCCCGTGTCGTCGAAGCCCCCCGTGTCGTCGAAGCCCCCCGTGTCGTCGAAGCCCCCCGTGTCGTCGAAGCCCCCCGTGTCGTCGAAGCCCACGACCCGACGCTACCGGG
>JAJZNB010000208.1 GCA_021848085.1 Actinomycetes bacterium
TGGCACAGATGCAGCGCATCTACCTCAACAACCACAACCTCGACTACACCAAGCCGATCCCGTCGTCCAAGTACGTGGTGACCAGCTTCTCGCACAACGCCCACTAGCTCGTCGGGCCGGCCTGGCCTGGCCTGGCGGGGTCGGGCCGGCCTGGCGGGGCCGGCCTGGCGGGGCCGGCCTGGCGGGGCCGGCCTGGCGGGGCCGGCGGGCACCTCCGGTCGTCCCCTCCCCCCGTCCCGCCGGGCGAGGGGGAGGCGGGCGCCCGGGGACGGGTCAGCGGCGGTCGGCCAGGAAGCGGTAGCGACGGCGGACGTCGGCGACGCGACCCGGGTCGACGTCGACGAGGAGGATCTCCTCGTTGCCGCCGGCCTCGGCGAGGACCTCGCCGAACGGGTCGACCACGAGGCTGCCGCCGGCGTAGTCGATGCCGCCGCCCCGCCCGACCCGGTTGGTGGCGAGCAGGTAGGCCTGGTTCTCGATGGCCCGGGCGATGGCGAGGGCGCGGAAGTGGCGCTGGCGGGGGGCCGGCCAGTTGGCGACGAGGACGTAGGCGTCGGTGCGGTCGGCGACCGACCAGAAGGCGTCGGCGAAGCGCAGGTCGTAGCAGACGAACGGGGTGACGGCGAGGTCGCCGAGGCGGAGCTGGACCAGCTGGTTGCCGGCGGCGTAGTGGCGGTCCTCGCCGCCGAAGGAGAACGGGTGGAGCTTGTCGTAGGAAGCGGTGGTGCCGTCGGGGAAGGCGAACACGAACCGGTTGACCGGCCGGTCGGCCCCCGGGTCGAGCACGGGGAGCGACCCGGCGACCACGGCTCCGGTGGCGGCGGCCCGCTCGGCGAGGAAGCGGCTGCCCGGCCCGCTGCCGGCCGGCTCGGCGACCCGGTCGGTGGCCATGGAGAAGCCGGTGGCGAACATCTCGGTGAGCAGGATCAGCCCGGCCCCCTCGGCGGCGGCCGCCTGGACCTTCGGGGTGAGCCGCTCGAGGGTGGCCGGGGCGTCCTCGAAGCAGACGTCGTGCTGGACGAGGGCCACCCTCACGGCCGCCACCTCCCGAGCCGGTCGACGGCCTCCTCGATGGTGGCACGGCGCTTGCAGAAGGCGAACCGGACCAGGCTCCGGCCGCCGTCCGGGTCGCCGTAGAAGACGGAGCACGGCACCGCCACCACCCCGCAGCGGGCCGGCAGGGCCCGGCAGAAGGTGGCCCCGTCCTCGCCGGTGACCGGGGAGAGGTCGACGGTGAGGAAGTAGGTGCCCTCGGCGTCGCGCACGGCGAGGCCCACCCCGGCGAGCCCCTTGGCGAGCAGGTCGCGGTTGGCCCGCAGCTCGTCGCGCAGCGGGTCGACCAGGTCGTGGGTGACCGCCAGCCCCACCGCCACGGCCCGCTGGAGGGGGGCCGGGGTGACGTAGGTGAGGAACTGCTTGGCCGAGCGCACCCCGGCCAGCAGGTCGGCCGGGGCGCACGCCCAGCCGACCTTCCAGCCGGTCACCGAGAACGACTTGCCGGCCGACGAGATGGTGACGGTCCGGTCGCGCATGCCGGGAAGGGTGGCCAGCGGGACGTGGCGGCGACCGTCGAACACCAGGTGCTCGTACACCTCGTCGGTCACGCACACGAGGTCGTGCCGGCAGCACACCCCGGCCACCTCGGCCCGCTCGTCGCCGTCGAGGACCTTGCCGGTCGGGTTGTGCGGCGAGTTGACGAGGACCAGCCGGGTGCGCTCGGTGACGGCCGCCTCGAGGGCGCCCGGGGGCAGCACCCAGCGGCCGGCCGCCTCGTCGTAGGCCAGCCGGACCGGCACCCGCACGGCACCGGCCATGGCCACCACGGCGGCGTACGAGTCGTAGGAGGGCTCCAGCATCACCACCTCGTCGCCCGGCTCGCACAGCCCGAGGACGGCCGAGGCGATCGCCTCGGTGGCGCCGGCCGTCACCAGGATCTCCCGGGCCGGGTCGTAGGCGAGGCCGTGCTCGGCCAGCTGGTGGGCGGCGACCGCCTCGAGCAGGGCCGCCACCCCGATGCCGGGCGGGTACTGGTTGTCCCCCTCCTCGATCGCCGCCGACGCCGCCGACCGCAGCAGCGCCGGGCCGGGATCCTCGGGGAACCCCTGGCCGAGGTTGACCGACCCGGTGGCCACGGCCAGGGCGGACATCTCGGCGAAGATGGTCGTGCCGAACGGGGCGAGCCGGGAGGCCACCCCCCGGGGGCGGTCACGGGCGGGCAGGGTCATCAGCCGCCGAGGATACGAGGCCGGCGGCCACGTCGCCTGCCGGCGGCCCCTCCCGGGCCGCTCCGGCTCCGGGACGGCCGAACAGGGCCCAGTAGGCGGCGGCGTTCACCAGCTGGACGCCCGCCGCCAGCTCGAACGGGGCGGCCAGGCTGACCTCGTCGAACAGGTACCCGGCCAGCACCTGACCGCCCGACATGGTCAGCTGGGCCGGCAGCTGGGACAGGGCGGCCAGGCTGGCCCGCTCCTCGGGGTGGGCCAGGTCCTGGGTGTACGACTGGCGCAGCGGCAGCCCGATCCGCTGGACCACCATCCGCACCAGGTACACCCCACCGGCCACCCAGAACGTGGGCGACAGCACCATCGGGACCAGCAGCGCCCCGCTCACCACCCGGACCGCCACGATGGCCCGGACCGTCCCCAGCCGGGCGGCCACGGCGGCCGACAGGAACCCCGACACGAGCGTGGCCAGGTTGACCACGGCGAACAGCACCCCCACGCTCGCCGGCGTCGCCCCGTACCGGCGGGCCAGCCAGTACGACAGGAACGGCCCGAACGCCCCGATGGCCAGGCCGTTCGTGGCATTGGTGATCCACAGCCGCCACAGCGCCGGCCACGAGCGGCGCGGCCAGGCAAGCCGGGCCCTCCCAACCGACCCCCCGGCGGGCGACCCCCCGGCGGGCGGCGACCCGGGCGGGCCCGGGCGGGCGGGCTCGGCGAGGGCGAGGGCGACCAGGCCGGCCAGGGCCGCCAGGGCGGCGGCGGCGAGGAAGGCCGGGCGGA
>JAJZNB010000169.1 GCA_021848085.1 Actinomycetes bacterium
CCGCCGGCACCTCCCCGGCAGGCAACACCGCCGGCACCTCCCCGGCAGACGACACCGCCGGCACCTCCCCGGCAGACGACACCGCCGGCACCTCCCCGGCGCTGGCCGTGGCAGCCCTGCCGGCCGCGGCGTGGCGGCGCCCGGGCCGCTCGGCCACCACCCGGCCCCCGCCGAGGGTGACGACCCGGTCCGCCATCGGCTCCGACACCGTCGGGTCGTGGGAGGCGACCAGCACGGTGGCCCCGGCCGACGCGGCCTCCTCGACCAGCTCGCCGAGAAGCGCCCGGGTGTCGGCGTCGAGGGCGGCGTGCGGCTCGTCGAGCAGCCACAGCTCGGGCCGCCGGGCGACCAGCACGGCCAGCGCCACCCGGCGCCGCTGCCCGGCGGACAGCTTGCCGACCGGGGTGCGACGCAGCCGGCCCACCAGCCCCAGGCGTTCGAGGGCGGGGTCGACGGCGGCGACGGCCCCGCCGGCGGCGCGGACGGCGAACCGGGCGTTGTCGAGCACCGGCAGGTCGTCGTAGAGGGCGGCGGCGTGGCCGAGGACACCGACCCGGCGGCGCACGCTCTGGGGGCGGCGGCGCAGGTCGCAGCCCAGCACCACGGCGCGGCCGCCGGTCACCGGCAGCAGCCCGGCGCAGACCCGCAGCAGGCTGGTCTTGCCGGCGCCGTTGGCGCCGTCGAGGACCACGACCTGCCCCTGCTCCACGACGAGGTCGGCGCCGGCCAGCACCGGGAACCGGCCCGTCACGGCGACAGCGGCGTTGAGGGAGACGACGGGTGCCATGGGGACCGCCCCATGCTACGGGGGCGCCTGCCCGAAGCACCAGGCGGGGCCGACCAGCCACGACGCCGACAGCCACGACGTCGACGGCGACGACGCCGACAGCGACGACGCCGACAGCGAGGACGTCGAGGCGGCTCAGCTGGTGGTGAGGCGGCCCAGGCCGATGTGCGACAGCCAGCTCGACACCTGGGCCGACAGCAATGGCAGCTGGTCGGTCACCAGCAGCAGCCCGAAGACGACCAGGGCGGCGCCGGCCACCAGGTTGACCAGCGCGGCCCGGCGGCGGACCCGGGCCAGCAGGCCGGCCAGCCGGTGGAAGGCCAGGCCGGTCACCACGAACGGCACGCCCAGCCCCAGGCTGTAGACGACCAGCAGCAGCACCCCGTCGCCCAAGGTGGAGCGGGTGGAGGCCAGGCCGAGCACGCCGCCGAGGACGGGGCCGATGCACGGCGTCCAGCCGAAGGCGAAGGCCATCCCCATCACCGGCGGCGCCCACGTCCCCAGCCGCGACGGCAGCGGGTGGAAGCGCCGCTCCCGCTGGAACAGGGCTGGGGTGCCCACCCCAGCCAGCCACAGGCCGAGCAGCACCACCACCGCCCCGGCCACCATGCTGAGGGTGCGCTGGTGGGTGCCGAGCAGCTGGCCGATGCCCGAGGCGGCCGCCCCCAGAGCGGTGAACACCAAGGTGAAGCCGGCGACGAAGCCGAGGGTGCCGCGCAGCACCGCCGCCTGGGCGCCCCGACCGGCGGCGATCCGCCCGGCCGCGGCTGAGCCGGCGTCCCCCGCCCCGGCGGGCAACGCGGCCGGCACCGGGCCGCCACCGGGCAACGCGGCCGAAACCGGGCCGCCACCGGGCAACGCGGCAGCGGGGAGGGGTCCCCCGCCGGAGCGGCTCGCCTCTGCTGCGCCCTCGGTCGGTGCCGAGTCGTCCACCACGACGGCCACCCCGCGGTCGACCGAGCCGCCGCCGACCCCGGCCAGCGCGGCGCGGCCCGGACCGGGGCGAGAGCTGGCCGGAGCCGCTGCTGGGGCTGTCGAGTCTGGTGGGGCTGTCGAGTCTGGTGGGGCTGTCGAGTCTGGTGGGGCTGTCGAGTCTGGTGGGGCTGTCGAGTCTGGTGGGGCTGGGGTCGCCGAGTGGCCGGCGGATGTGGTGCCGGCGCGCCGGCGGTCCTGCAGCTCGGCCACCGACAGCCCCGACACCATCGACACGTAGCCCGGCACCAGGGGCAGCACGCACGGCGACAGGAACGACAGCATGCCGGCGCCGAAGGCCACCAGCAGACCGAGGGGCGTCACCCCGACGGTGAGGGTCGCCAACACCACCAGGTCAGGCCAGCGACGCCCGGACCAGCTGCAGGTCGGCGTCGACCATCATGTTGACGAGCTCGGCGAAGCCGACGGTGCGCTCCCAGCCGAGGATGGTCTCGGCCCGGGTCGGGTCGCCGACCAGCAGGTCCACCTCGGCAGGCCGCAAGAACCGCTCGTCGATGACGACGTGCTCGGCCCAGTCGAGCCCGGCCCGGGCGAAAGCCAGCTCGCACAGCTCACGCACCGGGTGCGTGGCTCCGCTGGCCACCACGAAGTCGCCGGGTTCGTCGCGCTGGAGCATCAGCCACATGGCCCGGACATAGTCCCCGGCGAAGCCCCAGTCGCGCTGGGCGTCGAGGTTCCCCAGCGCCAGCTTGTCGTCGAGACCGCAGGCGATGCGGGCCACGCCGTTGGTGATCTTGCGGGTCACGAACTCGAGCCCGCGCCGGGGGCTCTCGTGGTTGAAGAGGATGCCCGAGGAGGCGTGCAGCCCGTAGCTCTCGCGGTAGTTGACGGTGATCCAGTGGCCGTAGACCTTGGCCACGCCGTAGGGGCTGCGGGGGTAGAACGAGGTGGCCTCGGTCTGAGGCACCTCGCGCACCTTGCCGAACATCTCCGACGACGACGCCTGGTAGAAGCGGATGGTCGGGTCGACGATGCGGATGGCGTCGAGGAGGCGGGTGACGCCGAGGGCGGTCGTCTCGCCGGTCAGCACCGGCTGGCCCCACGAGGTCTGCACGAACGACTGGGCGGCCAGGTTGTAGACCTCGGCCGGCCGGTGCTCGCGCAGCAGGCCGATGAGCGACACCTCGTCGAGCAGGTCGCCGGGCACCAGGGTGATCTGGTCTTGGATGTGGGCGATGCGCTCGAAGGTGACCGTCGACGAGCGGCGGACCATGCCGACCAC
>JAJZNB010000050.1 GCA_021848085.1 Actinomycetes bacterium
TCGAAGCGTGATGGCGGCGGGCCAGCTCGGCGAGGACGGGCTTCGCCTGGCTGTCGCTCAGGGGGCCCGGCAGTGCCACCACGTCCTCGGGCCAGAGCACCAGCGTCGGAGGTCGGCCCCGGTCGACGGCCCCGATCATGGCCGTGGCGGCGAGCTGCGCGTCGAAGACCGTGGCGGGGCTCACGTAGATGTGGCTGACGCCGCGTCTCCCCCCTCCCTGCACGGCAGCCACCCGGATCTCGCCGACGGTGGGGCCGCCGGCGGGAGCCAACGTCGCGCCCAGCACCACGGCGATGCCGACCACCACTGCGGTCACCGCCACCAGGCCTGTGCGGCGGCTCGTCACGGCCGGGGCCACAGCGGCACTGCCCGGCACGGTCGACCCGCCGACGGCGATCGCTCCCGTGGCAGCAGCTGCCGTGCTCACCCCACCGGCTGCCGGGTCGATCGGTGCTCGACGGCCGAGCCACCGTCGGGCCCCGGTGACGGCCAGGGCCCCCAGGGCGATCCCGACCAGCCAGGTGACGCCGATCACGAGCAGCGGTCCCCCCAGCCGGGCGCAGGCCGCGAGCGGGCTGGCAGCTTGGCCCAGGGCGATGCTGCCCATGGGCAGGCCGCCGAACGGCCAGTGCGAGCGGATCGCCTCGCCGAGGACCATGGCGCCTGGCAGGGCCACGCTGCGGCCTGCGCCCGGCGGCGTGACGAGGGCGGCGACACCCGGCGCCAGGAGGGACTCGATGACGATGAGGACGATGCCTCCGTAGACGTTGAACGAGGTGGCCCACCACAACCCCGGCAGGAACAGGCCGAGGCCGAGCGCCCATCCGGCCAACAGGCGGCTCCGGGGGCCCAGACCGCCCAGGCGCCACCAGAACAGGGCGCCACCGGCGAAGGCAAGTGGCCAGAACCCCCAAGGGGGAACCGACAGGGCCATCAGCACCCCGGACAGCAGGCTGGGGAGCACCACCGACCCCCGGCGTGTCTTGGCGCCGACCGGCGCGAGGGCTTGGTCAGCCACCGCGCTGGGGCGGGCCGCGGCTGTCGCCACCTGCGTGCTGGGGCGGGTCACCGCTGTTGCCGCTGGCGATCGCTGTCAGGCGATCGGTCGTCGCGCGGCTGGCTGTCACGCGTCTGGCCGGCGGGGGAGCGCGGGAGCGGTGGTCGGCTGGTAGGTGCGCTGTGGTCGCCTGGGCGGTCGTCGACAGGTGCGTGGTCCCCGAGCAGGCGGAGGCTGAGCAGCCGGGCGGCGCGGCGGCCCGAGCCGATGCAGGCGGGCACGCCCACACCGTCGTACGCTGCGCCGGCCAGCTCGAGCGGCGGCAGGGGGCCGGCCATGGCCATGACGGCACCCACCCACGAACGGTGCCCCACCCGGTACTGGGGGAAGGCGTGGGTCCAGCGGGTGACCATGGCGTCGAGCGGGTCGTCGACGTCGCCGGCGACGGCGCGCAGCTCGCCGAGCACCCGCCGGACGAGCGCGGCGTCGTCGAGCTGGGTGGCGCGCTCGTCGCCGTGGCGCCCGGCGGAGAGCCGGACCAGCACGGGGCCGCCGGGGTAGATGTCGGGCCATTTGGCCGACAGCCAGGTGCCGCCGGTCGTGAGCAGCCCCTGCTCGGCGGGGACGAGGAAGCCGGTGCTCGGCGCCCGGCGCCATCGGCGGGCCGGCCCCTCGGGGTCGAAGGCCAGGGTGACGACGTTCACCGTGGCGTAGTCGAGCGCGCCGAGAGCCCGGGCCAGCCGCCGCCGGGCAGCGCTCCAGGTGGCGCGGGAGTGCCCGTGCCGGTCCCCGCCCAGGCCGTCGTCGTGGCCGTCGGCACGGAGCTCCCCGGCGAGGCCGTCGTCGTGGCCGTCGGCACGGAGCTCCCCGGCGAGGCCGTCGTCGTGGCCGTCGGCGCCGAGGAGGCGTGCGGCTGCGGGCGCGGGGACGGCGAGGACCACGCCGTCGACTGTGAAGGTGCCCGCGGCGGTGACCACCTGCCAGCGGGGCGACCCGTCGTCGACGACGGGCACCAGCCGTCGTACTGCGGTGCCCGTGCGAGTGGTGACCCCTGCCTCGTCGAGGGCGCGCCGTACCCCGCTGGCCAGCCCGGCGAGCCCGGAGCGCAGTGTCAGGAACACCGGGCCGGTGCCGGTGCCGGTCCCTGCTGGCGGACGAGCAGCCGTCGCCGCGAGGGCGCGCATCAGGCTTCCCCCTTGCCGGCTGGCGCTCAGCAGCGCCGGGAAGACCGCCTCGGCGCTCAAAGCGGCGACCGGTCCGGCGTGCACGCCGCCTACCAGCGGGTCCACTAGCCGCCGGGTCACCCGGTGGCCGAGGCGAGGCTCGACCAGTTCGCCGACCGACCGGTCCTCTCCGCCGGTGGAGCCGGTCGTGCCCTGCGAAGTGGTGCTCACAGCCGAGCTGTCCCCGCCAGGCGAGGTGATCGCCGCGGATCGACAGGTGCTTTCGGGGAGAGCGGTGCTCCTCGGCGGGGAGGTCCTGTTCGACGAGCTCGCACTGTCGACGGGGGTAGGTCCGGCCCGGCGCAGCAGTCTCCTCGGCGCGCCGCTGAACCGGTCGACAGCGGCTCGGGCAGTTCCAGCTGGACCGACGATGCCCGAGCGAGCCAGAGGGCCCAGTCTGGTGGGGACGCCGAGGACCAGGCCGTCGGGGAGCGCTCGGAGCCGGCCTCGGGCCCACACCGCTGCCCCCGACACCCCGGGCGCTACCAGGTCGTGCGCGATGCCCAGATCTCGGCACAGGTCGACGGCCTCGGGGCGTCGGGCCACGAAGGCATCGGGGCCCACGTCGACTTGAACCTCCCCGACTCGTGCGGCGCGCAGCTTGCCGCCCAGCTGGTCCTCTGCTTCGAGCAGGTCGACCGCCAACCCGGCGCGGGCCAGATGGAGTGCTGCCACCATGCCGGCGATCCCGCCGCCGACCACGGCAACCGCAGCCGGCCGCTCAGGCACCGCGCACCTCGGCACCGCGCACCTCGGCACCGCGCACCTCGGCA
>JAJZNB010000267.1 GCA_021848085.1 Actinomycetes bacterium
CCGGCGGCTCGGCTCCCAAGCACGTGCAGCAACTGGTCAAGGAGAACTACCTGCGCTGGGACAGCCTCGGCGAGTTCCTGGCCCTCGCCGCCAGCTTGGAGCACCTCGCCGAGCACACCGGCAACAGCCGGGCCCAGGTGCTGGCCGACACCTTAGACCGGGCCACGGCCACCGTCCTCGACCGCGACCGCTCGCCGGCACGGCGCCTGGGCAGCATCGACAACCGCGGCAGCCACTTCTACCTGGCGCTGTACTGGGCGCAGGAGCTGGCCGGGCAGTCCGACGATCCCGAGCTGGCCGCCGCCTTCGGCGAGCTGGCGGCGACGCTGGGCGACCAGGAGCAGACCATCGCCCAGCAGCTGCTGGCCGTGCAGGGCTCGCCGGTGGACCTCGGCGGCTACTACCGACCCGACCCGGCGCGGTGTGAGGCGGTGATGCGTCCCTCCCCGGTCTTCAACCAGGCGCTGGCCGCACTGACCGCCAGGTGAACCGGCCGTCGGGGCACGCCCGGCCGGGCCGCGTGGCGCGCTCCGACACGGCGCTGGCCGTGCCGCGGGCCTGGTCGGACCTGACGCCGTCGTGGATGACGGCGGCGCTGTCGGCGCGGCTGCCCGGCGTCGACGTCGCCACCGTGAAGGTCGGTCCCGTCCACGACGGCACCAACCGCCGGGCCCGGGTCGAGGTCGGCTACCGCCACGGGCAGGGCCCTCCGTCGGTGTTCGTCAAGGGCTCCGGACAGCTGGTCCACCGGCTGGCGCTCACGGTGCTGGGCGCCACGGCCACCGAGGCGCGCCTGGCCGCCTCAGCGGTGACGCTGCCGCTGGAACATCCGCGGCCCTACGCCGGAGCGGTGGACCGGCGCCGGATGGCGGCGGTGGTCGTGTCCGACGACCTGGTGGCCGCCGGTGGCCGGCCCAACCATCCGACCACCCCGCTCGGCGTGGCCGAGGTCGCCTCCGGTCTCGACGGGCTGGCCCGCCTGCACGCCGCCTTCTGGGACCGGCCTCTGCCGGCGGGTCTGCGCTTCCTGCGGCCGTGGCGGCTGGGCCGCAGCTGGGCGGTGGTGTCGGTGGCCAGCCTGGCCCGGGGCCTGCGCCGGCTGCGCCAGCTGCAGCCTCCAGCCGTGCGTCCGGTCGGCGCCGTGGGACTGGGGCGCCAGTTCCACCAAAGCGCCCAGCTGGCCGCCTCGGGGCCCCAGACGGTGCTGCACGGCGACCCGCATCCCGGCAACACCTACCTGAGCGTGGATGGGACCACCGGGTTCCTCGACTGGCAGCTGGCCCGCACCGGGCACTGGTCGCACGACGTCGGCTACTTCCTGGCCGGCAGCCTGACCGTGGCTGAGCGCCGGGTCCACGAACGGCAGCTGCTGGCGGGCTACCTCGACGCGTTGGGCCGGGCTGGCGCTCCGGCGCCGACCTGGGAGGACGCCTGGCGCCGGTACCGCGCCACCCCGGCCTTCGGCCTGGCCACCTGGCTGCACACGCTGGCCTTCGGCACCTTGCAGCCGGTCGACGCCTGCTTGGCCACCATCGCCCGCTTCGCCGCCGCCTACGACGACCTCGACACGGCCCGGACCATCGGCCCCTGAGGGCACCGTCGGGTCCCCTCCGAGCGCGGCTGGCTACGCCGGCGGTGGCGCCGGCTCGGCTGGCTACGCCGGCGGTGGCGCCGGCTGCGGTGGGCCCGCCGGTGGCCGGGCGCCGCGCAGCCGCTCGACGTAGCGCTCGGCCGACCGGCTGACCGCCGGCCCGCCGCCCTCGAACACCACCCGGCCCCACCAGCCGCCGTAGATCCGCTCGAAGCGCAGCTGCGACACCCGCCGGGCGACGTCGCGGATGGTGGCCTCGTCGAGGGGGATGAGGTTCGGATAGCTCCACATGAAGCTGACCCAGCCCCGGTCGGGCACCACCTGCACCGTGTCGCCGGTGAGCAGCACCCCTCGGCCGTCGGCACCGGCCGGCCAGTGCAGCACCGAGGCGCCGTCGAAGTGGCCGCCGATGCGGGCGACGGTCAGGCCCGGCACTGGTTCGGCCACCTCGTCGTAGTGCTCCACGCGTGGCGAGGGTCGCCGCACCCAGCCGGCGTCGGCACGCGGGATCAGGACGCGGGCGTCGAAGGCGTCGGCGTACTCGACGTAGGACCCGTAGAAGTGGGGGTGCGACATGCAGATGGCGCTGATGCCGCCCAGCTCGGCGATCCGGGCCCGCGCTGCCTGGTCGAGCAGCGGCACGCAGTCCCACAGCACGTTGCCGGCATCGGTGCGCACCAGCAGGGCCCGCTGCCCGATGGCGACCGCTGGCTCGACGCCGACCCCCCACAGGTCGGGCTCCTCCTGGCGGAGCACCACCGCATGGCCGGCGGCCAGGGCCTCCATGGTGGTGAAGCGCTGGCCCTGGGGGCCGACGTACTGGCGTTCGTCGTCGCAGATGGCGCACACCTCGGGCGGGGTGTCGCTGACGCCGTGCTGCACGGCACACGTCTCGCAGATCCATGCCGGCACGATCGGCTCCTCGCGCCCGGCGGCGAGGCGGTCAGTGCCCGACCGGCAGGTGGGCGTCGAACCAGGCCAGGGTGCGGCGCCAGGCGTCGCGTGCCGACGGCTCGTGGTAGGAGTCGCGCGCGTCGCAGTGAAAGCCGTGGCCCGCTTCGGGGTAGCGCACGATCTGGGTCGGCACCGACGCCGTGGCTGCGGCCTGGCGCAGCGCCTCGACCTCGGCCACCGGGATGCTCTGGTCCTGGTCGCCGTAGAGCCCGAGCCACGGTGTCTGCAGCTGCGGCGCCAGCTCGGTCTGCGGCGGGCTGCCGAAGCGGCCGGTGGCGATGCCCCCGCCGTAGAAGGTGACCGCCGCACCCAGCCGGTAGCGGGCGGCGGCCAGGAAGGCGACGGTGCCGCCCATGCAGAAGCCGGTGATGCCGACCTGGCCGGCGGCGAAGCCGGCGTCGGCCAGGTAGCGCAGCGTGGCGTCGAGATCGGCCTGCAGGCCGGCGTCGGTCATGGCCTGCATGTGCGGCAGCACGTTCTCCATGTCGCCGTAGGCGAGGACAGGATCGCCGCTGCGGTGGAAGATGTGGGGGCTGACCGCGCGGTAGCCCTCGGCGGCGAAGCGGCGGGTGACGTCCTCGATGTGGTCGTTGACGCCGAACGCCTCCTGCACGACGATGAGCGCCGCTCGGGCAACCCCGTCGGGCTGGGCGTCATAGAGGCCCATGTCGCCGTCTGGGGTGCTGACCGTCACCGTCGTCGCCATCGTCGTCTCCTCCTTGCCCGAAGCCCTGTCCGGACGTGCTCGCCCAGCCTGACCGCCGACGCGGCGCGGGTCCAAATCCGGTTGGGCCGCCGGCCACCCGGACAGCTCAGGGAGCTTTGGGGGTAGCGGCAAACCACCACCACCGGGCACGGCGCATGGGACACGAAGCGGGAGCTCACCGAGCCGAGCATCGCCCCGGCGAAGCCACCCCGGCCGTGGCCGCCGACGACCAGCAGCTCGGCCCCCCGGGCCAGCTCCACCAGGGTGCGGGCCAGCGCTCCCGCCAGGGCCGATGGCTCGACAACCACCTCCGGATGCTCGCCGGTGACACGTCGGCGCTCAGCAGCTGACCACTTGAGCAGCTGACCAGCCGGCGCCCGGCCGCGGACGAGCGGCCATCGCCGGACCAGGCGCCGGGGCTCAGAGCACCGGCGCGGGGCGCCAGGCGGCCACCACCCGCGACGGGCTCGAGCGCCCGAGGTGGTCGGCCAGCCAGCAGCTGGTGGCGACCAGCGCGTCGAGATCAACGCCGGTGGCGATGCCCAGCCCGTGGAGCTGCCAGAGGAGATCCTCGGTGGCGAGGTTGCCGGTCGCGCTCTGGGCGTAGGGGCAGCCCCCCAGCCCGCCGGCGCTGGCGTCGACGGTGGTGACGCCGTGTTGCAGCGCGGCGAAGGTGTTGGCCAACGCCTGCCCGTAGGTGTCGTGGAAGTGGACGGCGAGGTGCTCCACGCCGACCCCGGCGGCGGCGAAGGCGTCGAGCAGCTCCACCACCTGGCCCGGGGTGGCGACACCGATGGTGTCACCCAGGCTCAGCTGCCCGCAGCCCATGTCGACCAGCCGCCGGCCCACCGCGACGACGGCGCTGGGCTCCACCGGCCCCTCCCAGGGGTCGCCGAAGCACATCGACAGGTAGCCCCGCACCGTGGCGCCGGCCGCCCTGGCCTCCTCGACCACCGGGGTGAACATGGCCAGCGACTGGTCGATGCTGCGGTTGAGGTTGCGTGCCGCGAACGACTCGGTGGCGCTGGCGAACACGGCCACGTGGCGCACCCCACACGCCAGCGCCCGCTCCAGGCCGCGCCGGTTGGGCACCAACACCGTGGCCTGCTCCACCACCGACGCCGGCAGCAGGCCCATCAGCTGCTCGGCGTCGGCCAGCTGGGGCACCCAGGCCGGGTGGACGAAGCTGGCCACCTCCACCGAGGTGAGACCGGCGGCGACGAGGCGGCCGATTAGCTCGGCCTTGACGTCGGTGGGGACCGCCACCGGCTCGTTCTGCAGCCCGTCGCGGGGCCCCACCTCGTGGATCGTCACCCGGTCGGGCAGCTCCGGCATCCCCACCGGCTGCGGCAGCCCACGTACCACAGGTCTCCTTCCTCGTCCCCCGCCTCGGCTCCATCGACCGGTCCCATCATGGTGCCAGCTGCACCAGTTGGCGAACAGCGCGCCGCCGGTGGTCGAGGTCAGCGCTTCGCCCGGCGGGCCACGATGTTGAGCCGCACATAGTCGATGACCGGCTGCGGCATGGCCGCCGCCACCAGCTGGGCGAAGAGCCGGCGCTCCGCGGGGGCCAGCGTGGCCAGATGCTGGCGCAGGCACACGGCTTCCAGGAAGTCGGCCAGCGGGCCGGCGGCAGCGAACGGTGTTGGCTCGGGGTGCGTCCAGACGCGCACATCTACGAACCCCGACCGCCGCAGTCGGACGGCGGTCTCCTCGGCGGTGGGGTACAGCCAGGTGCCGGCCCGCTCCCCACCGAGGGAGCGGACGGCGCGGATGACGCCGTCGATGTTGCCCTCTGCTCCGCACTGCGCCACCAGCTGGCCGCCCGGTCGCAGCAGGTCGGCGAGGTTGTCGAAGAGCCGGTCGTGGTCGACGATCCAGTGGAAGGTGGCCGTGGAGAAGACGGCGTCGACCGGCGCGTCGGTGCCGAGCGCAGCCCGATCCAGCCCGAGCAGGTCCGCTTCGACGAAGCGCACGCGGTGGTCGCGACCCAGCCGGTGTCGGGCCTGGGCCAGCATCGACGGTGAGGCGTCGACGGCGACGATGCGTCCGCTCGGCAGCCGGCGCATGAGCTGCTCGGTGACCCGGCCGCTGCCGCATCCGGCGTCGAGCACCGTCTCGGACCCCGTCAGCTGCAGGCGGTCGAGCACGGTTCGACCCCAGCGGGCCTGCGGGTCGGCCAGCCGGTCGTAGCGGGCACCGTCCCAGTCCGAGCTGTCCGCCACCACTCGATCGGCACCCACGGTGCCAACGTTACGACCAGATCCGCCTCCACCTCGGTCGACCTGGTGCCCGGTTCGCATCGGCGGGCGCTCCGGAAGGAGAATGCGGCGCGGCGGGGACCGAGGCGACGAGGAGCGGGCATGGCGAGGAGCGACCACACCGAATCGGACCTGGCGGCGCTGGTGCTGCGGCTGTCGGTCGGCCCGATGCTCATCGCCCACGGTGCGAACAAGTTGGCTGGCAAAGGTGGGCTCGAAGGCACCCGACGCTGGTTCGACGCCTTGGGTCTCCGCCCGGCCTGGTTCCACGCCCGGCTGGCGGCGGCCACCGAGGTGGCGGCCGGAACGCTGGTGACCGTCGGCGCTCTCGAGCCGCTGCCCGAAGCGGCGGTCATCGGCCTCATGACCACCGCGGCGCTGACCGACCACCGGGGCAAGGGCTTCTTCATCTTCAAAGGCGGCTGGGAGTACGTGGCGGTGGTGGCCGCCGCCGCCACCGGCCTGGCCACCTTGGGGCACGGCCGCTGGTCGGTCGACGCCGTGATCGGCCGGCGCCGCCAGGGTCCGCTGGCTGCCGCCGCCGCGGTCGCTCTCGGCCTGGCCAACGCCGCAGCTCTGGTGGCGACCTCCTATCGACCGGCCACCGACGAGGACGGACAGCGATAGCCCAGGGCGGCGGTCCGCTGCAGGTCGTCGAACCACCGACGGGTGGCGCCCGGCGCGGCAGCCAGCGTGCCGACGGCCAGCGCGGCGCGGGCCACCGCACGGGCGGCGCCAGGCGGTGCTCCTTCGACCAGGTCGTTCCACAGCAGCGCCCAGGCGCCGGCGACGCCGCGGCCCACCCCCGGTGCGGTCAGCGCCCGAGTGACGCCGGCGATCACCTGCGGGTGGGAGAGCAGCTGGCGCTGGGCGGCCGCTCCCAGCGTCAGGAAGCGGCGGTGGCGGGCCACCAGCTCGCCGCCGTATCGCGCCGCGGCCCGTCCCGGCCCGGCCAGCACGGCTTCAGCCGCCGCCACCCCGCTGGCCAGGGCCTGGGCGATGCCTTCGCCCTGCAGCGGGTTGACCAGCCCAGCGGCGTCGCCCACCAGCAGCACGTTGCCCCGAGCCGGCACCGTCCCGACCATACCCATCTTCAGCCAGCCGCCGAGGCGGCCCGTGAGCTGGCCACGCCCGTTCGCTGTCGGGGCCAGCAGACCGACACGGCGCAGATGGGCGACGAACCCGTCGGCCGCCCGGACCGCGGCTGCCGCGCCTCGCCGGTCGGCCTGCATTCCCACTCCCACACCGACGTTGGCGCGTCCGTCGGGCCCGGGGAACAACCAGCCGTAGCCGGGCAACGGGCGCCAGGGCGTCGGCTCCCACCAGGCGATGACGGGCAGGTCGACCGGCTGCTGGACGTACCAGCGGACGGCGAAGCCCCACAGCACCCGCCGCCACTCGACCAGCCCGGCCGCCTCGGCCACGGTGCTGGCCGCGCCGTCGGCGCCGATCACCACGTCGGCCCGCACCTCGCTGTCGGCCCGCATCTCGCGGTCGGCGCAGCGGAACCCGTCGAGGCGCCCGTCGGCCCAGCACGCCTGCCGGGCCCGGCCGGTGAGGATCTCGGCGCCTGCCGCCTGCGCCGCCTCGCGCAGGGCAGCGTCGAAGGCGAGGCGAGGTACGGCCAGGGCCCGCCCCGGGTAGGTGGCGCCGGCGACAGCCGGCAGCCGCAGCCGGCGCCCGTTGGGTGCCACCACCACCATGTCACCGACGGCCAGGCCCGGTGGCGGCGCCAGTCCGAGGTCGTGCAGCACCTGCAGACCGCGCGGACCGACCAGGTCTCCGCAGGCCTTGTCGCGCGGGAACCGGGACCGGTCGACCAGGGCCACCCGCGCTCCGCCGCGGGCCAGCACGGTGGCGGCGACGCTCCCAGCCGGTCCGGCGCCCACCACCATCACGTCGAACCGCGTGCCGGTGCCCATGGGCGAACTCAGCCGGCTCCGCGCCGGCCGTCGGGCGCTGCGTCTCGCGGCTCGCCACCGCTCGCCGGCGGGCTCTGCTCACGCCAAGCCTGCTCCACCTGACGGCGGAAGCCCCGCAGCGTCGACTCCACCACCCGGTCGTGGCCCCACTGCAGCAGGGGATGGGCCACTCGGCTGGCCAGCCGCATCGCCGGCTGCATCATCTCCACCGACCAGGCCACCTCGGCTCGGGTGCCGGAGCCTTCGGGGCGTAGGCGCAGGTGGGCTGGCCCGCGCAGGTCGCCGTGCACGGCGGCGTCGATGGCCCATGGCGCGGTGCACGACACCAGCTCCACGTCGACGCGCATGCAGTAGGGCACCGGCGGGTCCACCACCCCGTGCAGCAACACCCCGGGCTGCAGCCCGGTGCCTTCGACGCGCAGGTCGTGGAGCCACGGCCACCACCGCTGCAACCGGTCGATGTGCTCGATGGTCGCCCACACGCCGCTCGGTGGCAGCTGCAGGTGGAACGAGCCGCTGTAGTCGATGACCGGGGTCGCCACCACCGCCACCGTAGGCCCGCCCGCGGCGGACCGGTCAGCGTGACGGCTGGCGGCGGTAGCGGTCGGCGACCTGGGCGATGTCCTCGTGGGCGAAGCGCTCGCTGGCCTGCTGGTAGAGGTCCCGGGCGAGCGTGGTGGCCGGCAGGTCCACACCGGCCGAGGCCGCCAGCTCCACGGCCAGGTTGGCGTCCTTCGTCCCGAGGACCGTGGTCCAGAAGGTCTCCTGATCGCCGGTGAGGATCCCTTCGAACCTATATCTCAGCCCCGGAGCGACCATCGGGCTGTCGCCGAGGAGCTGGCGCAGCTGGTCGTCGGACAGCCCGCCGGCCCGGCCCACGGCGAAGGACTCGGCCAGGGCCACCACCCCGTTGAGCAGCAGCAGGTTGACGCTCACCTTGGCCGCCGCCGCCGTCCACGGCTCGTCGTAGCGAAGCGTCTTCTCCGACAGCATGGGGAACAGCGGCTCCACCGCCTGGGCGGCCCGCCGGTCGGCCCCGATCAGGTAGGTGGCCCCGCCCGCCGCGACCTGCATGGGGCTACCCAGGATGGGCATGGCCACGTAGCGGTTCATGTCGGCGTGCAGCTGACGGGTCAGGCCCGGTGACACGGTGGAGCAGTCGACGTAGGTGGCCTGCTGCGCCAACGCGCTGCGTACCCCGTCTCTGCCCAAGGCGACGTCGCGGACGGCGTCGTCGTCGGCCAGCACGGTGACGGCGAGGTCCGCCCCGTCGACGGCGGCCGCCGGGCTGGGAGCCTCGGAGGCGCCGCGCTCGACCAGGGCGGCGGCCTTCCCCGGGCTGCGGTTCCACAGCGACAGGTCGTGGCCGGCGCGGAGCAGCCGACCGGCCAGCGCCTGGCCCAGGCGCCCCATGCCCAGCACGGCGATCTTCATGGTGCTTCGCCTACCCACACCGGCAGGCAACGACACGCCTCGTGTCGCCTGGTCGAAGCTGCCACCGCACGTGATGAGACGCAGTTCGCCACCGCACGTGATGAGACGTAGTCCGGCATACGACACCTGACCGTAGACGCTCGCCTTCGGGAGCTGCCTCTCGGCGTGTTGGCGCCCACCGTCGACCCCGGGACATGGCGGCGGTGCCGTCGGCCCGCCGCAGGCGGCCGGGGACCGATGCGCCGCCGCTCGGCCTCCTTGGCCTGCGGCGGCGACGACGGGAGCGGCCAGGTGCCGAAGGGCTCCAGCCGGCGACGTCCAGCAGGCGGCAGGGGATCCGAGCGCCATCCGGCGGGGGTTCGCCGGCACCGGGCCAGGCGCGGCGCGCCCAGCGCGGGTAGAACCCGGTCATGGACCACCGCAGCGAGGACCGCAGCCAGGGGACGATGCCCGAGGCGTACGCGCCGCACTTTGAGGGCACAGCCCGCTTCCAGTACTTCGACAGCCCCTTCGACCCGGGCCCGGCGGTGTTCGCCGTCCACTTCGAGGCCGGGGCCCGGACCAAGCCCCACATCCACCACTCCGGCCAGGTCCTCTACGTCACCCGCGGGGAGGGGATCGTGGCCGACCGCGCCGGGCGTCACACTGTCCGCCCCGGCGACGTCATCACCGTCGGCCGCGACGAGTGGCACTGGCACGGCGGCACCCCCGACAGCTCGATGAGCCACCTGACCGTCCAGATGCCCGGATCCGACGACGTGGCGTGGGACGTGGAGCAAGGCGACTGGTCCGAGGGCTACTCGACGTCCGCCTGACCTGCGGGCGCCGGCGGCGTCGGGCTGGTCCCCGACGGCCCGGCAGCGTAGCGTCGGCAGGTCGCCACCTCACGAACCGGGCCGCCACCACGTTCACAGGACATGACCTCCGGCACCGCCCCGCCGAGCCCCCGCCCGCCGAGCCCCCGCCCGCCGCTCGGCCACCGGTCGCCGGGCGGGCGCCGTGGCGCCGGTGCCGTGCCCTTCGAGCGGGTGGTGGCCGACCATGGCACCGTGGTGCTGCGGGTGTGTCGCGCCATGGTCGGGCCCCACGACGCCGAGGACGTGTGGGCCGACACGTTCCTCGCCGCCCTGGCCGCCTATCCCCGGCTGCGTCCGGACAGCAACCTGCGCGCCTGGCTGATCACCATCGCCCACCACAAGGCCGTCGACCGGCTGCGGGCCGCCGCCCGGGCCCCGCTGACGGTCGACCCGCTGCCCGAGGCCGCGGCCGACGGGGCCGAACCGGCCGATCCCGACCCCGAGCTGTGGGCGGCGGTGGTCGCCCTGCCACCCAAGCAGCGAGGCGCCGTCGCCTATCACTATGTGGCCGACCTGCCCTACGCCGAGGTCGGCGAGCTGCTCGGCACCACCGCGGCGGCCGCCCGCCGCAGCGCGGCCGACGGCATCGCCTCCCTGCGTGTCGCCCTGGCCTCGAGGAGCCACCCATGACCAGCACCGACCCCCGCCTCACCGACCCCGGCCGGACCGATCCCGGCCTCACCGATCCCGGCCGGTGGCTGTCCACCGCGGCGAGCGCGGTGGACGACACCGCCACCCTTGGCCGGCTCCGGGCCCGGCTGGCCCGGCAGGCGGCCGAGCACGATCTGCTCGATGTGGCCTACCGCATGGTGGACACCCCGGTCGGGCCGCTGCTGGTGGCGGCCACCGCCGCCGGCCTGGTGCGGGTGGCCTACACCGACGAGGACCACGACCGGGTGCTGGCCCAGCTGGCCGAGCGGGTGGGTCCCCGGATCCTGCAGGCCCGGGCCGGCCTGGAGGCCGCCGCCCGGCAGCTCGACGAGTACTTCGCCCGCCGGCGCCGGCGCTTCGACCTCCCCCTCGACTGGCGACTGTCGGACGGCTTTCGCCGCCGGGTGCTGCACCACCTGGGTGACATCGCCTACGGGTCCACGGCCAGCTACGCCGCGGTGGCCGCCGCCGTCGGCCACCCGCGGGCGGCGCGGGCGGTGGGAACGGCGTGCGCCACCAACCCGCTGCCGGTGGTGGTGCCGTGCCATCGGGTGGTGCGCAGCGACGGCAGCCTCGGGGGGTATGGGGGTGGCATCCCGGCCAAGCAGGCCCTGCTGCAGCTCGAGGCCGGTGGCTGAGGCCCCTCCGGGGGGCCGGCGCGACCTGAGCGGCGCGACCACCGGATAGGCTGGTCTCCCAGATACCCCAGTGGGTATTGAAGAGAGGGGGGATGCAGCCGATGACGGTGCCGCCCGGGGAGCGACCCGGACGGCGCATGGAAGGAGGTCGTGGAGTGGAGACGGACATCCGGTCCTTTTCGGCGGCGCATGCCGACGGTGCGGTGGTGGTCGACGTGCGCGAACCCGACGAGTACGAGGCCGGGCACGTGCCCGGAGCCCGCCTCATCCCGCTCGGCGAGCTGGTCGACCGGGTCGGCGAGCTGCCCCGAAGCGAACGCCTCCATGTCATCTGCGCCAGCGGCAACCGGTCGCTGGTGGCGGCACGGTGGCTGATCTCCTCGGGCTACGACGCCGTGTCGGTGGCGGGCGGCACCCTGGCCTGGATGCAGGCCGGCCTGCCGGTCGAGACCGGCGGCGAGGAGGCCGCCGCCTGAGCCCGGCCGCAGCACCCCCTCGGCCCCTCGGGGCGACCTACTGTGGGCTTCGGTCGACATCAGGGGGAGTCGATGGTCGAGCACGATCTGGTGGTGCGCGGCGGCACCGTGGCCGACGTGCTGGCCGAGGGGCTGTCGTGGGCAGCCCACCCCCACGTTGACCGCCGCCGAGGACGAGCTGGCCGGCATCGCCGAGGCCCTCGGCTTCGCCGGGAAGGGCGTGCTGCAGGTCGTGTCGGACGTCACCGATCCCGCCGCCGGGACGCAGCTGCTGCGCCGTCTGGTGCAACGGTCGGGGCGGCTGCTGTCGGTGTCGCTGGCGCAGGCCGGCACCTCGGGCCGCTGGCGCCAGCTGCTCGACTGGGTCGACGCAACCGCCGCCGACAGCCTGCCGCTGCGGGCCCAGGTGGCCGGCCGGCCCGTCGGGCTGATGCTGGGCCTCGACGCCACCTTGCACCCCTTCGTCGGCCATCCCAGCTGGCAGCAGATCGCGGCGCGGCCGTTGGCCGACAAGCTGTCCGCCTGGCTCGACCCGCAGTACCGGGCCCGGATCCTGGCCGAGGAGCCCGTCGGTGGGCACTTCGCCTCCCGGGTGCTGCAGCAGCTCGACCGGATGTTCCTGCTCGGCGACCCGCCCGACGGCGAGCAGCCGCCCAAACAGTCCCTGGCGCCCGGGCCCGGCGGCTCCATCTCGGCACCATCTGCGACGCCCGCTTCACCACCCACCTCCTCACCCACTGGACCCGAGACCGCACCCGCGGCGAGCGGGTCCCGGTGGAGACGGTGGTGCGCTGGCACACCCACGACACCGCCGCCGCCGTCGGGCTGCACGATCGGGGGCTGCTCGCCCCCGGCTACCGACCCGACCTGAGCGTCATCGACTGCGACGCGCTGCAGCTGCGGCCACCGCGGATGGTCCACGACCTGCCGGCCGGCGGCCGCCGGCCGGTGCAGCACGCCGACGGCTACGTGGCCACCGCGGTGGCAGGGGTCGTCACCTACCTCGACGGCCAGCCGACCGGGGCGCTGCCGGGCCGTCTGGTGCGCGGCGCCCAGCCACCGCCGGCGGCAGGCTGAGCCGGGCAGACAGGTGTCGGCAGGCGCGGGCGAGGGTGGGGCGGGGCCGGGAGCGGATCCGACGGTGCGTCTGTTCGTGGGGGTGTGGCCCTCGCCGGCGGCGGTGGAGGTGCTGGCCGGGCTGCGCCGCCCGCCGGTCCCCGCCCTGCGCTACACCTCCCCCGCACAGTGGCACGTGACGCTGGTGTTCCTCGGAGCGGTGCCCGACGAGGAGGTGGCCGCGCTGGGCGAGCGGCTGGCCCAGGCGGCGCGCCACGCCGCGCCGGCCGAGGCGCGAGCCGGGCCGGCGGTGGCGGTCCTGGGCCGTGGGGTGCTGTGCGTGCCGGTGGCTGGCCTCGATCCTCTGGCCGCGCTGGCGCGAGCTGCCGTGGCCGGCCCGCCGGCCGATCCCGCCGCCGAGCCGTTCGTCGGCCATCTGACCCTGGCCCGGATCCGGGGGCGGCGCCGCATGCCCGCCGCCGTGTCCGGCGAGCCGGTCGACGCCCGCTGGCCGGTGCACGAGCTGTGCCTGGTGGCCTCCACTCCCGGCGCCAACGGGTCGCGCTACACCACCGTGCGGCGGGTGGCGCTGGGCCGATGACGGCGCCGACCCTCAGCAGGCGGCGACGGCCAGGTGCTGGCGACGAGCTCGACGCGGCGCGCTGCCCACCAGGCCCAGGGGTCGGCATCGGACCAGGATCGGCTGTGGCCGCACGTACCGGCGCGCGCCGCACGCACGGCCGTCGCTCCGGTGCCGCTGCATGGCCGGCCGGGCTGTCGTCTACCTGGCGGCGCTGGCCCTGGTGGTGCCGCCGCTGGTGGCACCCGGCGCGGTGCCGTCTTGACGCAGCAGGCGCTGGCCAGGGGAGTCCTCGTCGAAGGTCAGCTGCTTCACCAACGTGACCAGGGTGCCGCGCTGCGGCTCGGAGGTGAAGGCGACGTGGTCCATCACCGCCTGCATCAAGGCCAGGCCCCGGCCCCGCTCGTCGTCGTGGCCGGCCCGCCGGTCCCGGATGGAGACGTGGTCGAAGCCGCGGCCGGTGTCGATGATGCGCAGCTCGCAGCGCTCGGCCCGGATGGCGACGGCGACCTCGTAGGCGTCGCCGGGCCCGGCGTGGTCCAGGACGTTGCTGCAGGCCTCCGACAGGGCCAGCTCGATGTCGGCCGCCACCTCGGCGGTCACCCCCACCTCGGCCAGGGCGGCGGAGGCGAGGTGCCGGATGACCGGGACGCTCACCCGGTCGCGGGGCAGCTGCAGCGCCAGGCTGATGCCGTGGCCCGGTGGCGGCTTTGCCGAGGTTTCGTCGGCGAAGGAGGTCAGGCCCGACGGCGGCCAGTGGTAGCGGTGGTCGCTGGCCGCCCCGTCCGGGGAGCGCCGCACGGTGAGCAGGCAGCGGCGGTCGCCGAGGGCGATCCGCTCGTCGAGGCTGACCCACGCCTGGCCCTGCCAGCTGCGAGCGGCCAGCGAGCCGAGCATGGCCGAGGTGACTCGGCACAGCTGCGGCGCGTCCGTCACGGCGGCACCGAAGGGGCAGGTGTGGTTGGCCACCACGGCATGGTCGGCGTCCACCTCGACCACGGTGAAGTCGCCGCCGATGCCCTGCTGCAGGTCAACGAACGCCTCGGCCACCTCACCGGCTGTCAGCGACCGGTCGACGTGGTGGCCGCGCCGGTAGTCGGCCTCGGCTCGCCGGGCCGCGGCGGCACCGACGAAGGCGCAGCGCCCAGCCGAGCTGTAGCCGCTGAGCCCGGTGGCCGTGGCCGCCACCGAGGTCAGAAAGCCCTCTCGGTGTGCCGGCAGCTCGGTGTCGCCGGGATCGGGGTCGAGGACCGGCTCCGCCGGACGGTGCAGGCCCAGGTCGACCCAGTGCGGCTCCTCCACGGTCACCGCTGCGAGCTCCTCGAGGTCCCAGGCGCACGCCGTGGCGCCGGCGGCCAGCGGGGTGCCGGGCAGCCGGCCCTCCGGGCGCATCGGGCGGACCGCCACCTGGGCCTGGCCGAGGCGCCAGCGCAACGTCAGCCGCCAGGGCCCTCCCCCGGGCGTCCGGCGGTCGAGGTGGACGGCGAGCTGGCCCACGGCTGCGTGGCAGGCGGCCGTGTCGGGCACCCGCCGGGCGAGATGCGCGGCAAGATCGGCTTCGACAGCCCGGCGCGCCCCGGGGACGGCGGGGTCAACGCACCAGTCCATCGCCTGCTGTGCCTTTCGCCGCCAGCCGGCACGAGCTCGCCGCCGCCAGCCGGTACAAGCTCGTGGCGGGCAGCGCGCAGGCGCCGGGTGGGAGTGGGGCTGATGGGGGCCGATCTCCTGGGGGGCTGGCCCCCCGGCCGCCTCGGGTGTGCTCGACGTCGATCATGGCTGCTCCTGGTGTCGCGTGTCCTGATGTCGCGTGCGCAAGATGACCGAGATGCGCTGATGGCTGACCTCGAACAGCTCGCCGATCTGACGGGTGGTGGAGCCCTCGGCGGACAGTCCCCCGACCAGCAGCTGGCGCAGCTGCCGCGCCCCGTGGCGCAGCCGCCGGCCAGCCTCGCCCAGCAGCTCCAGGGTCCGGCGCGGCGTGCCGCTGGTGACGATGCTGCGCCAGGGACGGCCCCGGCGGCGCTGGGCCGCCATGCGGCGCACCAAGGTGGCGGCTCGGCGCTGCAGCCGGGCGCTGTCGGCCACCTGGTCGGCGACCTCGGTGAGCCTGTCGGCCTCCGACCTGTCGACCTCGGTCATGGGCTCTCCGGTCCGTGTCGTCGGGGGCTGGGCCCGGGGCGATGTCGGCGCAGGCGCTGCGCAAGGTTGGCAGGGGGGTACCCGGCAACAGGCCATTGCCAAACGGCGTCGGCTGACACGTCTCGTGGCCGGGCACGAAGGGCTACGGCCCCGGCGGGTTCGGCGATGCTGCTCGTGGTCGGTGCGCCCGGACCGCAGGCCTCGACTCGCAGGAGCCCGTCGACGTCACCGAGGGTCGCGACGGGCAGCTCGATCGGCTTCAGCTGCCGGGGGCCGCTCAGCACCAGGGCCCCGGGCGCGGGTCGCGCTGGTCAGGGGGCCGGCTCAGGTGATCCGGTAGGTCTGGACGGCGTGGGCCACCACCGCCCCCTCGGCGTCGGTGGCGGTGATCTCGGTGAAGATCAGCTCGCGGGCCCGACGCACGGTGCGGGCCCGGCACAGCAGGTCGGAGCGGCGGGCTGCCCCCACGTACTGCACGGTCATCGAAACGGTGGCCGCCTTGGTGCCCCGGTCGAAGTCGTGGTTGGACCAGGCCGCCGCGGCGCCGGCGGTGTCGAGGGCGCTGGCGATCACCCCGCCGTGGTAGACGGCGCCGTCGTTGGTCAGGTCGGGCCGGAACGGCAGGCGCAGGACCACGTCGTCGGGCTCGTAGCGGTCGAAGAGGACGCCGAGGCCGGCCAGATAGGGGGTGGTCGGCATCAGGTCGCGGATGGCGAGGCGTCGGGCGCGCTGCTGGTCCTCGTCGAGTCCCGCCGCGTCGGGCCGGGCGGCGTGGGCCTCTGGCATGCGTCGGCCTCCTTGGCGGTGGGCAGCGCCCACGGTAGCTGCTGACCGATGGATCAGCCGAGATCGGCCCTGGGAGACGGGGCGGCCCGGGGACGGCGGCTGGCGCGGGTGACGGGCACCGCCACCGGCCGCGCGCCGACCACCCGCGCCAGGGCGGGCGACGACGCGGGAAGATCCACGCAGCGGCTCATGCCATCCGCCTGTGGCAGTGGCTGCGTGGCGGAGGCGGTGCGAGCACTCGTGACCTTGGCTCGCCAGCCGGGCCTGACCCGCATCGTGGCCGACACCGACGAGGGCAACATCGCCGCCCAACGGGCACGCGGTGGCCGCGATGGCCGTCGCTCAGGCCGGCCAGCACCGGCCCGACCAGGTCGGCACCACTGCCACCCGCCCGGCGGCCGCCGGTGTCAGCCGGCCAGGGCGGCAGGGAACAGCACGTTGTTCTCGAGGTGGATGTGCACGTGGGTGTCGGCCTCGAGCGCGGCCAGCCGTTGGTAGAGCGACCGGTAGCTGGCGCAGCCGTCGGCGGGGGTCCGGTAGTCGCCGGTCAGCCGGCGCAGCCGGCCCAGCTGCTCCCCCAGACGGGCGTGCTCGTCGACCAGCACCGCGATGGCGCCCCTCAGCTCGGTGCCGGCACCCAGCCCGGCGCCCAGCCCAGCGATGGCGGGGAAGACCTCGTCCTCTTCGGTGGCCAGGTGGGGGCGCAGGGCCCGGGCGATGTCGCCCACCAGGTCGGCCACGGCGCGCAGCTCAGGGTGGTGGGCGCCGTGGACGTCGCGGACCTTGGCCGCCAGCTGCTCCACAGCCGGCAGCTCGGCGTGCAGGTACCGATGGTGGGTGTCCTCCACGTAGCCGGCCAGGGCGGCGCGTTCGCCGCCAGACCAGCCCGTCGGGGTGTCGCCCGCCGGCAGGTCGAGCTCGGCGGTGACGGCGTCGAGGTCGAGCCCGGCGGTCACGCAGGCGCTGGCCAGGCTGCGCTGGCCGTGACAGCAGAAGTCGAGGCCCAACCGGTCGAGGACGGCGGCGAGAGCGGGCTGCTGCGCCACCAGGTCGGCGAGGGTGCGGTCGGGGTCGAGGGTGGAGGTCGCCATCGAATGTCCTTTCCCGGCCGCGAGCCAGCGGCCACCCCGATAATTCTAGTCGATGGCGTGTAAACAGGCCAGAGGGACGCCTCCGCCTGTCCGGTGGCGCCGGCTCGGGCACCGCGGCCGACAATCGGCGGCCGTGCCCTGAGGCGGTGCCCTGAGGCGGCGGTGCCCTGAGGCGGCGGTGCCCTGAGGCGGCGGTGCCCTGAGGCGGCGGTGCCCTGAGGCGGCGGTGCCCTGAGGCGGCCGCTCGGGCTGGATGCGGCGCGATGGGTCAGAAGCTGAGCACGGTGTAGCCCAGGCGGGCGAACTCCTCCACCTCGGCGCCAGCAGCCAGCAGCTCGAGCGGGCGTGCTTCGACGGCGTCGCTCAGCCCGTACTGCTCGACGTTGGCCCGACACGCCTTGGGCACGATGTCGGCCTGTCGCAGCGCGTGCAGCTGCTCGTCGACGTCGCCGCTGGCCGCCAGCTTCACCCCGGGGCCGAAGAACAGGACTCGGACATCCGCGCCGCGGTTCTCCTTCATGCGGGTGGCCATCACCAGGCCGGGCAGGGCCCGGGCCGGGTCGTCACTGAGGATCAGGAAGGCCACCTTGGCCGGGGTCTGCCGGTCGGCGGGGGCGTCGCTCATGTACGTTGCCTTTCTCTGTCGCTGCGCTCTCTGGCGCGGTCGCTTCGGCCGCGGTCGCTTCGGCCGCTGTCGCCATGGCGGTCGCTTCGGCCGCTGTCGCCATGGCGGTCGCTTCGGCCGCTGTCGCCATGGCGGTCGCTCCGGCCGCTGTCGCCATGGCGGTCGCTTCGGCCGCCGCTGCGGTGCTGGCCCGCGGTGCCGGCGTGCCGGTGGTGGGGGCGGGGGCCGCCACCGTCAGCGAGGCCACAGGCCGCCGGGCCCTCGTGTCGCCGGGCCAGCGACCAGCCGGCCACGACGACGGCGGCACCGGCGGCCGCCAGCCAGCCCAGCCCCGCGCTGCCGGTGATGCCATCCGCCAGGAAGCCGAGAGCGGCGGCGATCGCCACCATCCGGCCCAGCCCACACGTGTTCATACACCCCAGGGTACCGGGGCGGTGGGCTGGCCGGCGGCGATGGCCGTCCGGCCCTTGCCGGGCGGAGACGCTCGCTCCATACTTGGGCCCTGACCAGACGTTGGGTCGGTGTTGTCTCGCGCTGGCGACAGGGCTCTCGCGGGGAGCGGACGGAGGGATCGATGGCTGGTCGCTGGAAGTTGGCGGTGGGCGCCACCGTGGTGGCGCTGGTGGTGGCGCTGGCGACAGCCGGTGCGGCGTCGGCGGCCCCGAGCCGCCGGGCGACGGCCCCGAGCCGCCTGGCGGCGGCGCCGGCCCCGAGCCACCTGCCGGCGGCGCCGGCCAGCGGCACACTACGCCCCCTGCCTCCCTCCCAGGCCCGGGCCTGTGGCGCCTCGGCCGCCGGGCACGCCCGGTGTCACGCCATCGAGCTGCTCCACGCGGCGGCCAACTGGCATCCCGGCCGTCCGGCCAAGCGCCCCGGCGGGGGAGGAGGCGGCGGCGGCACGGTGAAGCCGCCGACGTCGGGCTACTACCCCGCCGACCTGCAGAGCGCCTACAACCTGACGAGCGCCGAGGCGGCGGCCACCGGCGCCGGGCCCGCCGCTCCGACCATCGCCATCGTCGACGCCTACGACGACCCCTACGCCGCCTCGGACCTGGCCGCCTACCGCACCAGCCTCAGCCGGGCGACCGATTCGGCCACCGGTCTGACCGACGGCACCATCCCCCGGCTGTGCACAGGCTCCCCCGCCGTTGGCTGCGTCACCTTCACCAAGGTCAACCAGTCCGGCCTCACCAGC
>JAJZNB010000040.1 GCA_021848085.1 Actinomycetes bacterium
GGGAGAGGAGAGGTTCATGGGTCCGCCCAGGTGCTCCTCGACGAACTGCGAAGACGGCACCAGCTCCAAGCCGGACAAGACCGCCACCGCCACCCGGCAACAGGTGGCTCCGAAGCCTGTTCTCGTCCAAAGTGACAGATGAGACAGATTTCGGAACGGTCAGCGAGCCGACGGGTCCCGGAGCGGTCGGCCGCCGCCGCTACACTGCTGGCCGTTCCGCCAAATTCGCTGCGGGCGGCAGGTGCCGGGGGCACCGTCGGGCCGGCCAGGGGAGGTACCCGGTGAAGATCGTGGTCGACTACGACCTGTGCGCCTCGAACGCCGTGTGCATGGGCATCGCGCCCGAGGTGTTCGAGGTGCGCGACGACGGCTATCTGTACGTGCTGAACGAGGAGCCGGGACCGGAGCTCTACGACAAGGTGCGGATGGCGGCCAACAACTGCCCCACGGGGGCCATCACCCTGGTCGAGGACCAGTAGGCGTCGTGGTCGAGGCCGGACCCGGCGCGGGCCGCCCCCGGGTCCGCTTCGCCCCCTCACCCACCGGGTTCTTCCACGTCGGCAGCGCCCGCACCGCGCTGTTCAACTGGCTGTTCGCCCGGCAGACCGGCGGCACCTTCGTGCTGCGCATCGAGGACACCGACGCCGAGCGCAACCGCGAGGAGTGGGTGGAGGGCATCGTGTCGGCCATGGCCTGGCTGGGGCTCGACGCCGACGAGGGGCCGTTTCGCCAGTCCGAGCGGGCCCCGCAGCACGCCGCCGCCGTCGACCGGCTGTGGCAGGCCGGCGCCCTGTACGCCTGTGACTGCAGCCGGGACCAGGTCGAGGAGCGTACCCGGGGCAACCCCACCCCCGGCTACGACGGCTACTGCCGCGACCGCGGGCTCGAGCGGGGGCCGGGCCGGGCGCTGCGGTTCCGGATGCCCGATGGGGGGGTGACGGTGGTCCACGACGTGGTCCGCGGCGACGTCGAATTCCCCAACGACGCCATCGAGGACTTCGTGGTGGTGAAGTCCAACGGTCAGCCACTGTTCGTGCTGGCCAACGTGGTCGACGACATCGACATGGCCATCACCCACGTGATCCGCGGAGAGGACCTGCTGCCGTCGACGCCGAAGGCGCAGGTGCTGTGGGAGGCGCTCGACGGCGGCGACCTGCCGGTGTTCGCCCACCTCCCCATGCTGGTCAACGAGCAGCGCAAGAAGTTGTCCAAGCGCCGCGACCCGGTGGCGGTGGAGTCCTACCGCGACCAGGGCTATCTGCCCGAGGCGCTGGTCAACTATCTCGCCCTGCTGGGGTGGAGCCCGCCGGGTGGCCGCGAGATCGTGCCGGTGGAGGAGCTGATCCGCGACTTCCGCCTGTACGACGTCAACCACTCACCGGCCTTCTTCGACCTGCAGAAGCTGGCCCACATGAACGGCGAGTACATCCGGGCGCTGGCCCTCGACGAGTTCGTGGCCCGCTGCGCTCCGTGGATCACCGGCCCGGCCGCGCCATGGCCGGCCGGGCGCTTCGACGAGGCGGTGTTCCGCCGGATGGCGCCGCTGGTCCAGGAGCGGGTCTCCACCCTGGGTGAGGTGCCGGGAATGGTCGACTTCCTGTTCCTCGAGGAGCCGACCGTCGACGAGCAGGCCTGGGCGGCGGTGGTCCGCGACGAGGCAGCCGGCGACATCGTGGCGCGGGCCATCGATACCTACCGGAGCTGTGGCTGGACGGTCGACGACCTCCACCGGGCCACCGCCGAGCTGGCCGAGGCGGTGGGCCGCAAGCTGGGCAAGGCCCAGGCCCCCATCCGGGTGGCGGTGACTGGCCGGCGGGTCGGCCCGCCGCTGTTCGAGGCGCTGGCCGTGCTGGGCCGCGACGTGGTGCTGGGGCGGCTGCAGGCTGCCCAGGCCCGCCTCGGGACGCCCGCCGGCGGTTGACGGACGCGGTCGGATCGGCGTCGCGTCGTTGCCCGGTGCGGTCGGAGGGGAGCCTTGGACAGGCCCGGCGGATGATCGGCTAGCCTGGACGCTCACCCGTTCGGGGGTGGTGTAATCGGCAACACGACAGGTTCTGGCCCTGTTATTGGGGGTTCGAGTCCTCCCCCCCGAGCTCGAGCGGGACCGCTGGGTCCTGCCTCCGACCGAAGCCCCGGCCGCCGCGCCGGGGCTTCGTCGCACCAGTGGCGCGACGAAGTGGTGCTGTGGCGGCGGGTGGCGGCAGCGTGAGGGCGGCGTGAGGGCAGTGCGGCGGCGTGGGGGCGGTGCGGGGGGTGGCGGCGGCGTGGGGGCGGTGTGGCGGGTGGCGGCGGTCGGCCTGGGGTAGATCCATGACGAAGGCGCCGGTGCCGCGCCGGGGATCTGTGCCGGTGCGCGGTGTCGGTGTGCGACGTCACCGGGAGGTGCGACATGCCAGCACGCAAGGAGATGCCGTCCACCCTGCAGCGGTCGCCGGCGAAGGCCCGCCGCACCTGGGGCGAGACCCACGACGCGGCCGTCGAGCGCTACGGGGAAGGCGAACGGGCCCACCGCACCGCCTACGCGTCGTTGAAGCACTCCTTCGAGAAGGTCGGGGACCACTGGGAGCCCAAGGACCACAAGGGACCCAGCGATCCCCGGTCCGAGCAGCGGTCGACGGCGGCGAAGCGCCGTGGCCAGGGGGCGACGGCCGGCGGCGTCGACGTCGACGGCCATACCAAGAAGGAGCTCTACGACCGGGCCAAGCAGCTCGGCATCGAGGGCCGCTCCAAGATGGGCAAGGTCGAGCTCGGCCAGGCCATCGCCCGGGCGCAACGCGGCAAGGGCTGATCGAGCGGCTCCGCCCGCCGCCCGCCACGGCCGGAGCCGCGCTGGCCGGCCGTGTCGCCACGGCCAATTCAGGGCCTCCCGGCATGGATGTGGGTGATCCGAGGCATCCGGGTTGGAGAATCGGCAGCTCACGACGGGTATCGGGCCGCGGTCCGGGCCGCCGCGATTTGTGCACATCTCGCTGGCCACGC
>JAJZNB010000197.1 GCA_021848085.1 Actinomycetes bacterium
GGTGTCGGCGCGGTGTCGGCGCGGCAGCCTACCGAGCCGGCCGGCTGGTCATCGGGGCTGGCCGGCCGGGGCGGGCGGTCCGGCTCGGCCGAACGTGGCGGCACCGCGGCGGAATCTGGCCGCGACCTCGGCGGGGGCCTGCCGGGCCAGCGAGGTGGCGTGGGCCGCCGTGGCCGAGACGAAGCACCGTGTGGTAAGATCGATCTCCGCGAGCGCCATGGCCTGCCTGGGGTCCGCCGGCCGGCCGGGCCAGCCGCCAGGCGAGCACAGGTTCCAGCTCTGGCAGCTCTGGGCTCTGGGAGCCCGCGGCGGCGTCGGGGGTGCCGGGCCGCCCCGGACGGCCCGACGCTGTCCCGGCGTGCGGGCGGCGGGCGGCGGGGCCGGAGCGGCGGCGGAGGACGGTGCCGGGGGCCGGCGGACGGTGCCGGGGTGGGATGTCTCGCGTCGCTCGGCCGCTACGTCGGAGGGCGGGGGTGCCGGCAGAGGGTGGCCGTGCCGCTCGACGGTGGGGTTGCCGGCAGAGGGTGGCCGTGCCGCTCGACGGTGGCCGTGCCGCTCGACGGTGGCCGTGCCGCTCGACGGTGAGGGTGCCGGTCGAGGGGAGGAATGCCGCCACGAGGCCCTGACGGGCCTCGTCCGACAGTATCCCCAGCCGCGTGGTGACCGGGCCGTCAAGGCTGCCCCTGCGGGCGGCCTGCGGCCGGCCTTGACCGCCCTGCCGGGTGCCCGAGGGGATCGGAGGCTCGGCAGTGGCTTCGGGATGTGGCGGGCCTGCGGTGGTTTCGGGGTGTAGGGGACCGGCGGCGGCCGAGGGGTGCTCAGGGCCTGTGGTGGTGTAAAGGGCTTGTGGTGGCTTGGGCTGGTGGTGGCTTCAGGGTACGCAGGCCCGGCGGCGGCCGAGGGGTGCGGGCGACGGCTCGGCGTCGTCGCCGCCACCAGCTCCGACAACACCAGCCGCCTGCCAGCACCACCGCCGGTCTCCGGTGCGGCTGGGCGGCGGGCACCAACTTCGACCGCCGGCTGGTGGGTCGACCCTGGTGCGGTCTCCGGCCAGGTTCTGCGGGGTCGGTTGCCACCGCCGGGCGGTTTGGTCAGCTGGGTGGGTGCCATTGCCAGTGGCCGGGGCGGCCGGTGATGGTGTAGCCGTCGTAGGTCTTTTGGTCGTGGTGGAAGCTGCAGAGGCGGACGGTGTTGTCGAGGGTGGTGGGTCCTCCTTGGGCGAAGGGGATGATGTGGTCGATCTCGAGGTTGAGCGAGGCGTGGCAGCCGGGGACGGCGCAGACCGGGTCGCGCAGCTCCAAGGCGGTGCGCAGGTGGCTGTTGATGGTGCGTCCGGCGTGGCAGATGGTGCGGATGTCGTGGCCGGCGGTGATGACGAGCTTGGCCCAGGCGGCGCCGAAGTAGCGCTCGATGGTGGCGAGCGGGACGGGGCCGACGCCGGCGATGTCGCAGCGTTCGCCGGGTTCGAGATGCCCGCGGCGAAACGCTGCGAGGTCGATGACGAACACCATGTCGACCCGCCGGCCGGCGGTGGGAGACAGCCGCTTGGAGCTGGCTGATGCTGGTGGGGCCGGGCGGACAGCCGCGGCGCCAAGACACACCGGGTCGCCAAGACACACCGGGTCGCCGGGACACACCGGGTCGCCAAGACACACCGGGTCGGCCGAACACATCACTTCGGCTGGGAGGCCCGGGTGGGCTGGGAGACCCGGGTGGGCTGGGAGGCCCGGGTGGGGTGGGGGCTTGGTGCCGGCGGCCGGCGGTCGGGGTTCGCTGGGCTGCTCGCAGGTGAACAAGCTCGGGGTCGTCGACGAAGCTGTCGTGGGCTGCGGTCGGGTGCGTCGGGGCTGGTTGGCCGCCTCGGCGGCGCGCCCAGAGGATGCAGGGCCAAGATGGGGAGCTGCGACGGCGGTGAAGTGTGAGGCGGCGGCGGTCTCGGCGGTTGGCGGCGGTGGGGCTGGCGGTTCGGCCAGGGCGACGAGGGCGTCGGCGAGGTAGGCGCCTGCTGGGAGGTGCTGCCCGAAGCGGCGCGCCTGGCGGAACAGCTGGTCGGCGTGAGCCTGGATGGCGGAGAACAGCCGGGTGCAGCGATCGACGGTGTCGACCAGCTCGACGTGGCCGGCGCCTTCTCGGTCCGTCCAGCGCCGCACATGGCGCCGGTCGAGGATCTGGCGGTGCCTGCGGCGACGTTCGTCTTCTGCGACCGCTTCGGCTTTCACCTTGTCGGCCGCTTCGGCCAACCCGGCGAAGCTGCGCCGGCGGGCCGCTTCGAGCAGGTCGCCTTGGCGCTCGGGGCGCCCAGCGGCCGCCTCGGTGATCTTCTCGACCTGACGTTCAGACACCGCCCCGTGGCGGGCCTGGTCGGCGACCTCGGGCAGCTGGCGGAGCTGACCGGCGGTGCGAAGCGTCCGACGCGCCGACGACACCGGCACCCCGGTCTCGGCTGAAAGCCACTCCTCGGCGGTCTTGAACCCCGCTCTCTTCCACACCCCGGTGTCTGCCGCCCGCGAGGTGACCGCCAGACGCAAGGCGCTGAGCCGCCGCTCGACGGCGCTGACCGCTCCCAGCAGCTCCTTGGCGTCATCGCCATGAAGACACTCCACCTCGAAACGCTCCAGCTCACGGTGAAGATCGCTCTCGAATCGGCGTAGCAGCTCGAGCACCACCAACTCCCCACACCACGCCGGCCCCACAGGCCAGCACACCAACCGAGGGTGCTCTTGCACCGATACCGACCGCCTCCACCAGCTGCAGCTGACCCAGCCATCGGCAGATGGCACAGCACCCACCTGCCCCACAGCAGCCCACCTGCCCACAGCGTGCGGTCTCAGCCCACCATGACCCCAGGGTGTAACAGCGAACCAGGGCCGAGACGAAAAGAACCGGTGCCGAGACGAAAAGAACCGGTGCTGAGACGAAAAGAACCGGTGCTGAGACGAAAAGAACCGGTGCCGAGACGAAAAGAACCGGTGCCGAGACCAAAGTCCCTTCGACCACCGAACAACACCACCGCCGCCGGCACGGCAGTCGGATGGGCCGAAACGGCAGTCGGACGGGCCGAAACGGCAGTCGGATGGGCCGAAACGGCAGTCGGATGGGCCGAAACGGCAGTCGGGTAGGCCGGCACGGCAGTCGGGTAGGCCGGCGGGCCAATCGGGTCGGGCTGGCGCGGCAGTCGGGTCGGGCTGGCGCGGAGGCCCGGTCCGAGGCCGGCACCTACAGTCGAGCAACAGGAGTTGGGCTGCTCCGGCGGCCGGATCCGCGCCGGCACCTACCGTCACGATTGGCCCAACCCGGCCGTCGGGGCTGGTCCAACCAGGAGCGGTAGAGCCCGGACGTCGGGATTGGTCCAGGCAGGGCCGGGGGCCTCCAGCAGCAGCGCCGGTGACGGCCAGGAACACCGGTACTGCATGAGACACCGGTAGCAACACGGTGGGGCGGTCGCAGCGGGACAGGCGGCCCGGCCGACCCCACGAACGAGGGACAACGCGCGCGCCGCCCTCGGGTGGCCGAACAGGAAGAGAAGCGGGCCGACGTGAAGGGAGGGCCCCATGGTGTTCGCCGACCGAGTCGAGGCCGGACGCCGGCTGGCCGAGGCACTGCAACATCTGGCCGGCCAGCCGCTCGTGGTGCTCGGGCTGCCCCGGGGTGGGGTGGTGGTGGCAGCCGAGGTGGCTGCCGCGCTGGCCGTGCCGCTCGACGTGGTGGTGGTGCGCAAGCTGGGGGTGCCCGAACAGCCCGAGCTGGCCATGGGCGCCGTCGGCGAGGGCGACGTCACCATCCGCAACGAGCCAGTGCTGCAGGCCATCGGCGTACCGGACGAGGTGGTGGCCGATGTGGCCGACCGGGAGCGTGCCGAGGTGCGGCGCCGGGCAACGCGACTCCGAGCCGGGCGGGCCCCGCTGTCGCTTTGTGGCCGTGTTGCCGTGATCGTCGACGACGGCATCGCCACCGGCTCCACGGCCCGAGCCGCCTGCCAGGTGGTCCGGGCCCTCGGAGCAGCCCGGGTGGTGGTGGCGGTGCCGGTGGCGCCGCCGGGCTGGGAGGCCGGCTTCGCCGGTGTCGCCGACGAGCTGGTGGCCGTGTGGACCCCCGAGCGCCTGTGGGCCATCGGCGGGGCCTACGGTGACTTCCACCAGGTCGGCGACGACGAGGTGGCGACCTGTCTGGGCCAGGCGGCTGTGGCAGCAGCAGCCGGCGCAGCACCCGGGCCGGTCCGCCGTACCCCGGGGGGTAATATGGCAGGTGGATCGACGGGAGGTGGTGCGGTGGAAGCCCAGCAGTGGGACGAGCGCTATCGGAGCACGGAGCTGGTGTGGGGTGCCGGCCCCAACCGCTTCCTGGTGGAGCAGGTCGACGGCCTCGTGCCCGGGACGGCGCTCGATCTGGCCTGCGGCGAGGGGCGCAACGCCATCTGGCTGGCCGAGCAGGGCTGGAAGCCGACCGGGGTCGACTTCTCGGCGGTGGCACTCGAGAAGGCCCGCCGCTTGGCAACTGAGCGCCAGGTGACCGTGACGTGGCAGCAGGCCGATGTGACGGCGTGGGAGCCGAGCTCTTCCTACGACCTGGTCGTCGTGATGTACCTGCAGCTGCCGGCCGACACCCGCCGACGGGCGCTGTCGGCGGCGGCTCGTGCGGTGGCACCGGCAGGAACCCTGCTGGTGGTCGGCCATGCCGTGTCCAACCTGACCAACGGCTACGGCGGCCCTCAGGATCCCAGCGTCCTCTACAGCCCCGAGGACGTGGTGGCCGATCTCGGGGGCAGCCTCGACGTGCAGCAGGCAACCGAGGTGCGCCGGCCGGTCGCCACCTCCGAGGGAGAGGTCGAGGCCATCGACGTGTTGGTGCGGGCCACCGCCCCACCCGAGCCCCGGTCCTGAACCGGCCGCCGGCCCCGGCAGGAAGCAACCACCGGCCACCAGGCCGGTCCAGCACAACCACCGGCCACCAGGCCGGTCCAGCACAACCACCGGCCACCAGGCCGGTCCAGCACAACCACCGGCCACCAGGCCGGTCGGACAGAAGGGAGCGCCACGATGGACTACGCCCGCACGGTGACGGTCGACCTGCCGTTCGACGAAGCCGTGGCCAAGGTGAAGGCCGCCTTCCAAGAGCAAGGGTTCGGCACGTTGACCGAGATCGACGTGCAGGACACCTTGCGGGAGAAGATCGGCGCCGAGGTGGAGCCCTACCGGATCATCGGCGCCTGCAACCCGCAGCTGGCCCACCGGGCACTCGGCGCCGTCCCCACCGTCGGGGTCTTCCTGCCGTGCAACGTGGTGGTGCGCCAAGTCGACGGCCGGATCATCGTCGACGCGATGGATCCCGAGATCATGGCCAAGCTGATCGACGATCCGGCGCTGCGCGAGGTGGCAGCCGAGGCGGGCACCCGGGTGCAGAAGGCGCTCGACGCCCTCGGCTCCTGACCGACGCTCTTCCGCTCGGATCTGCGTTGCCGAGAGACTCGGCTGGCAGAATCAGCGGACAGCGCACCGGTAGCGGCGGCGGGCCGGTGGGACAGCCGGCGGCCCTTGCCGGGTCCGTCGAACCGAGGGCCGCCCGGCCTCGGTCGGGGCTGGCGGGTGGCCTCGGTCAGGGCTGGCGGGTGAAGGTGACCTGCCAATCGCCACCACCGATCGGCACCGCCTCGTAGACGAAGCCCTGCGACGACAGGAGGCCTTCGAGGGGCACCGGCTCGAAGGGAGCCAGCACCACCAGTTCGTCGCTGTCGGCCAGCTCCGACACCGCCGCCATGATCTTCTCGAACGGTTCGCCGCCGGCGGCGATGATCGGCCTCGCGTCCACGGTCGTCATCTGGTCCTCCTCACCCGAACCCGGCCTATATTTCTAGACTCTACTGGACCTGTAGCAGCTGGGGCCGGCCAGGCCCGAGGTCATCCGCTTCAACCGGCCAGGAAGACCCCCAGCACCAGCGCCGCCACCGCCGACACACCGGTCACACCTCCCCAGAGGGCCAGGGCGCGTCGGGTGCGGGCCCGGGTGTGCAGCCAGGCCGACAGCCCCGACAGCGCCACCACGGCCAGCTTCACGCCCAACACGACCTGCCACGTGGTGCTTTGGCCATGGGCGACGGCGGCGATGTTCCACACCCCGGTGGCGACCAGCAGCCCGTAGGCAGGCCAGCTGAGCCGGCTGAAGGCGCGGGCCAGGCGCCGGGGCGCCTCGTCCCCGAGGGTGCGGGCCGTGGGCACCAGGCCGGCCAGCACCAGCTGGCCGCCCACCCACACCGCCGCGCTCAGGACGTGGAGCGACAGGCGGGTGCCGTCGAGCGCGGAGGCGAGCTGGGCGAGGATCGGGACGGCCATGGTGGAGGGGTCGGTGGGCGGTGTGCGGTGGGCGGCGGGTGGTGGTGGCGGGTGGTGGTGGTGGCGGCGGCGGTCGTGGGTCGTGGAGCTCGAGGGTTCGGAGCCGACGAACAGGATCGGTCCGCCGGGAACCGGCTCAGGCGGCGAAATCCCGTCGCATGACGAGGCGACAACCGGCCTGGTAGGCGTTCTTGGCCGCCAGACGTTCCACCTCCAGGCCGCCGAGCCCTTCGGCGAGGCCCTCGGCCAGCCCGAGGTGGAGCTGACAGATGGTCTTCGGATCCTGGTGGGCGACGTCGGCGAACGGGCAGCGGTTGAGCACGAGGTCGATGCGCCGGCCTCGCTCCACCCGCGTCGGGCGGAAGCCGCGCCGCAGCATCTCCTCCTCGATCAGGTCGGCCGGGTCGGCGCCATCGCCGAGCCCGGCTGCCGTCCGCACCCCGTGGTCGTGCCCGACCTGGCGGGGCACGGTACCGCGGCGCACGGACTCGCTCAGCAATCCGGCCAACCAGGCGTAGGCGCCGGCGGTGCCCCAGCTGCCAGCCGCTTCGGGATGCAAGCGGTAGAGCAGACGGGGACGGCCCGGCCGGTCGCGGCTCTCCAGCTCCTCGACGACGAGGCCGGCGTCCTTCAAGACCGCGAGGTGCTGGCGGACGGCGTTGTGGTTGAGCTGCACGTAGTCAGTGAGCTCCTGCACCCCGACGGGGTGATCGGCATCGACGATGTAGCGAAACAGGCGGTGCCGGGTCGGATCCCCCAGGGCCCTGGCCTGCACCTGCACCTCGTCAGCGGACTTGCCATCGACCATGATATTTAAGCCTATACCAGAACAATGTCGAGACCGGAGACCGGAGACCGGAGACCGGAGACCGGAGACCGGAGACCGGAGACCGGAGACCGGAGACCGCACCAGCCGAGAACCGAGCGGACGGCGACCCGAACGTCTTTCGCCGCGGCCCGGTCCGAGGCCGCAGGGATTGCCTGCGGGCTGCAGACGACGGGCCGAGGGCCCCATCATGGTCGGCGGGAGTGGGCCTGGAAGCGGAAGCGAGGGATCGATGGTGACGATCTACGGCGTCTGCGCCGTGAGCTTCATGATGGTCATGTACGCCCTCGAGCCCCGCAGCCGGCACTTCGTAGCCGCCTTCGCCTTGGGCTGCGCCCTGTCGAGCAGCTACGGCTTCCTGGCCGGTACCTGGCCCTTCGGCGTGGTGGAGGGGATCTGGACGCTGGTGGCGTTGCGCCGCTACTGGGCCAGCCGTCCGACCCCCGCCCACGGCGAGCCCTGATCCACCTGCCGGCCCGCCCGCCTCCTGGCCGGCGCGCCCATCTGCCCTTGGCTCCTGCCCCACTCCGGCACCGCCACCTCGAGGCTGGGGCACCGCCACCTTCGGCCTGTCACCTCGTTTCCCTTCCGGGCCCCGCACCCAGAGGGACACCGCTGGCCCGGGTCGATGCAGACAGAGAGGCGGGAGCGGAGTGGCGGACACGGCGTGGAGGGCATCTGCAGTGCGGGCCACAGGACCGCAGCCGGTCGCCGCGGGGCGTCCCCGGCAGCCGGGGCGGTGGGCCTGGCTGCCGATGGAGGCGGTCGCCGACCGGCTCGAGGCGGAGATCGACCACCTGACGACGGCGATCACCGCCCTGCTGCGCCAGCAGCTCGGTCCCTACGGCGAGCTGCGGCTGCGCCAGATCGTGCCGGGTGTGGCCACCAGCGTGCGCTTCGGGATCGTGGCTCTGCGCCAACGACGGTTGGCCACCGACGAAGAGACCGAGCAGCTGGCCACCGTGGCCGAGACCCGGGCCGAGCAGGGGCTGCCGGTGGAGGCGCTGCTGCAGGCCTATCGCCTGGGCACCCATCTGGTGTGGGAGCGGGGCCGGCAGCTGGCCGAGGCCGACGCGGTCGACCCTTCGGTGCTGCTCGAAGCGGCCGAGCTGGTGTGGCAGTGGTCGGAACAGGTGACGGCGCGGGCGGCCGCCACCCACCGCCGGGCCGAGCTGGCCCTGGCCCGCCACGACCAGCAGTACCGGACCGAGCTCCTGCGAGCCGCCGTGCTGGGCACGCTCCCCGTTCCCACCCTGCGCCAACAGGCGCCGATCCATGGCCTCGACCCCGACCGCCCCTACCAGGCCGTGCGGGCGGCGGGCGGCGTGGTGCCGCTGCACGCTGTGGAGCGGGCGCTGGTGGACGCCGCCGGCGGCGAGGTGCTGGCCGGCGTGATCGAGTCGGACCTGGTGGGGCTGGTGCCGGCTGGGCTCGAGCAGCGGCACCTGGCCGGGCTGGGCACCACGGTCGGGGTGGGGCCGCTGGTGCCGCTGGCGTCGGTGCCCCACTCGTTCGCCGTGGCGTCGCAGGTGCTGCGCACGGCGGTGGGCTTCGGGCGGCGCGGCGTGTTCGACCTGGGGAGCCTGGGTCCGCTGGTGGCGGTGGCCTCCCAGGCCGAGCTGGGCGAGGAGCTGGCCCGGCGCTACCTGGGACCGCTGGCCGCCGGCCGCAACGAGGGGCGTCCGCTGCGCCAGAGCGTGGAGCAGTACCTCGCCGCCGGGCTGCACGTCGAGGAGAGCGCCCGGGCGCTGTTCGTCCACCCCAACACCGTGCGCTACCGACTGCGCCGCTTCGAGGCAGTGACCGGAGCCCGGCTCGATCGCGTCGAGGATCTGGTTGGCATCTGGTGGGCCCTCGCCTGGCAGCAGCTCCGGCACGGAGGTCCGGGAACGCCGGAGCCGGCGCCGGACCCGGGCCCGCCGCCGCCGTGAGCCCACCGCCGCCGAACACCCCGGCGCCCCTGTGAGCCTGGCACCCCAGCCGGCGGATGCGCCGGGAACCTCCCTCTTTGTCGGTTCCCCCAACGTCATCGGGACCAGCTTGGCCTCGCCGAGAAGTGCGCCGGTCCCTCGCAAGGTGGGCCGTCGCGGCGGGTTCTCACCCAGCAGCGACACCCAGTGAGGAATTGCATGTCCAAGGCCATCTTCGCCCTGTGCGGGCTGCCGGGCGCGGCGGCGCTGGTCCCGACGGGCACCGGCGCACATGCACGCCCCGTTCCGCTTCATCGACGCCGTGGGCGGGGACATGCTCGGCCACATCTTCCCGCCCGGCGACGCCGTGGCCATCCCCAGCCAGCACACCTTGGCCAACCAGGCCGGCACCGACAGCACCGACCGCTTGGGCTGCGCCCACCTCGATGATGCCGGGTCGACCGGCACGTCGACCGGCACGATCGTCGGCGCCGCCCTGGTGCGCCTGCTCGACGACAGCGGCGGACACCCGGCGGCGTCCGAGGTGATCAGCGTCGGGCGCTACGTGCTGCCCGACGGCTCCGCGTCGCGTCATCCGGTGGGGCGCCGCCGTCGATCGAGTGCAGCGTCGACGCCGTGTTCACCCCCAGCCCCGGCGGTCCGGACGTCGCCGTGTGGCTGGCGCCAGCGGCAGGCTCCAGCGGCCCAGGCCGGCTGGTGCGGCCCGCAGCGTGGAGGTCGCTGTCGGGCAGCGCGCAGAAGACCCCGGACCCCAACACCCGGAGCTGGATCGACGCCCGCGGGGTGCGTCACTGGCTCAACGTCCATCCCGACGTCGCTGACGCTCCCAGGCCAGCGGCGATGCGACAGACGCTGGCCGCATCTCCCCCACTGACGAGGACCTGACCATGATCCGACCTCCGCAACCATCCACCTCCCGGCGCCGGCCGGCACCGCCGACGCGGCTCGCCGTGCTGGCCCCCGCCGCCACAGCCGCCACCGCGGCGCTGACCCTGGCCGCGGCGTCGATGTCGGCAGCCCCGGGGGCAGAGGCCACGACGGCCACCGCTGCAGCCACCGGCTCCACCGCAACTGCAGCCACCGCCTCCACCACCGCCGCAGCCACCGGCACCGCCGCCGCTGCAGCCACCGCCTCCACCACCACTGCAGCCACCGCCTCCACCACCACTGCAGCCACCGGCTCCAGCGCCGGGGCGGCCACCGGGCCCCGCACAGGCCCGGCCAGGCCGGCAGCCCAACCCGGGACACCGGCGCGCTACTGCGTCGGCGCCGCCAAGGTCGACATCACACCGACAGCGGCCATGATCGCCAGCGGCACGTTCTATCTCGGCGGATATGGCATCGGGCCCGTGCACCCCGCCCACGGCGTGCTGCGGCCTCTCTACGCCCGATCCATCGCCATCGGCGTGCCCGTCCACGGCACCTGCCCGCCAGGCGGACCCAACCAGGTGGTGATCACCGCCGACGACCTGCAGGGCCACTTCCTCGCCTACCAGCAGGGCCCTTACGGGTTCGCCAACGTGGAGGCCCACATCGCCAAGACCTTGCAGATCCCCGCCTCCCACGACCTGGTGCAGAGCACCCACACCCACAACGGCCCCGACGACCTCGGCGTCTGGGGCGGGGTGCCGACCAGCTACCTGGCCGAGGTGGCATCGGGCACCGAGACGGCCATCACCGAGGCCGTCAGCGGCGAGCGGCTGGCCACCGTCGAATGGGCCACGGCGGACATGGCCGGCTTCACCAAGACCTTCGGGCCCGACACCGGCGCTCCCGGCGGAGGCGACAGCGCCGACTACCCCACCGACACCACCTTGCGGGTCCTGCAGGCCCGCGCCGTCAGCACTGGCCGGGTCATCAGCACCCTGGTGGACTTCTCGTGCCACGCCACCGTCTACGGCCCGCTCGACGAGGTGTCGCCCGACTGGCCCGGCGCCACCGCCACCTACCTCGAAGGCGACCAGGTGGGCGATCCCGGCACCGGCTATCCCGGCTCGGTGGCCGTGGTGACCGTCGGGGCGGTGGGCCACACCTGGCCCAACACGGTGCCGGCCGGGGACGCCGCCCCCAACGCCCCGGCCTCGGCCGGGGACGACAACGCCCCCGCCGACCACTTCGGCGACGCTGTCGGCCACATGGCCATGGCCGCGCTGGCGGCGCCGGCCCAGCGGCACCCGCTGACCGGGCCGGCCCGGGTCGACGGGGTCAGCTCGAGCCTCACCGTCGTCAACGACAACCCGCTGCTGCTGGCCGCCGTGCTGGCCCCGGTGCCCGGCCTCCACGCCTACCGGGCCGACACCCCGCCGTACCAGATCGGCGACGCCCTGGTCACCGAGGCGCAGCTGCTGCGAGTAGGGGACCTGGCCTTCATGGGAGCGCCGGGCGAGCCGTACCCGTCGATCGAACGCACCTTGTCCAAGGAGATCGCCGCCGCCGGGCTGTGGCCGCTCGGGTTGGCCAACGACCAGCTGGGATACATCGAGCAGCTCGACGACTACAACGGGGCGCTGCAGTGCAGCTCCACCGACGAGGGCTTCTTCACCTTGTCGCCGACCTTCGGCGACCAGCTCGAGGCGGCCGAGCGCGCCGAGGCCGCCACCCTCGGCTTCGCCGTCCACGACCCGGGGCCGCTGGCCGACCTGCACACCGGCACGCTGCCGCCACCGACGGCCTGCGCCACCCAGCAGCTGCAGCAACCGGGAAGCACCCTGCCGTGAGCGACGACGTCGAAGCCCACCCAGGCGGCCGTCGCATCAGCCGGCGCCGCTTCCTCGGCGCCGGGGCGGGAGCAGGCGCCGCCGGGGCCGCCATGCTCCTCGGGCGCGCCATGTCGCCCATGAGGTCGATGCCGGCAGCCCAGGGGGCGGGCGGCGATCTGGCTGCGACGGCGGCCGGCGGCGCAGACCGACCTCCGCCGCAGCTGCTGCAGGCGCTGACCGTGGCGCCGCCGGGGCAGTCGGGGTTCTTCTCCGTCGCCGGGCAGCTGGCCGGAGAGGCAGCCGGCGGCGACCCGGCCGCCTACGGACCCCACGTCGACGACCAGCGCCTGCTGTATTGGACCTTCGGGTACAAGCCCGGCGGCTTCGCCCAGCCGACCGGCACCCCCCAGCACCCGGTCACCGGTGGGCGGCTGTACCGCGACCCCTACGGGGTGCCGGTGGTCTACGCCGACGACGCCCACGCCCTGTGGTTCACCGTGGGATGGGCCTTCGCCCAGGACCGGCTGTTCGAGATGGACGCCATCGGACGGCTGGCCGAGCTGACCGGCCCCGGTGCCGTGCCCGGCGACGTGCAGGCTCGGGTCCTCGGCTACACCGACGCCGAGTACGACACCATGTTCGACCAGCTGCTCGACACCGAGGACCAGGTGGCGGTGAACGGCTGCGTCGCCGGCATCAACGCCTGGATCGATCAGGTGCTGGCCGACCCAGCGCAGCGCCTGCCTGCCGAGTACGCCCTGCTGTCAGCGCTGCCCGAGCCGTGGACCCGCCGCGACGTGCTGGCCAGCGGGGTGCTGATCGTCCGCTCGGTCGCCACCGCCGGCGGCGACGAGATGGCCAACGTGGCCAACCTGGTCGCCTTGCAGCAGGCCTATCCCACCGCCGCCGCCCGCGGCATCTTCGAAGACCTGTTCTGGCTGCAGGACGCCAAGGCCGTCACCACCGTCCCGGCCGCCTCGGGCACCTTCCCCAACAGCCCGCTCAGCGCGGCGGAGCGCCGGGCGGTTTTCGAGGCCGCCGCCGACGCGGCGGAGGCGCTGCCACCCACGCTGGCCGACGGGCCCGGCACCGGCGCCTACCCGATCCCCAGCGCCACCGGAGGCCTGTCCCCCACCAGCCTGGCCGGCGGGCTGGGCCTGGCCTCGGGTGCCGGCGGGTCGGTCAGCGCCCTGCACGGCGCGCTGCCGGCCGCCGCCCGGGCGGGGGTGGCCCGGGCCGTGGCCGCCGTGACGGCCTGGGGCCGCTCGCTGCACGGCGGTTCCTACCAGTTCGCCGTCTCCCCCAGCCGCAGCGCCACCGGCTCCGCCTTGCTGGTGAGCGGCCCCGAGCTCGGCTACTCCTACCCCAGCGAGCTCTACGAGCTCGAGGTTCACGGCGCCGGCTACCACGTGCGGGGGGCGACGGTGCCCGGGCTGCCGGTGGTCGGCATCGGCTACGGCACCCGCCTGGCGTGGGCCCTCACCACCGGGGAGAGCAAGACCATCGACAGCTTCATCGAGGCGGTCCGCACCGACCCCACCAGCGGCAGGCCCCAATACCTGTTCGAGGGAAGCTGGCGCGACCAGCAGTGCCGCACCGAGACCGTCTCCTACCGCCCCTCCGTCGACGGGGTGCCGCTCGGTGCGCCGGTCGAGTCGGTGACGGTGGAGGTCTGCCGCACCCACCACGGTCCGGTGGTGGCCAGCGCGCCCGCCCCGGCCGGCTCTCCGGCAGCGGGGCAGCCCGGCGGCGGCCTGGCTCGGTCGGTGGCCTATGCCATCTGGGGCCAGGAGGTCCAGACCCTGTCGGGCATCCTGGCCTGGAACCGGGCCACCACCTTCGACGAGTTCGCCGCCGGGGTGGCCACCGTCACCTGGAACGAGAACGTGCTCTACGCCGATGCCGACGGCACCATCGCCTACTGGCACCCGGGGCTGTACCCGGTGCGGGCGGCCAACACCGACCTGCGCTTCCCGACGCCAGGCACCGGCGGCTACGAGTGGAACGGGATGATGCCCTTCGACCAGATGCCCCACGCCGTCAACCCGGCCCAGGGCTACCTGGCCAACTGGAACACCAAGCCGTCGGTGGACTGGCTCGAGGACGCCGCCGTCGCGCCCGGGCAGCCGGCCGGCACCTTCCAGCGGGTGCAGGAGATCAACGACCGCATCTCCGGACACCGCCGCCTGACTCTCGAGGACCTGGCCGCCATCGACCGGGCCATCGGCATCGCCGACAAGCGGGCCCGGTCTCTGCTGCCGCTCCTGCTGGCCCTGCGGCAGGAGCCGGACCTCACCGGCGCCGAAGCCGCCGCCTTGTCGCTGCTGGTCGGCTGGGACGGATCGGCCTACCAGCCACCGGCGGGGGTGGAGCTGGGGGCGGCGCCGGGAACCACCGACGGGCCGGCCCCCACCGTCTTCGCCGCCGTGGTCGACGCCCTCCATCACCAGCTGTTCGGCGCCCTGCCCGCCGCCGTGGTCGGCTTCGACGACCGGCGCGACCCGCTGCACCGCTTCGACATCAAGCCGCTCGACAACCTGGCCATGCGGGTGCTGGTCCCCGACACCTCATCCCTGCGGCCTCGACACGACTACCTGGCCGGGCGGACGCCGCGCCAGGTGCTGCGGGCGGCGCTGCAGCAGGCCTTGAGCGACCTGGCCAGCGAGTACAAGACCACCGACATGGCGGGCTGGCGCCGGCCGCATCCCACCAGCTCGGTGTGCTCGCTGACCGGCGGGGTCATCGGCCCCTGCCTCACCATGCCCTTCGAGGACCGAGGCAGCTACATCCATCACGTGGCATTCACCTGACCGCAACCGGCCCTCGACGGCACCGGCCCTGACCCCACCGCGATCGCACCGCGATCGCACCAAATCGCATCTGACCGACTGCGCCGGCCGCCGGTCACGCTGGCGGCCGGCGCCTGGCGGCGCCGGTCAGCGGACCAGCACCGGCTCCTGCTCCACGGCGCCGGCCAGGCCGCGCAGGAAGCTGCGCAGCGCCCGCCGGGCCTGCCGTTCGAGCTCGGCGGTGGGCAGCGGATCGGCCGGGTCAGGCCGGTGATGCCAGGTACCCGACACCTGCAGCTCGCTGCGCTCGTCGTCGACGCTGGTCAGCGACAGCTCACCCTCGAAGGTGTCGGTGGTGCCGACGTCGACCCCCGCCACCCGCCAGGCCAGCAGGTAGCGGTCGCTGGCCGAGCGGCGACCGCCGACCGCCTCGAGCGAGCACTCCACCCGGCCTGGCCGCCGGCGGCCCGTCGTGGCCTCGGGCTGCGCCTCGGTACCCAGCGCAGCCTGCACCACATCGGCCAGCTGGCCCCGTTGGCGCCCCAGAGCCAGGCGCGCCGCCTCGCGGCCCAGCTCCACCTGCACCCGGTCGTCGACGGCCACCGACGAGGCGTGCGACCGGTGTGAGTCGAGCGGGGCGCTGTAGGTGCCTGCCTCGATGGCGGCGTCGCGGGCTGCCACCTCGGCCAGGCTGGTGTTGGCCAGCAGGTCGCTCAAGGCCGCGGTGGCGGCCGTCCAGGTCTCGTGCAGTGGGCAGACCGCCTCCCAGTTGCAGCGGTCGTCACCGAGGGCGCAGCGCTCAGCCCGCAGCGGCCCCTCGGCCGCCTCGATCACCTCGAGGACGCTGATCTCCGTCGGCGGGCGGACCAACCAGTAGCCGCCGTCGCGGCCCGCCTTGGACTGGGCCAGCCCCCCACGCACCAGGTCGGCCAGGATCTGGGAGGCGAAGGTCTGGGGCATCTCGGTGTCGGCCACCACCTCGCGGATCTTGCGGGGGGTGCCGCTGTCGAAGGCACGCGCCAAGGCGATGGCGGCCCGCATCACGTAGTCACCTCGCTTCGACAAGGTCATGTTCATGGACGACGCACCCCTCTGCCAGTGGGGCGACCGGCAGGTCGACGGCGCCGCCGGCCCGCGCCGGTCGCGGCGTGGACAGGACGCCGAAGCGGGCGGCCCACGACCGCTCCCTCGATCTCCGCTGTCACCCACAAGTTGAGTAGCTCACTCTACCTGGCGTCGGCCAGGGTTGATTGCATACCGGCACGACACCGCACCCCACACCCCACCGGCCCATACATTGACTTCATGTCAAGTGCATCACTACATTTTGTGCGTGAACTTGGTGCTGTCCAAGCGCGCCGACTACGTGGTGCGGGCCGCCATCTGCCTGGCCCGCACGAGCGGCAACGGGCCGCCGCTGAAGCTGCGCCAAGTCTCTGACGAGATGGAAGTGCCTCGGACCTTCGTCTCCCAGATCCTCGGCGACCTGGTCCATGCCGGGTTGGCCGTGTCGTCCTTCGGCAGCCACGGCGGCTACCGCCTGGCCCGACCGGCGGCCGAGGTCACCGTGCTGGCCGTGGTGGAGGCCGGTGAGGGTCCCCTGACGCCGCAGCGCTGCACCCTCGGCACCGGCCCGTGCCGCTGGCACACGGTGTGCCCGCTGCACGACACGTGGACGGCTACCGCCGCTGCCGTGCGGGCGGCGCTGCAGACCACGACCTTGGCCGACCTCGTCGAACGCGACCTCGCCATCGAGGCGGGGACCTATCCGGTCCCTGCCGATGCCCACGGCCACGACCCCGGTCACGTCCCCGCCGGCGCCCACGACCCCGGCCACGTCCCCGCCGGCGCCCACGACCCCGGCCACGTCCCCGCCGGCGCTCACGGCCACGACCCCGGCCACGACCCCGGCCACGACCCCGTCGACCGCCTCGGTGACGGTGTCGACGGCGGGCGGTCCCCGGCGGCGACCAGCGCTCTTCCATGATCGGCACCCCCGGGGCCCCAGCGCCTCCGGCGATCCCCGACCCGGCCCGGTGAGCCCCGGCCCGGTGAGCCCCGGCCCGGTGAGCCCCGGAGCCGGCAACCGGCGCTGGGCGGTGCTGGCCGTGCTGTGCGTCAGCCTGCTGGTGGTCAACATCGACAACACCATCTTGAACGTGGCCCTGCCGACCATCATCCGGGCGCTGCACGCCTCGTCGAGCGACCTGCAGTGGACGATCGACGCCTACGCCGTGGTGTTCGCCGGCCTGCTGCTCGCCGCCGGCAGCCTCGGCGACCGCATCGGCCGCAAGAAGGTGTTCAACGCCGGCTTGGTGCTGTTCGGCCTGGGCTCGGCCGCCTCGGCGCTGTCGGGCACTCCCCACGCCCTGATCGCCGCCCGGGCCTCGATGGGCGTCGGCGCCGCAGCCATCATGCCGTCGACCCTGTCGATCCTGACCAACGTCTTCGCCGACGCCCGCGGCCGGGCCCGGGCCATCGGCATCTGGTCGGGGACCACCGGCCTGGGGGTGGCCATCGGCCCCATCGCCGGCGGCTGGCTGCTGGCCCACTACTGGTGGGGGTCGGTCTTCTTCGTGAACGTGCCGATCGTGGCGGTAGGCCTGGTCGCCTCGCTGTGGCTGGTGCCCGAGTCGCGCGACCCGGCAGCAGCGCGTCCCGACCCGCTGGGGGCGCTGCTGTCGACGGCCGGGCTGGGTCTGGTGCTGTGGGGGGTCATCGAGGCGCCCAGCCGATCGTGGAGCAGCCCGGCGGTGGTGGGCGCCATGGCCGGGGGGCTGGCCCTGCTGGGCGTCTTCGTCGCCTGGGAGCGACGCTGCGACCACGCCATGCTCGACCTGTCGTTCTTCTCGTCCCGGCGGTTCAGCGCGGCCATGGCCGCCTTGGCCCTGGTCATCTTCTCCCTGATGGGCTTCCTGTTCATCTTGACCCAGTGGCTGCAGTTCTCGCTGGGCTACAGCCCGCTGGCCACCGGGGTGCGGGTCGGGCCGGTGGCGTTGGTGCTGGTGGTGGTGGCCCCCGCCTCGGCGGTGCTGGCCCACCGGGTGGGCACCAAGGCGGTGGTGGCCGCCGGCATGGCCGCCATCGCCGTCGGCCTGGCCCTGCTGTCGCGGACCACCGCCGCCGGCGGCTACGACGCCGCCCTCCCCGCCTTCTTCCTCATCGGGATCGGCGCCGGCCTGGCGTTCGCGCCGGCCACCGAGTCGGTCATGGGTTCGCTGCCCCCCCAGCGGTCGGGGGTGGGGGCCGCCACCAACAGTGCCGGGCTGCAGGTCGGCGGAGCGCTGGGGGTGGGCATCCTCGGCAGCCTGCTCAACACCCGCTACCAGGGACGCCTGGCCCCGGTGCTGGCCGGCCGGCACCTGCCAGGCGGCCTGGAGCAGCTCATCACCGGTTCGCTCGGCGGGGCGCTGGCCGTCGCCGGACGCGCCGGCGGCTCGCTGGGTGCCACCTTGGCCTCGCTGGCCCGTCAGGCCTTCGTCAGCGGCATGGACCTGGCCCTGGTGGTGGGGGCGCTGGTCGTGCTGGCGGGGATGGTGGTGGTGCTGGTGGCGCTGCCCAGCCGGGGGACGGTCCGCCCCGACACCCCCACGGAGGCCGCTGCCGGGCCGGGCGCCACGCCGGCGTCCACCGCGTCGGCCGCGGCGCAGGCCGGCCGGCGCCGGCCCCGGGTGCTGCTCGAGATGGCCGACGGGGCCGAGGCGCTGGCTGCCGCCCGGCTGCTGGCGACCACGGCTACCAGCCGTCGTGGTGCCGCGGTCCCGGCCCGCCGCCGCGGCGGTCGTGCCCGCTGGTGGAGCGGGGTTGCCAACCGTTGACGGTTTCGCGTGGTTCTGTTTCGTTAGTTAGAGCATGACTGTCGCAGGGTCTTGAGATGATCGTGGCCGTGAAGCTGTCCGAGTGGGCCAAGGCGAACGGCGTGAGCCGCCAGAGCGCGTGCCGCTGGTTCCACGCCGACGTGCTGCCGGTGCCTGCCCGCCAGTTGGCGACGGAGACGATCCTGGTCGAGGAGCCGCCGGCTGGCCGGGCTGGCGTGGCGCTTTACGCCAGGGTGTCCTCGGGCGATCAGCGCGCCGATCTGGACCGCCAGGCGGCCAGGCTCACGATGCAAGCGACAGCCGACGGACTGGCGCCGACGAAGGTCGTGGCCGAGGTCGGCTCCGGCCTGAACGGCCACCGCACAAAGCTGCTCAGTCTGCTGAAGGACCCGGAGGTGACGACGATCGTGGTGGAGCACCGGGATCGCCTGGCGCGCTTCGG
>JAJZNB010000149.1:0-2561 GCA_021848085.1 Actinomycetes bacterium
TCCCCTCGGTGACCGTCTCGCCTAGTTGAGGCATCAAGACGTCAGCCAACGTGCAACCCCCTGCCGGTAAGAGCCAGCACCGTCTCCCCGAAGGACTCGGACAAGGTGGGGTGCGGCTGGATGAACTGTGCGACCTCGTCGGGGGTGGCTTCCCAGTTGACGGCGAGATAGCCCTGGCCGAGCTGCTCGGTCACCCACGGGCCGACCATGTGGACGCCGAGGATGGGCCCGGCCCGGCCGTCGGCTTCGCGGCGGGCGACGACCTTCACCAGACCGTCCGTCTCGCCGAGGATGCGGGCCCGGCTGTTGCCGCCGTAGGGGTCCTTCTTCACCACCACGTCGATGCCTGCCTCCCGGGCCGCCTCTTCGGTCATGCCGGCGAAGGCCACCTCTGGCTGGCAGTAGATGGCCCACGGCACCTTGCCGTAGTCGACGGGCACGACCGGCTCGCCGAGGATCGACTTGATCACCACGATGCCCTCGGCGAACCCGACGTGGGCCAGCTGGGGGGTGGCGACCACGTCACCCACCGCCCACACCCGCTCGGCGGTGGCGCGCTGGAACTGGTCGACGACGACGAAGCCACGCTGGTCGATCTGCACGCCGGTGCCGTCCCCCAGCAGCCCTTCGGTCAGCGGGCGGCGGCCCACCGACACCACCACGGCATCGACGGCGACCGTCTGCCCGTCGCCGAAGCTGACGGTGGTGCCGCTGCTGTTGGGCTCGTGCCCGGTCACCTGCACCCCGGTGTGGACGGTGATGCCTCGGCGGCGGAAGGAGCGGGCCACCACGGCAGCCACGTCGGCATCGCAGCCGGGCAGGAGGGCCGGCATGGCCTCGAGCACGGTGACCTGGCTGCCCAGGTCGGAGAACATGGAGGCGAACTCGCAGCCGATGGCGCCTCCGCCGATGACGACCAGCGACGACGGCACCCGCTGCAGATCGAGCACCTCGTCGGAGGTGAGCACCACCCGCCCGTCGACGTCGAAGCCGGGGATGGTGCGCGGCACCGATCCCGACGCCAGCACGATGTCGGCGCCGTGGACGTCGGTGGAGGACCCGTCGGGTGCCTCGACGTGCACCCGGTGGTCGGCCAGCAAGGTCCCGGTGCCGGCGAAGACGGTGATGTGGCGGCCTTTCATCAGGCCGCTCAGGCCCTTGTGCAGCTGGTCGACGACCTTCTGCTTGCGGGCCTGGCTGACGGCGAAGTCGACGGTGGGCTGGTCGGCCTGCACCCCGAACTCCTTGGCCCCGGCGACGGTGCGGTGCACCGCGGCGGTCTCGAGGAACTCCTTGGCGGGGATGCAGCCGCGGTGCAGGCAGGTGCCGCCCACCTTGTCCTTCTCCACCACGGCCACCGACAGGCCCGCCGAAGCACCGTAGAGCGCTGTGGCGTAGCCGCCCGGGCCACCGCCGATGACGACCACGTCGAATTCCGTGCCCTCGGCCGTCTCCACCACCTCCTATCGTCGGCCCCCTCAGCGGGTCAGCCTAACGGCGCAGCCACCTGGCGGCTCTCCGCCGGGTGGGGCCGGCGGCCCGACAGAGGTGGCCGGGCTCAACCGGCTCGGCTGACACCGCCAGCGGCCTGACGGGCTGCTTGGCGCCCGGCCTGGCGGGCGGCGCGAAGCAGGCCACCGACCAGCCCCCCTGGGTCGCCGGCGGCCCGATCGGCGAGCGCTCCCACCCGCTGGCGCAGCTCGGCGCGGGTGTCGTCGGCCTGGCGGCGGGCCAGGCCGCGCAGGGCAGCCATCCCGCCGACCGGCACGAAGGCGTCGGAGGCGGCGCACAAGGCGGCGTCCTCGTCGTCGCTCAGCTGCAGGTCGGCGGCCTCGGCGTTGGCTTCGGCCTGGGCCACCGAGCTGGCCCCGGGGATGACGATCACGTTGGGGCGCCGCACCAGCCATGCCAGTGCCACCTGGGCCGGCGTGGCCCCGTGGGCGGCAGCCACCTGCCGGAGGGCGTCGACCAGCGGCCGGGCCCGGGCCACGTTGTCGGGCAGGAACAGCGGCGAGCTGCGCCGCACCGCCCCCGAGGGGGGATGGTTCTCGTCGTAGCGGCCCGACAGCAGCCCCTGCCCCAGCGGGCTGTAGGCGATGATGAGCCGGTCGTGGCGCTGGGCCCACGGCAGCAGCTCCGCCTCAGGGCTGCGGTCGACGAGCGAGTAGCGCACCTGGTTGGACAGCACCGGCCGCCCCAGGGCGGCTTCGGCCTGCTGCCAGCGGTGCAGGCTGTAGTTCGACACCCCGACGTGGCGGACCAGCCCGTCGTCGAGGAGGCGGCCGAGGCCGGCCATGGTCTGCGACAGGGGGACGGTGGGGTTGGGTTGGTGCAGCTGGTACAGGTCGACGGCTTGCACCCCGAGCCGGCGGAGGCTGGCTCGGGCCCGCTGCAGCACCACCGGCGCCACCGGCAGCACCGGCAGCAGCTTGGTGGCCAGGAACGCCTGCTGGCGGCGCCCGGCGAGAGCCCGCCCCACGATCCGCTCGGAGCGGCCGAAGCCGTAGAGCTCGGCGGTGTCGACGACCCGCACCCCGAGATCGAGCGAGCGCTGCACGATG
>JAJZNB010000149.1:2571-18824 GCA_021848085.1 Actinomycetes bacterium
GTGGCGCGAGCACTCGGGCCCGTATCCCCAGGTGCGCGAGCCGAACTGCCACGTGCCCAGCCCGACGGCCGACAGCTCCACGCCGTTGACGGTGACGGTTCGCATGATGTGGCGATGACCTCCTCGTTGGCGGCCCACCACCGGGTCCGGGTGGGCTCTCAGCGTGTCAACGGCGTGAGGCTGCCTGCCGCTGATCCTCCAGGTCTCCCCTACCCGGGCGGCGCCGTCGGCAGCCCTTCGCCTCTTCGTCCTCTGCCCTCTTCGCCCTCCGCTCTCGTCGCCCTCGGTCGGCCCCGCCCTCCGCCGGTGCGGGCGGTCCGGTCGCGCCGACGCCCCGGCGCCGGGCTGCCTGGGCCCGGCGGCCGGGGCGTCCGTGGTCCTTACTTCGGTGGCATCCGGATGCCGCCGTCGAGGCGGATCACCTCGGCGTTGATGTAGCTGTTCTGGGCCAGGTGGGCGACCAGCTCGCCGAAGGCGGCCGGGCTGCCGAGCTCCTTGGGGAACAGCACGGACTGGGCCAGGGCGTCGCGCTGCGCCTGGGGGAGCATGGCCAGGAGCGGCGTGTCGAACAGGCCGGGGGCGATGGTGTTGACCCGGATGCCGACGATGGACAGGTCCCGGGCGGCCGGCAGCGTCATGCCGACCACCGCGCCCTTCGAGGCCGAGTAGGCGAGCTGGCCGATCTGTCCGTCGAAGGCCGCCACCGAGGCGGTGTTGACGATGACGCCCCGCTCGTTGTGCTCGAGGGCGGCCTGCTGGGCCATGGCCGACGCGGCGCGGGTCATGACGTTGAAGGTGCCGATGACGTTGAGATCCTGGATGAACTTGAAGGCGCCCAGGTCGTGAGGAGAGTTGTCCTTGTTGATGACCCGTCCCACCCAGCCGGTGCCGGCGCAGTTGACCACCACCCGCAGGTTGCCGCCCTCGGCCGCCTGGTCGACGGCCCGCTGGCAGTCGTCGGGGTCGGTGACGTCGCCGGCGGCGTAGTTGGCAGAGGCGCCGAGCTCAGCGGCGAGCGCCTTGGCACCGTCCTCGTTGCGGTCGAAGATGGTGCAGCGGACGCCGATGGAGGTGAGCTTGCGGACGGTGCCGGCGCCGAGGCCGGAGGCGCCGCCGGTGATGAGCGCTGAGGTGCCAGTGAGATCCATGGCGCGCATGCTAGGAGGGCGCCTCCCAGCCGGCCAACCCGCCACGCCCCATGCCGGCGGTGATCCTCGACCCGCCATGGACGGTCCTGGCCTTCGGCGCCCGACGCGGTCCCCATGAGCTGCTCGGCGCTCCGGGGGAGATCCCCCAGCTGCCTACCGGGGGGTGATCCCCCAGCTGCCCCGCCACGAGGCGTCGGGCTCGAGCACCACCAGATCGGTGCCGCTGCGCAGGGCGTCGGGCGGGCAGGTCATCGGCTCGAGGGCCAGCGCCTGGCGCCGGCGACCAGGCGGCTCCACGGCGTCGCCGGTGTAGGCCATCACGTAGCGGAAGGCGTCGTCGAGCCACAAGGTGAGCCCCCGGCCGCCGTCGACGTGGTCCACCTGCACCCGGGCCATCCCGTTGTCGCCGCGCGACAGCTCGCTGTAGGCGGTGTCGAGCCGGGTGGGTCCGATGACGCGGCCTCCGGTGAAGTCGAACTCGGTGCCGGCCACCGCCGCGTCACCTGTGGGCAGCCCCCGCTCGTCGGTGACCAACCGGCGCCGGGCCGGCAGGGCCAGCCGCATGGCGTCGACGCCGCCGGGACCCACCGTCAGATACGGGTGGAACCCGACACCGAGCGGCGCCGGCCCCTCCGAGCGGTTGGTGGCCCGGCTGACCACGGTCAACCCCTCGCGCCCGAGGCGGTACTCGACGCTCAGCTCGAGCCGCCAGGGGTAGGCCGGCTGGGGGTGCAGCACGCAGGCGAGCACCACCACGTTCTGGGCGCTGGACTCCACCCACCAGGGCATCCACCGCACCAGGCCGTGGATGGCGTTGCGCCGCTCGGGCTCGTCGAGGGGGGCCCGGCCCGACCGGCCCTCGAAGCTGTAGCGGCCGTCGCCGAGCCGGTTGGGCCACGGGGCGAGGACCTGTCCCCGCCCGCCGGAGGCCAGCTCGGACTGGTCGAAGCCGTCCACCACCGCCTCGTCGGCGACGCGGTAGCTGCGCAAGGTGGCGCCGACCTCGGTCACCACCGCGACCTGGCGGCCGTGGCCGATGACGTGTTGTGCCCCGGAGGGAGGCAGTGGGAGCGGAGAGGAGCCCGGCATGGCATCGGTATGGTAGTTGGAGGCGAAGCGGAGGTTCCCCGTGCGCATCCTGGTCACCAACGACGACGGCGTGCGCGCCCCCGGCATCGCCGCCTTGACCCGAGCCGTCGTGGGCGCCGGTCACGACGTGGTGGTGGTGGCCCCGCTGGTGGACTACAGCGGGGCGGGGGCCGCCGTGGGGCCGATCCACTCCCGCCAAGGCGTCGACTACGAGACCCACGTGCTCGAGGGCATCGCCGAGGTGCCCGCCTTCGGGATCGACGGACCCCCGGCGCTGGCCGCCATGCTGACCTGCGTCGGCGCCTTCGGGCCCATGCCGGACCTGGTGCTGTCGGGCATCAACCACGGGGCCAACGTCGGCCGCTCCACCTTGCACTCGGGGACGGTCGGGGCGGCGCTGACCGCCGCCCACTTCGGCCTGCGGGCCCTGGCCGTGTCGCTGCGCTTCGGGGAGGATCCGGTGCCGTGGGACACGCCCGCCACCGTGGCCCTCGCGCTGGTCGACCTGTTGGCGCAGGCGCCACCGGCCACGGTGCTCAACGTGAACGTTCCCGACGTCCCTCTGGCGCGGGTGGCGGGGGTCCGCCGGGCCCGCCTCGGCACCAGCGGCACCATCCGCTCCGCCGTTCACGAGGCGGCCGGCCCGGCCGAGGCGCACATCGCCTTGCCGCCGGCGCCGTCGGGAACGCTGCGCCTGGACCTGGCGCCACCGCGGACGGGGACGTCGCAGGATCCCGGCACCGACGCCACCCTGCTGTCCCATGACCATGTGACGGTGACGGCCCTGACCGGGGTGCGTGAGGCGAGAGGGGCCGATGCCGTGGCCGAGCAGGCCGTGGCCGCGGCCGCCGCTGCGCTGGCGGCCGGCTCCGGGCAGCGGCGGGTCGCCGGCTGACAGCTGGCCGGTGGCAGGTGGCAGGTGGCAGGTGGCGGGTGGCGGCCCGAGCTGGCGGCTGGCGGCCCGAGCTGACGCCGCCTCGGCGACCCGAGCTGGCGGCTGGCGGCTGGCGGCTGGCGGCTGGCGGCTGGCGGCCCGAGCTGACGCCGCCTCGGCGACCCGAGGGCACGACAGCCGGGGCACACCGCGGGGCACCACAGCTGGAGAAGACAGCCGGGGAACCGAGGCACGACCGCCGGTCAAGACCCGCCAATCGTTGCATCTATCACCCAGTGCACCGGCTGATGGTTGCGATCTGGTTACGGACGGTTTGCAGTTCCACGTTGCGCAGCTCGACACCGCCGCCTAGGGTGGTGTTCACGAACCCACTTGGAGGCGTGGTTCACGCGGCCATCGCGGAGGAGGCCGCCGCTCGGGCCTGAGGTTGCGACCCGACGCTCACGTGGACCGCCGGACCGACCTGATGCCATGTCTGGATGCGCCCGCGGCGCCTCCGGCACCTGACGCTCTGGCCTCGCCCGACAGCAGATGGCACACGCAGCACACCTCGACCGCCCAAGCCACCGGCACAGCTCTTCCTACCGGCTCCAGCTCTCCCTACCGGTAGAGCCCTACCCATCGGTCAGCACCGGCACACCTCGGCCCCGGGTCGAGTGGCGGTGGCCACCAGGACCAGCACGACGAGCACGACAAGGAGGCGCGTAAGGCTCAACCCCAGGGTTGCTCCGTCCGCACCTCGTAGGGACCTCACAGAGTCCAGGGCCGGCCGCCCTTTCCCGGCGACGGCTCCGCGAGACGAATGCTCAGACGACGGGCGCCCGCATTCCCCAGCCCCACCTGGAGCCCTCCGGGGATTCCGTGACTCAGGGAGGCAGGATGCGGAAGCACCGACTCTTTGGCGTTGTCATCGCCACCACCCTCGGCGGCGGCCTCTTGGCCCAGCAGCCGACACCCACCCATCACCTCTCCGCCATCGATCTCACCACCGGCGGAGCAGACATCTCCTCGACGCCAGCGCTCCACGGAACGTTGGCCGACAGCACCACCCATCCCACCGCCACGGTCGTGGCGCTCACGTCCCTGCTGACACCACCACCACCACCACCACCGCCACCACCACCGCCACCACCGCCGCCGGTCACGACCACGACGACGGCGGCGCCGGTGACGACCACCACGGCCGCCCCGGTGACGACCACCACGGCCGCCCCGGTGACGACCACCGCACCGGCGCCGGCCGCCACCACGGCGGCGGCAGGCGGGCCAACTCCGCAGCAGTGGCTGGAGCTGCGCCAGTGCGAGTCGGGTGACAACTACGCCGACAACACCGGCAACGGCTACTACGGCGCCTACCAGTTCTCGGAGGCGACGTGGCAGAGCCTCGGCTACAGCGGCCTGCCGTCCAACGCTCCGCCCGCCCAGCAGGATCAGGCGGCGCAGATCCTCCAGGCCCGCTACGGCTGGGGCCAGTGGCCCGAATGCTCGCGCAAGCTGGGCTTCACCTGATCTGAGGGATCGGCGAACCGGCCTTGTGCCGACCCCGGGCCCGTCGCCGCAGCCGCGGCGGCGGGCCCGGGCGCGTCACGATCCCGACCCCCGCTGGTCGGCCAGCTCATCGTCGAGCCCGTCGCAGATCACCTGGGCGCGCAGACGCAGGTTGCCGGCTTGGGCGTCGGCGCCGTCGCACCGCGGGAAGCACCGCAGGGTGCTGGGGCCGACGACGGCTCAGAGCGAGGCCTGGGCCTGGGGCAGGAGCTCGGAGCTCTCGTGGTCCCCGACCAGGCCGAGCACCGGACACGAGACGGCCGGCAGCTGCCTCCCCGGCACACCGGTAGGCTCGCCGGCCATGCGGACCGCCGCAGTCCAGTGCACGGCGTCGTCAGACCGTGCCGCCAACCTGCGGCACGCCTCGGAGCTGGTCGCCGCCGCGGCCAACGACAGAGCCGAGCTGGTGGTGCTCCCCGAGCTGTTCTCGCTGTCGGCCGATCCCGCTGGGCTGCGGGCGGCGGCCGAGCCGCTCGACGGGCCGACCGGAACGTGGGCCTGCGAGACGGCGGCGCTCCACCGGCTGTGGCTGGTGGCCGGCAGCTTCATCGAGCGGGCACCGACCGGCAGGCTGCACAACACGTCGGTGCTGGTCTCCCCCGACGGCGCCCCCAGTGCCGTGTACCGCAAGGTGCACCTGTTCGACGTGGACGTTCCCGGGGCGGTGTCGCGGGAATCGGACGTGGTGGCGCCCGGTGACGATCTGGTGCTGGCGACGGTCACCGACAGCGCCGCCCGGAAGCTGCCCGTGGGCCTGAGCGTCTGCTACGACCTGCGCTTCCCAGAGGTGTACCGGATCCTGACCCTGCGCGGGGCGCTGGTCATGGTGGTGCCGGCCGCCTTCAGCGCCCAGACCGGGCCGGCCCACTGGGAGGTGCTGGTGCGGGCCCGCGCCCTGGAGAACCAGGTGTTCGTGGTGGCAGCCGGGCAGGACGGGGCCCGGCCCGGCACCTTCAGCACCCATGGCCACAGCATGATCGTGGATCCCTGGGGCCAGGTGCTGGCCTCGCTCCCCCAGGGGGAGGGCCACGTGGTGGCCGACCTCGACCTGCGCAGCCAGCAGGAGGTCCGATCTCGCCTTCCGGCGCTGCCCCACCGGCGCCCGGGCGTCTACCGCTGGCCGGTGCCTGCCACCCCCGGCAGCGGCTACGACCCCGCCGCACCCGGCGGGTGGTGAGCCCGCCAGCGCGGTCGCCGGGACTGCCGGGGAGACCCGTTATGGTCCCAGACATGGAACCCCCGCCCGCCGGGCCGTCGAAACGCCGGCCCGCCGCCGCCGCCGGCCTGGCCAGCGCCGGCGCGGCCAGCACCGGCACCGCCCGCAGGGCCACCACCGCCCGCAGTGCCACCAGCGCCCGCAGGGCCAGCACCGTGCGTGCCGTTCCCGGCGGACCCCGGCGCCCCGGCCGGCTGGCGGGGCTGGCGGAGCTGGTGGAGCGGCGACCCTACGAGGAGCACTGGGTCGACATCGGGGGCCTGGCGCTGCACTGCGAGGTCCACGGCAGCGGGCCCCGGGTGCTGCTGTTCATGCACGGCATCCTGCTCGACACGCAGATGAACCGGCGTCTGGCTGGTGACCTGGCCGAACGGGGGTTCCGGGTGGTGCTGCTCGACCTGCCCGGTCACGGCCTGTCCGACAAGCCGCGCCACGCCTCGGCCCATCGGATGGACTCCTATGCCCGCCTGGTGCTGGCTCTCATGGACGAGCTCGGTCTGGCCGAAGCGGCGGTGGGGGGGGTGTCGCTGGGGGCCAACGTGGCCCTGCAGGTGGCGGTGCGGGCGCCGGAGCGGGTCGTGGGGCTGGTGGCCGAGATGCCGGTGCTCGAGTGGGCCGTCCCCGGGGCTGCCATGGCCTTCGTGCCGTTGCTGATGGGAGTGCACTACGCCGCGCCGCTGGTGCGGCTGGTGGCCGCCGGTGCCCGCCGGCTGCCCCACACCGGCATCGGCGTGCTCGACAGCGTGCTCACCACCTTGAAGCTGCAGCCCGAGGAGGCGGCCGCCGTGCTGCACGGCATGCTGGTCGGGCCCATCGCCCCCACCTACGAGGAGCGCCACAACCTGTTCGTCCCGACGCTGGTGATCGGCCACAAGGCCGACGTCATCCATCCCTTCACCGATGCCGACCACCTTGCCCGGCAACTGCCCGACGCTCGGCTGGTCCAGGCCCGGTCAGTGGTGGAGCTGCGCCTCTCCCCCGAGCGCTTGACAGCCGAGATCGACCGGTTCCTCGATGACGCCTGGCGGGGCCGGTTCGACGACGATCGGGGCGCGGCCCGCCGCCACGCCTGACGCCGCGCCCTCGACGCGAGCGATGCCGCCAGGCACAGCCGAACGTGCCGTCACCGGCCGCCGCCACGATCCTCGGCCCGTCGGCGCTTTCGCTCGGCCTGGTGGCGCTTCTCCTGCAGCCGGCGGGCGCGAGCCGCCGGGGACGGCACGGTGGGGCGGCGCGGGACCTGGACCCGCAAGGCGTCGGCCAGGCGTTGCCGCAGCCGGGCCAGGGCCAGCTCGCGGTTGCGGTGCTGCGAGCGCTCGTCGGCGGCGGCGGCGCTCACCACGGGACCGAGACGTTCCAGGAGACGCTGGCGCTGGCGGGGCCCGAGCGACGCCGAGGCGTTGACGTCGAAGCGCACCTCGGCTCTGGTGGCGGCACGGTTGGCGTGCTGCCCGCCGGGGCCGCTGCTGGTGGTGAAGCGCCACTGCAGCTCGTCGGGCGGGATCAGCAGGCTGCGGGTGACGCGCAGCCCGCTGTCGGCGTCGTCCCGACGGTCAGCTGCGGCGCTCACCGGCCGGCTCGTCGACCACCGGGTTGCTCAGCTCGCCGACGCCTTCGATGGCAACCCGGACCGTGTCACCAGCACGCATCCAGCGGGGAGGGTCGAAGGAGGCACCGACCCCGGCCGGGGTGCCGGTGGAGATGACGTCGCCGGGCTCGAGGGTGCACGCCGTGCTGAGGTGCTCGATCTGCTCCCAGCACGAGAACAGCATGTCGGCGCTGTTGCCGTCCTGGCGCAGCTCGTCGTTGACCCAGGTGCGCACCTGCAGCCGATGGGGATCACCGACCTCGTCGGGGGTGACGAGGAACGGCCCCATCGGGCCATGGGTGTCGAAGGACTTGCCGATGGTGAAGGTGGGGGCGCGCCACTGCCACTCGCGGACGCTGACGTCGTCGAGGATGGTGAACCCGGCGACCACCTCGGGCGCGGCGGAGGCCGCGACGTGGCGGCAGCGGCGACCGATGACGATGGCCAGCTCGCCCTCGTAGTCGAGGGTGTCGGACACCACCGGCACCTCCACCGGGTCACCCGGGCCCACGATGCACGTCGGCAGCTTGGTGAAGAAGGTGGGCACCTCCGGCCGCTTGCGGTCGAGCTCAGCGATGTGGTCGGCGTAGTTGAGAGCGATGGCCAGCACCACCGGCGGGCGCGGCACCGGGGCGAGCAGGCGCACCTCGTCCAGCGCCAGGCGGACCGCTCCGGTCGAGGCCGCCCGGCCGGCGCGCTCGGGCGCCGCCGAGCCGGCCTCGAGCAGGTCGATCATCCGCCCCGGCAGGCCCACCTGCGGGTCGGTCAGGTCGACCACCTCGTCGCCGACCACGATGCCAGCTCGCGCCGGGGCGCTCCTGGCTCCCGAGCCGACGTCCACATGGGTGTCGGCGGCGGATCCACGCAGGTGGAAGCTGACCAGGCGCATGGCGACCACCGTACCCACCCCCGATGCCACCCTCGCCAGCCCCCACCGACGCCACCTGCGGCCGCAGGCCCGAGGCCGGCGCCACCGGCTTCGCGCTGCGGACCAGACGGTCGGACCTCCTCGACCAGCTCGGCCCGCCGGACGACGGGCTTCGCGTTCCGAGCCCGGGGGACTCGAACCCTTGCCGCCTCCCGACCGACCTGCGGCCGGCCCCCACGGACGTGCGGGTGCCGTCAGCTGGCGGTCGGCGACCGGACGCGCACCGGCGGCCCCTGCGGGCCGCCGGTGCGCTCCATGTGCTGCGGTCGGTCAGGTCAGAGGGTGACGCTGCGGGCGCCGGCCAGGCGCCGGCTGACGTCGGCCCAGTTGACGACGTTCCAGAAGGCGCTCACGTAGTCGGCCTTGACGTTCTTGTACTGCAGGTAGAAGGCGTGCTCCCAGATGTCGATGACGAGCAGCGGCAGGCCGCCTTGACCCACGTTGCCCTGGTGGTCGTAGATCTGCTCGATCAGGAGCCGCTTGCCCATCGGGTCCCACATCAGCGCACCCCAGCCAGAGCCCTGCACGGTGGTGGTGGCCTGGGTCAGCTGGGCCTTGAAGGCGTCGAACGACCCAAAGTGCTCGTCGACAGCGGCGCCGAGCTCTCCGTCGGGGGCGCCGCCGCCATCGGGGCTCATGTTGGTCCAGTAGATGCTGTGCAGCACGTGACCCGACAGGTTGAACGCCAACGTCTTCTCGAGTCCGACGATGGAGGCGAAGTCCCCGGCGGCGCGGGCCGCTTCGAGCTTCTCGAGGGTCTGGTTGGCGCCGGTCACGTAGGCGTTGTGGTGCTTGTCATGGTGCAGCTCGATGATCTGGCCGGAGATGTGCGGCTCCAGCGCCGAGTAGTCGTAGGGCAGCTCGGGCAGTTCGTATGCAGCCAAGGTCGCTCTCCTCCGTCGAACGGGCACAGGGGTACACGCGGAGCCTATTGCACCAGCGACGCCATCCAGAAGCCGCCGCCATGCCGGCCGGTCGACCCGTCGGCGGTCACCGCCGCTCGACCTGGCCGGTGCCGGTGCGGCTGCCCGAGCGGAGGTGCGCGAGGCGCACCGCCGCGACAGCCTGGCCCGATGCGCGGATCCTCCCCGCCGGTGCCGACGCCGGCTCATGGTGGAGGTCCGACACCGGATCTTCGAGCTCGAGGCGCTCGGCACCGCCGCGCCTCGGCTCGCCGGTCAGCTGCCGTCGGCGGAGCCGCCGTGACGGGCCAAGACAGCCAGCGCCTCGTCTCCGTGGCGGGCCACGTCGAGCTCGCTGGCCACGATGCCGAGGATGCGCCGGTCGGCGCCGATGACGAACGTCACCCGGCGTGCCACGGGCAGGACGCTGCGCTTGACGCCGAAGCTGCGGGCCACCGCCCCCTTCGGATCCGACAGCAGGGGGAAGTCGAAGCCGTGCTTGGCCCGGAAGCGGCGCTGGCGCTCCACCGGGTCGAGGCTGATGCCGATCCGCGTTGCGCCGAAGGCGGCGAATTCCGGCCCGCGGTCCCGGAACATGCAGCTCTCCTGGGTGCAGCCCGGCGTCATGGCTCTCGGATAGAAGAAGAGCACCACCGGCCCCTGTCCGACCAGCTCCGACAGGCGTCGCGCGGTGCCGTCGTCGGCCAGCAGCTCGAAGTCCGGCGCCAGGTCTCCGACGTCCACCGGCCACACTCTAGGGTCGAGCGGCTCGGGGCGGGCGGCTGAACCGGCAGCCCGACGGCGGGCGTCTACCGTAGAGAGGCCAGCAAACAGGAGGCAGCCATGGTCGCCCGACGCGGACCAGCGCTCGAGGATCGCCCCCCGGCGGCACGGTCGGGTCGGCGTCGCCAGTCAGGTGCCAGCACGATCGGTTGGCGGCTGCGGGCGCGGTCGGTGGCGGCGTTGGCCGCCGTGGCCCTGTCGGCGGCGGCGTGCTCCTCTGGCGGTGCCCACGCCGCCAGGCCACGCTCGGCCCTGGCTCCGGTGGCCTCGGTGAACGCCGCCACCCGCCTGTCGGTGGCGCCGGCGCAAGGCGTGGGGAAGGTGCTGGTCGATGCCCAGGGCATGACCCTCTACCTGTTCGTTCTCGACCATGCCAGCAAGCCCAAGTGCGTCACCTCGCTGTGCCTGGCCGAATGGCCGCCGCTGTTCTTGGCGCCGGGGGCTCCGCTGCCGAAGGCCGGCCCTGGCGTCCACGCCAACCTGATCGGATCGGTCACCCAGCCCAACGGCACCCGCCAGGTCACCTACAACGGCTGGCCGCTGTACCTGTGGGCCGGGGACACCGCACCCGGCGAGGCCTACGGCGAGGGGATCGCCAACTTCGGCGGACCTTGGTTCGCCGTGACGGCCAGCGGCACCCCCGACAAGGCCAGCGTCGGCCTCTGAAACGGCCAGCGTCGGCACCCGGCCAGCGTCGGGCCCGGCCAGCGTCGGCCTCTGAAGCGGCCAGCGTCGGCCAGGCCAGCGTCGGCCTCTGGTCTGGTCCGGCTGTGGCGACCGGCCGCCCCACCTCGGGGGCGGCTGCCTCCCGACCCGCCCCGCCTCCGGCGGGCGCGTCCGCCCGAGCGGGCGGTTCGCCCACGGTCGGTCGGGTATGGCGCGAGCAGAGACACCCATGGGCGGGAGACAAGGAGGACCCAGATGACCACGACCGGAGCGGACCTCTCGACGCTGTTGCACCAAGACCACGCCACGGCCAAGACCCTGCTGCAGGGCTTCGAGGCGGTACCGGTGTCGGAGCGCCAGCGGGCCTTCGACGACATCGTCGGCGAGCTGGTCCGCCACGAGGTGGCCGAGGAAGAGGTGCTGTACCCGACGCTGCGTGACAAGGCGGCCAACGGCAACGCCATCGCCGACGCCCGCATCGCCGAGCAGGCGAAGGCCGAGCAGCTCCTGTCGGACATGGAGCACGACCCCGTCAACGAGACGGCCTTCATGGCCAAGTTCCACCAGCTGCGGACGGCAGTGCTGGCCCACGCCGAAGCCGAGGAGTCCACCGCCCTGCCGGCCCTGGTGGCCAGCGTCACCCCGGACCAGCTGCGTCAGCTCGGCGAGCGGTACGAGGCAGCCAAGAAGCTGGCCCCCACCCATCCCCACCCGAACGCCCCCGACGCCCCGCCGGGCAACCTGATGCTGGGACCGGTGGCGGCACTGTTCGATCGGGCCCGCGATGCGGTGCGTGGCGTCCGGAGCCGTTGAGCCGGCGGCACGGCCGCTGAGCCGGCGGTCGTGTCGGGTTCTCACGCCGCTGCACCAGATGCGTCCACTGCCGTCAGGGCCCCGGTCTCGCTGCCGGGGTCCTGTCGCGCCCGGCCCTCGGCTCGGCCGCAGCCCGGTCAGACAGGCGGGTCGATGCTGCGCACGCCGTCATCGCGGACGTGCTCGGTCCAGTAGCGCCCGTCCCAGTAGCGGTGCTGGTGCCGCCCGCTGGGGTCTGCGTACCAGCCGAACAACGGCAGGTCGCGACGTTCAGGGACCGGCGGCAGCTGGCCGACGCCGGCCTCGGGGCCGGCCCCCGGAGCGTCGAGGGACGACGCCTGCGGCGAGAAGTCGGCGGAACCTCTGGACACGGCAGGCGACTGGCCGCCGTTGCGCCGCTTGTCGGCCGACGGGGTGGTGAGGCAGGCCACCGGCAGGGCCAGGAGCACCAGGGGCAGCACCGCCACCGACACCAGGGCGATGAGCGCCCAGACCATCGACGGCAGCCGCCACGGGGTGACGCCCCTCGACCGGCTGTAGCGGTCGGAGATCAGGTAGGCGAGGGCACCGACGACCGCGCTGAGCACGCTCCATCCGACGAGCGCAGCTGCCTGCGATGTCGCGAACATGCCTCCACGCTACGCGGCGGCGGCGGGTTGCGAGACGCGCCCAGCGCGAAACGCCTCGCGGCGGGCCGCCGCCCGGCCCCCGACGACCTCCGGGCGGAGCAGCGCGGCCCCGCGGACGGCACAATGGGAGGGTGACGACTGCCGAACCCGTGCTGCAACCCGCTCCCGTCGCCCCGGCACCGCACGCTCCGGCCGGTGATCCCGACCTCGACGGTGACCACGACCGGATGGCCCACATCGTCCTCGAGGGGTTCCACCCCAAGGACGGCGACTTCATCCCCGCCGGGCCGACCGTGGTGGAGGGCATCGTCAACGGCACCCCGGTGCAGGCGCTGTGCGGCAAGGTCTGGGTGCCGGGACGCGACCCGCAGCGCTACCCGCTGTGCCCGACGTGCAAGGAGATCGCCCAGTCCCTGGGATGGAAGCAGCCGTCGGGCTGACCGCGGTGGCCGGCGAGGCGGACGGCGGCGACGCATCGCCCGGCGACGGCCGCTGCGCTCCCGCGGCCCGGCTGGGTTCCGTGGCGGCGAGCTGGCGGGCGACGACGGATCTCGCCGCTGGGGCGAGATGGCGCCGACGGTCAGCGGACGGGGTCGTCACCGCCACGTGCGATGCTGAAGCGGTCCGACGATCCCGTCCGACGGTGTCGAGGCAACACCACACAAGGAGGAACCATGCCGATCGCGGTGGGCGACCAGATCCCCGACGTCGAGGTCCGCACCCTCAACGGGCAGACCCCGGAGACGGTCCGCACCGGGGAGGTGCTCGGCCAGGGCAAGGTGGTGCTGTTCGCCGTTCCCGGTGCCTTCACCCCGACCTGCTCCGACTACCACCTGCCGGGCTTCGTCGTCCGGGCCGACGACCTGCGCCAGAAGGGTGTCGACACCGTGGCGTGCGTGGCGGTCAACGACGCCTTCGTGATGGGGGCGTGGGGCAAGGCGCAGAAGGTCGACGGCAAGGTGGTGATGCTCGCTGACGGCAACGGGGACTTCACCAAGGCCATGGGGCTCGACATGGATGCCAGCGCGGTCGGTCTCGGCATCCGGTCGCAGCGCTACGCGGCCATCATCGACAACGGCACCATCACCTCGCTGCTGGTGGAACCGGGGCCCGGCCTCGACGTCAGCTCGGTCGAGTCGGTCCTGCGGGCGCTGTAGCCGCCAGGGGCGCCGGTGCCGGGGGTGCCGGGGTGTCGGCGGGCCAGCCGCCGAGGACGGTGCCGCGGCGGCCGGCCCGCCGACATCGGTGGCCGCAGCGACCCGACGGCCTGCGCCGCCGGGTTTGCCCCCGGCTCCCGGCACCCTGCAGGATGTGCTGCCATGGCACAACAGGTCGTGGTGAAGCTGGTGGACGACATCGACGGCAGCGAGGCCGTGGAGACGGTCACCTTCGGGCTCGACGGCCGAACCTACGAGATCGACCTGAACGACCGGCATGCCGAGGAGCTGCGCCAGGCGCTCGGCGTCTACCTCGAACACGCCCGGCGGGTCGGCGGCTCCGGGTCGGGGCGGACCCGCCGCTCGACGGCGGGGGGCTCGGCGGGCGGGTCGCTCGACAACAAGGCCATCCGGGTGTGGGCCGAGGAGAACGGGGTGGCGGTGCCCGCCCGGGGCCGCATCCCTCGAACGGTGGTCGAGCAGTGGCGCGAGGCGACCGGAGGCTGACCATCGGTCCTGTCCGGCCAGCCTGGCTGGCGGCAGGCAGCGCCGACGGTGGCCCAGACGACGACGGTGGCCCAGACGACGACGGTGGCGGTCAGCCGCTGAGCACCGGCCGGCGAGCGGCCCGGCGGTGCAGCCGCCCCGAAGGGGTCTCCGGGGCTGCCTCGGCGGCCCGCGCCGAGGCGGGGACCGTGGCCAGTCGGACCACCCCGGGCGGCAGCGGCCAGGGGTCCGGGCTGGTCCGCTCGCGGTCGACCACCGGCACCAGCCCCGTCGTCCGGGGATCGGGTGGCGGGCCGGACGCCGGCTCGGCGGCGGACAGGGCGGCGGACAGGGCGGCGGACACGGCACTGGCGACGTCGTAGGTGGCCAGCGTCACCCGCAACGCCCAGCCGGCGGCGGCCACCACCGAGGCGACCAGCAGCACCGCCAGGCCACAGCCGCCGGCGATGAGCGCCGCCCGCCACCACGGCACCGTCGGCTGGCTGCCGAGGACGATGCCGCCCACCAGGGCGCCGATCACCCCGATGAACAGCAGCACCAGGGCCGCCAGGTGCAGGCCGGCGCTCAGCAGCCGAGCGGTCTCGAACCGGCGCCGCCCACCGTGGCATCGCATCGGTCCCATCTTCGCCTCGAGGCGGACGACGGTGGTGGACCGGCGGTCGCCAGGGCCGCCGCAGCCCCCGCGCCTACAGGATCTGCAGGCGCTGCAGCGTGCTCCGGAAGGCGCCGAAGAGCTCCAGGTCGCCCAGCTGCGCGGCCGGCACCCAGCGGGCCTCAGCCGTCTCCCAGCTCACTGGCAGACCGGCGTCGAAGCGCTCGGCCACCTCCACCACATGGGTCCAGTACGACCAGCCGCCGTGGTCGTCCTCGACCACCGCCTCGACCCGCACCACGGGGGGCGCCAAGCCGATCTCCTCCTCGAACTCGCGCAGCGCCCCTTGCAGCGGCTCCTCCCCGCGGTGCAGCGCCCCGCCAGGGATCGCCCACGTCCCGCCCTGGTGGCAGTGCCGCGAGCGGCGAGCCACGAAGTACCAGCTCTGGCCGTCGCGGTGCCGATGACGGGCCAGCACGCCAGCCGCTCCGAAGCGACCCCAGCGCTGGCTCCCGTCGGCCACCGTGATGAACCCGTCGCCGGAGTCGTCGAACAGCACCATGCCCGACGCTAGCGGCACCAGAGCGCGCCTACACTCCGTGGCCCACCTCCCGCAGCTCCGACCGACCATCGCGGTTCGCCGACGGCGACGGCGGGCATAGATCGAGTCCACCCGCGGTCCAACTGCCCCCATCCCACCCACCAGCGGGGAGAGACGCATCCGATGACGACGACCAGTGCCACCCCATCGCTCGACGGCCAGTTCCTCGGCCGTCAAGCCGACGCCTTGCGCCGCGAGCGGCAGGCGCAATCGGATCTGGCGGCTGCGCTGCTCGAGGAGATCCGCACCCTCAACGACGACACCGCCGTGTCCGACAGCACCGCCGACGACGGCTTCGGGGAGGGGACCGGCTCAGCCGTCGACCAGGACCGCGACCGGGCGCTGCACGCCCAGGCGATGACCCGCGTGGAGGAGATCGACGCCGCCCTGCGACGGATCGAGGCGGGCACCTACGGCCGCTGCGAGGTGTGCGGCGGCGCCATCGGCGAAGCCCGCCTGGAGGCGCTGCCGACGGCGACCCAATGCGTCGCCTGCAAGGCCGGTGGTCTGGCCTCACGCCACCGCGCCGGCACCGGCCGGCACGCCGCGTAGCGCCGGCTCAGCTGGGGCTCCACCCCGGCCGGCGGCCCCCCGGACGCAGCCGGCCCGACCACGCCGACAACCGGCGGCGCCCAGCCGGCTCAGCCGGGGCTCGACGTCTCCTGGTCGAGGGCGGCCAGGATGTCGTCGCCGTAGCGCTCCAGCCGGGTCGGGCCGATGCCCGGACAGCCGGCCAGCTGGCGCAGGGTGGTCGGCCGCCGCCGGGCGATGCCGCGCAGGTGCTGGTCGTTGAGGACGACGTAGGCGGGGACGTCCTGGCGGGCGGCCTCCTCACGGCGCCACCGGCGCAGCGCCTCGAAGCGGGCGTCGACCGCCTCGTCCTCGCCGTTCGCCGCCCCGCCGTCCGCCGCCCCGCCGTCCGCCGCCCCGCCGTCCGCCGCCCCGGCGCCCCCCGACGCCCCCCGGGCCGTGCCCGGCGCGGCACTGGCTCCACGGCGCCGCCTGGCTCCAGACACCGGCCTGCCACCGCCTCCGGCGGCCGGGCGGGCTGAACCGGCGGCCGGAATCCGACCGAGGAGCTCGTCGAGCAGCGGTGACGGCGCCGCCACGTCGCTCAGCACCACCAGCTGGCGACGGGCCCGGGTGAGCGCCACGTGGAGGATGCGCCGCTCCTCTTCGAGGTCGTCGGCC
>JAJZNB010000263.1 GCA_021848085.1 Actinomycetes bacterium
GCCGTCGCCGTGCGTCCCGCCGTCGCCGTACGCCCGGGGGCCGGCGGGCCCGCGCCTAGGCTCGCCGGCGGGCGGGAGCGAGGCCGGAGGGTCGTGATGGGCCGAGGACGGAGGCTGCGGGCGGCGACGCTCGCACGGGTCGCCGCGGCGGCCGGCGCCACGCTCGCCCTCACCGGCACCGCCGCCGGGACGGCCGGCGCCCTGTCCCGGGTGCCACCGGCCCGGGTGCGGGCCGGCCTGGCCGTGTTCACCGTCCACAACGCCTGCGGGTCGCCCCGCCAGGTCAACCGGAACTACCTGGTCGTCGCCTTCGAGGCGGCCGAGCTGGTGCCGGGCAACCGGTACGTCCTCGTGGCCACCTGGCCGGCCAACGCCGGGCGGTTCCCGTTCCTGTTCGAGTTCGTCGCCCGCCGCAACACCTACGCCACCCGTGGCGTCCGCCTGCACCCGTTCGTCGCCGACGACCCCATCCCGCGGACCGCCTTCGTGGCCCACCTCGCCCTCGACAACCTCGGCCCGTCGGACGGGTCGGTGGGGATCACCCCGTCCAACCCGGTCGAGTCGCCGGTGGCCGCCTGCCCGTAGGCTGGCCGGCAGCGCCCGGCCCGGCAGGGGGCCGGGGAGGAGGAGCGAGATGGCCGACGATCTCGAGCGGGCGGTGCTCGCCGGCGGGTGCTTCTGGGGGATGCAGGACCTGATCCGCAAGATCCCCGGGGTGGTGGCCACCCGGGTGGGCTACAGCGGGGGGGACGTGGCCAACGCCACCTACCGCCACCACGGCAGCCACGCCGAGGCCATCGAGATCCGGTTCGACCCGACCAAGCTGACCTACCGGCGGCTGCTGGAGCACTTCTTCCAGGTCCACGACCCCACCACGAGGGACCGCCAGGGCAACGACGTCGGCACCAGCTACCGGTCGGCCATCTTCTACGTGGACGACCAGCAGAAGGGGGTGGCCGAGGCCACCATCGCCGACGTCGAGGCCTCCGGCCGGTGGCCCGGCCCGGTCGTCACCGAGGTGGTGCCGGCCGGCCCGTTCTGGGAGGCCGAGCCGGAGCACCAGGACTACCTGGAGCGCTACCCCCACGGCTACACCTGCCACTACGTCCGGCCCGACTGGACCGTCACCCCGGCCTCGTGACCGGCCCGGTCGTGGGGGCCCCGGTCGTGGGGGCCCCGGTCGCCGGAGCGACAGCCTGGCGGGTCGACGACGGCCCGGTGTGGACGGCGTTCCTGTCGTCCCAGTGGCTGCCGGCCGTGCTGGTGGCGGACGAGGTGGGACTGTTCGCCGCCCTGGCCGAGGCGCCGGCGAGCGGGCCGGAGCTGGCGGGGCGGACCGGGTGGAACCCGAGGGTGCTCCGGTCGCTGCTCGCCCTGCTGGCCTCCCTCGGCTTGCTCACCCGGCGGGGCGGCCGGTTCCAGCTGAGCGCCACGGCTGCCGTCCACCTGGTGGACGGCCCGTTCGGCTGGGGCGGCCTGCTCGCCATGCACCGGCGCGGCGACCCGGTGGCCGGGCGGCTGCGGGACGTGCTGCTGGCGCCCGACCCCGACGAGGCCGTCCCGAGCCCGGGTGACGCCGGGATGCTCGGGGACGACTGGGCCGCCGGGGCGATGGACCGGCGCCGTGCCGACCGGGTGGTGGCCTACATGCACGCCCACTCGGCCGCCGCCGCCGACGACCTGGCGGCTGCCGCCGACCTGTCGGCGACCCGCCGGCTGCTCGACGTCGGCGGGTGCTCCGGCTGCTTCTCCGTGGCCCTGGCCCGGGCCAACCCGGGGCTGCGGGCGACCGTGGTGGACCTGCCGGCGGTGTGCGCGGCGGCCGGCGAGCGCATCGGGGCGGCCGGCCTGGCCGACCGGGTGGGGACGGTCGCCCTGGACATGTTCCGCCACCCCTGGCCGGCCGGCCACGACGCCGTGCTGCTGTCCAACGTCCTCCACGACTGGCGCCCGGCCACCTGCGCCGAGCTGCTCCGGCGGGCCTTCGACGCCGTCGAGCCGGGCGGGACCGTGCTCGTCCACGAGATGCTCCTCGACGACGACCTGGCCGGGCCCCGGGAGGCGGCCGCCTTCGGGGTGCTCATGGCCGTCGGCACCCAGGGCCAGCAGCTCTCCTTCGCCGAGCTGTCCGGGCTGCTCCAGGGGGCCGGGTTCACGGCGGTGTCCTGCCAGGAGACCGGCGCCCGGTACTCCCTGGTGCGCGCCGTCCGGCCCTGAGCCGCCCCCGGGCGCTCCTGTGGGCCGCCGGGGCTCTCCTGGGGGAGGGCTGGGGCGTCCCGGGGCGCTCAGGCCCCGAGCAGCCAGCGGGGGCGGGACCAGTGCTGCCAGTGCTCGACCACCGGGTGCTGGCGGGCGGCGTACAGCCGGGCACCGGCCGTCGACCCGACGTGGAGCGACGAGCGCCGCCCGTGGTGGTAGTACCAGTGGTCGACGTGGCCGACCAGGCGGGCCCCGTAGCCGCGCCCCTGGTGGGCCGGGTCGGTGGCGAGGGCCCAGCCGACGTACAGGTGGTCGCCCACCTGGACGTCGATGCCGCACGACACCAGCTCCGGGTCGAACAGCCCCCAGGCGAGGATCCCGTCCTCGCCGGACAGCCCCGGGTGGTAGCAGGCCGCCGCGCTCTGCTCCGGGACATGGAACGTCCGGGCCAGCACGGCGGTCGCCGCCGCCAGGTCGTCCTCCTGGAGCAGCCGCACCCGCTCGTCGGCCGCCCCCGGGCGGGGCTCGCCGTACATGAACGGCAGGGCGGCCGCCAGCACCCACCCCTCGTCCTGCAGCCGGCCGGCCGCCGCCAGGCCGGCCCCGGCCAGGGCCACGGTGGCCGGCCGGCCGGTCTCCTTGATGCGCCGCAGCACGTCGTCCACCCGGTCGGGGGCGTCCGGACCGTGGAGGAGGGCGCTGTTGTAGTCGGGGCT
>JAJZNB010000195.1 GCA_021848085.1 Actinomycetes bacterium
CGGCGATGTCGACGTCCTGGGCCGTCTGGCCGCCGATGACGACGTGGTCACCGGCCACGGCGCGCGCCGCCGCCCGCAGCGCGCCGATGGCGGCGAACCCGCTGGTGCCGGTGGGGCTCACGGCCAGCACCAGGTCGAAGCGGGCCAGCGGCCCGGCCCGCTGCACCGGGCCCTCGGCGGCGGTGACCGGCAGGGCGGCCAGGGCCCGGCGCACGGCGGGGACCTCGGCGGCGTCGGTGACCACCACGTCCACCGGCGACACCTCGCCGGGCGGGAAGCTGCCGGCCAGCAGGGCGTAGCCCTGGGCCGACGGTGCCGAGGCGGGGATCTCGCTCAGGGAGCTGACGCTGGTGTCGACCGAGAACAGCCCCACCGCGGCGCTGCCCAGCAGCACCAGCCCGGCGATCCACACCGGCCGGTGCCCTCGACTCACCAGGCGACCCAGCGCTGCCCACGGGCCCCGGCGGACGAGGTCGGGCGCCTGGCGGGGCACCGCCGGCCAGAACACCTTGCGGCCCAGCACCAGCAGCAGCGACGGGTAGGCGGCCAGCACGATCAGCGCCGCCGACAGCACGCCGACCACGCCGACCAGGCCGAACCCCGACACGATGTTGAGCTTGGCCAGCAGCAGACAGCCCAAGGTGGCCGCCACCGTCAAGGCGGAGGCCACCACCGCCGGGGCGGCGCGGCGCCAGGCGACCAGCATGGCCCGCCGGTGATCGGCATGGCGGCGCAGCTCCTCGCGGTAGCGGGCGGTGAGCAGCAGGGCGTAGTCGGTGCCGGCACCGAAGACGATGACGGTGACCAAGGCGGCGCTCTGGCCGTTGACGGTGAGGCCGGCTCGCACCAGGCCGTACATGACGGCCTCGGCCACGGCTTCGGCGATGCCGACGGCGGCCAGCGGCACCAGCCACAGGATCGGGCTGCGGTAGGTGGCGGCCAGCAGCACCGCCACCAGCAGGGCGGTGGCGACCAGCAGCAGGCGGTCGGCCCCCGAGAACGTGCCCAGCAGGTCGGCCTCGATGGCGGCCGTGCCCGTCACCCGGATCTCGAGGCCGCCACGGCCGTCGCCCAGCACCGCCCGGGCCGAGGCCACCGTCTGCTGGATCTGCACCTCGCCGCCGGGGATGGCCACCGTCACCACGGCAGCCTTGCCGTCAGGCGAGCGCACCAGCGCCGACGGGGTCCCCACCGCCGCGCCCAGGCGCTGGCGCAGCCGCCGGCTGTCGGCCGTGGCGGCCCGCAGGTCGGCGGGGGTCAGCCCCGAGCGCCGGAAGAAGACCACCTCGGCCTGCAGCGCCCGACCCGAGGGGAACCGCCGGTCGAGCCGCACCGCCACGGTGGACGGTGCTCCGGCCGGGAGGAGCTCGGTGAGGGCGCTCGACTCGACCGAGCTGAGCCGGCTGGCGAAGGGGATGGCGGCGCCCACCACCGCCAGCCAGAACACCACGCCGAGCCAGCTGGCCAGCCGGCCGGTGATCACGGCGGCAACAGCCGCGCCCCGGCCGGCGCCCGGTTCGCGGTCCGCGTCCCGTCCCTGGCCGGCGCCCGGTCGGCCGGCTCGCCGCGCCCCACGCACCCGCCCAGGATGGCACGGGCCGGCCGGCGAGGTGCCGGCGCTGCCGCGCCGGTGTCGACCGCGACGGCCAGCCGCCGCCTGGCGCGACGGGCGCCCCCGGCTCAGGACAGGTCGTAGCCGGGGGTGCGGCTGTCGGGGAGAGGACGGGCCGGGTGGGCGGCAGCAGCCGCGGTGGCCACGTCGCCGGGATAGCTGCGCAGGGCGCGCAGCAAGATGACGCCGTTGGCGGCCAGCGGCACCAGCATGACCACGAACGTCCACTGCAGGCCGCTGCGGCCGCCGCCGAAGACGTAGTCCGACACCACGCCGAACAGCAGCGGGGCCAGCGCCTGGGCCAAGGTGCGCAGCAGGGTGCGGATGCCTTCGGCCCGGCCCCACAGCAGCGGCGGCATGATGTCGAGCCGCGCCGCGTCGATGGGTGGGTTCTGGGCCGACAGGGCGAAGGCAGCCAGGGTGACGTAGGGCAGAGCGGTGATGACGCTGCGGGTCAGCAGGGCCGGCACGAACAGCACCGTGGTGGCGATGGCCGCCGCCGCCGCCACCGCCACGCGGGCGTTGAGGTAGCGGCGGCGCAGCAGGTTGTCGCCCAGGCTGCCGCCCACCAGCACGCCTACCACGGCGCCGCCGCCCACCACCAGCATCAACAGGTTGGCCAGAGCCTGGTCGATGCCGTACTGCTGCTTCACGAACTCCACCCCGAAGGTCTGCACCCCGGCCAGGAAGTAGTAGCCGCAGGCGCTGGCGATGATCAAGGTGACGTTGGTGCGGACCCGCAGCACGTAGCGGATGGCCGCCCCCAGGCGGATGGTGCGGGCGTCGCGGCGCAGCACCCGGGTCGGATCGGGGGTGATGCCCCGTTGGCGGGCCAGCCGCTGAGCGTCGGTCTCGTGGGCAGCGCCGGCGGCCTCCGGATCCGGCGGCGGCTCCTCGGCCACCACCTGGCCGTCGGGTCCCACCGCCGGCAGCGGATGGGTGCCGCCGCGGGCCGGCTCGGGCAGGTGCAGCACCGCCCAGGCCAAGGCGAAGGCCGGCAGGGCCAAGATGACGAAGGCGGCCCGCCACGACAAGGCGGCGATGTCACCGGTGACGGCAAAGCCGACGCCGGCGCCGAGCAGCTCGCCGGTGAGGACGTAGCCGTAGATCCGGCCCCGTTCGGCGGCGGTGAAGAAGTCGCCGATCAGCGAGGCCACCACCGGCCCCGCCGCCGCCGTCACCACCCCCAGCACCAGGCGGGCCACCAGCAGCCCGCCGAAGGAGTGGACGGTGGCGCTCCAGATCATGGCCACCCCCCACAGCACGATCGACAGGCCCAGG
>JAJZNB010000173.1 GCA_021848085.1 Actinomycetes bacterium
GGGCGCCGCCGGCTGTCACCGGGCGCCGCCGGCTGCCACCGGCCACCGCTGGCTGTCACCGGCCGCCGACTGCCATCGGGGGCGCCGCCAGCCACCATCGGGCGCCGCCAGCCACCATCGGCCGCCGCCAGCTGCCCGGTTGCGCCGAGGCCGTCGCTTTGTCAGGCTCGTCCGGCCGGTGCAGGTCGCGCCGGTCGAGCGGACGAAGGGGGGCGGCATGCGGCACCGTCGCTGAGCCCGCCCCCTTGCCGCCCGGTCGGGCGGCAGCGGAGCGAGCGCTCGTACGCCCCCTTCGACACCGTCGAGGGCGACCGCCCGCCACTGACGGCCGCCGGCAGCCGCCGGCCTCCATCAGGCAGCCGGTCCCGTCTCGCGCCCGCCGGCCACCATCGGGCACCCGGCACTTCGGCAGCCGGGCGACGGCCTCCACGTCGAGCAAGGGCAGCAACCGCAGCGAACGAGCGTCCAGCGACCGGTCGTCGTCGGCCGTCCCCGATGGGAAGGAACGAGATGGAGCCGATCAGACCACCGAGGCGACCGATGGCGGCGGCGGGCGGCGGAGGGTCCCCGGCGGCAGCAGGGGCGGGAGCGGGAGGAGCTGCCGCCGTGTCGGCCGGCAGCGGGGTCCTGGCGACGGCAGGGGGCTCGCCGGGGGGGGGGGGGGCGGCCGGGCGGGGGGCGGCCGGGCGGGGGGCGACAAGGGGCGCGATGGCGGGGGCGGCGGTGCTGTTCTTCGCCGTAGCGGTGGCCGGGGTGACGTGGGCCAAGTGGGACCCGTACGCCCACAAGCTGGCCACCCTGGTGGGGAGCCACCTGTGGAAGGGGTCGTCCATCCTGACGGCGGGCGGGGTGGCGGCCACGTCGGGTCCGAGCTGGCACGCCGCCTGGTCGTTCACGGTGGCCTACGGGACGGACATCTGGGTGGCCCTGGTGGCGGCCATCGGGATCTCGGCAGCCATGGAGGCGCTCATCCCGCCGGGTCGGGTGGCGGGGCTGCTGGACCGGCGGACCACGGTGGCGGGGACGATCGTGGCAGGGCTGTGCGCCGTTCCGGCCATGATGTGCACCTGCTGCAGCGCCCCCCTCACGGTGACCCTGCGCCGGAACGGGGCGCCGGCGGCGTCGGCGCTCGGGTGGTGGCTGGCGAACCCGGTGCTCAACCCGGCCGTGCTGGCCTTCATGGCGATCGTGGCCCCCTGGCAGTGGGTGCTGACCCGGATCGTGGTGGGGATGGTGGTGGTCGTGGCCGTCCCGCTGGTGGCCACCCGGTTGGGCGGCCCGGACGGTGACCGGTCGGCTGCCACGTCCCGGCCGCTGGAGCCGGCCACGGCAAAGGTCGAGCCGTTCGACCTAGGGCAGGCGCCCGTCCGTTTCGTCAAGGCGGTGGGCCGGCTGGGGATCACCCTGGTGCCGGAGTACTTCGCCGTGGTCCTCCTCATCGGGGCCTTCCGGGGCTGGCTGGCCCCGCTCGGGGCCGACACCCTCCACTGGGGGTTCCTGGCCGTCCTGGTGGCGGCGGTGGCCGGGGTGCTCATCGTCATCCCGACGGCCGGCGAGATCCCGGTCCTGCTCGGGCTGGCCGCCCTCGGGGTGGCCCCGGCCGTCCTGGGTGCCCTGCTGATCACCCTGCCGGCCATCAGCCTCCCGTCCATGGCCATGGTCGGGCGGGCCCTCGGCTGGCGGACCGTCGCCGTGACGGCTGCCTCGGTGGCCGTCCTCGGGTTGGTCGGAGGGGGCTTCCTGGCAGCGATCGGCTCGCCCCACCCGTGACCGCCCGGGCGGCCAGTGCCGTGACCGGCAACGTTCGCCCCGACGCCGGTGGCCTCCGAACCGCTCCACAGCGGCCGATCGGCTTTCGGCTCGAGCGTCGGACGGCCCTTTTGTTGCCACCCCGATGGGAGATTCGGTGCTCAGCCGGGTTGGTGTCGCTGTTGAGCTGGGGCGCCTGCCATGTCGCGTCGCTGCTGGAGCACGGCGTCTGCGATCTCGATGGTGATGGCGCCTTCGACCAGGTCGGCCCGCAGGCCCAGTGTCGCGAGGGCTTCGGGGACGGGACCGTCGTTGGCGACGGCACCGAGCAGGAGGTGTTCGGTGCCGATGTAGTTGTGGCCAAGCCGTAGGGCGGCTCGCAGGGCCTGCTTGAAGGCTTGGCGGCACCCCGGCGAGTAGTGCAGGCCGAGCAGTGCTTCGAGTTCGGGATCGGCGCTGGGGGATGGGATGCCGACGTCGAGCGCGTCGTAGACCTGCTCGGCGGTGACGCCGAGGCGGCGGGTCGCCTTGGCGGCGAGCCCGGCTGGGTCGAGGAGCGCGCCGGCCGCAAGGTGTGCGGTGTCGATGGTGCCGTCCTTGTCGGCCTCGGCGAGCTGGCCGGCGGCGGCCACTGCGATGCGGGCCCGCGGGGTGAAGCGAGTGAAGGCTTTGCCCTCGGGCACGAGCGGCTCGTCTCGGGCGGTGAACCGCTTCTGCGCTGCTTGCTTGGTCACGCCCATGGCTTGGCCGATCTGGCTCCAGGAGGCGCCCGACGCGCGTGCTTGGTCCACGAAGTGGCCGATGACGGCGTCCGCTTGGTCGCTCAGCTCCCGTCCGGTGACGATGGCGTCCGACAGGTGGTCGAGGGGTCCGCCGTTGGGATGCAGCGAGCGGACGTAGGCGATCAGGTTGTCGACTGAGATGCGATCCGGCAGCATGCGTCAACTCTAAGTTGCCGACCCCGGATCGTCAACTATGCGTTGACGATCCGGGCGCACAGATCGGCACTGGCACCATCGGGAGGCTGGTCGACGCCTCCCCGCTCCCACTCGGCGCGCTCCTCTTGCCGGCACGGATGTGACGGTCAAACAGCGCAAACGATCCCGGTTGCGGCACTAGCCGTTGATGGTCGCCGTGCCCGGG
>JAJZNB010000201.1:0-2741 GCA_021848085.1 Actinomycetes bacterium
CGGGGAACACCTTCTCCATGGCCCGGTGGGCGATGAAGTTCCCTTCGGTGGCGCGCCGGTCCCCGGCCATCACCACCCCTTCGGCGAAGCGCAGGGCGACGACGGTGGTGCCGTGGCGGACGGTGCGGGCGCCGTCATAGCCCGGCGGCGACCCCGGCGACAGGGGCGATGCCGCGCTCAGCCCGCCCGGCGCGGGGGCCGGCGCCGGGCGGGCCAGGCGCACCAGGGCGGCGAAGTCGGGGCCCGGATCGTCGCCGGGCGCGAAGAACGGTAGGCCCACGCGGCTACTCCCCGCCCTTCTGCACGTAGTTGCGCACGAACTCCTCGGCGTTCTCCTCGAGCACCTCGTCGATCTCGTCGAGGAGGTCGTCGAGCTCCGCTTTGAGCTTCTCGCCCTGCTCCGAGGCGGTCGGTGCCTCCTCGGGCGCCTGCTCCTCCTCGCGTGCAGGGGCGCTCTTGCGCTTCTGCTCCCGTTCAGCCATTGCTCGTGTCCTTTGGTTCGCCGCTGAGCCGTGCCAGCAGGTCGGCTGCCGAACGGCTCCTGTCGAGGAGCTGTTCGACGTGCTCGGCCGTGCCACGGAGCGGATCCATCATAGGGACGCGCCGCAACGGGTCGGTCCCCAGGTCGAAGACGATGGAGTCCCAGTTGGCGCTGGCCACCGCCGGGGACCAGCGCCGCAGGCACTCGCCGCGGAAGAAGGCCCGGGTGCGTCGGGGCGGGTCGGTGACGGCCCGCTGCACCTCCTCGCCGGAGACCAGCCGCTCGGTCGGCAGCCGGGCGAACAGCGAGCGCTCCGGGCGCAGGTCGTGGTACTGCAGGTCGAGGGCGGCCAGGCGGTGGTCGTCCCAGTCGAGGCCGTGACGGTCCCGGTAGGCCTCGATCAGCTGCAGCTTGGCCGCCCAGTCCACCTGCTTCGCCACCGTGGAGGGGTCGGTCTCGAGCCCGTGGAGCACCTCCTCCCACCGGCGCAGCACCTCGGCGCCGACCTCTTCGCTGCCCAGGCAGGCCAGGCCCCGTTCCGCTGCGTACTTGCGGGCCACGTCGTAGATCTCCCACTGCAGCTCCACGGCGGTCATCTGACGCCCGTCGAGGAGCTCCACGGTGGTGGTCAGCTCCGGGTCAGCGGAGACCGCGTGGATGGCGTGGACCGGGTTGGCCAGGGCCAGGTCCACCTCGGCGAAGGCGTCGTCTTCGATGCAGGCCAGCACGATGGAGGTCGTACCCAGCTTCAGGAAGGTGGCCACCTCGGCCAGGTTGGCGTCGCCGACGATGACGTGCAGGCGGCGGTAGCGCTGCGAGTCGGCATGCGGTTCGTCGCGGGTGTTGACGATGGGCCGCTTCAGGGTGGTCTCGAGGCCGACCTCCTCCTCGAAGAACTCGGCGCGCTGCGACAGCTGGTAGACGGTGCCGAGGCCGGCGGCGGCCGGGGTCTCCACGCCGACCTTGCCCGCCCCGCAGAAGACCTGGCGGGTGACGAAGTGCGGCGTCACCTGCCGGACGATGCGGGCGAAGGGAACCTGGCGGTCCATCAGGTAGTTCTCGTGGCAGCCGTAGGAGTTGCCCTTGCCGTCGGAATTGTTCTTGTAGACGACGATGGACTGGCCCGACGGCAGCAGCCGCTGGGCGCTGGCCATGGCCCGTCGCAGCACCTCCTCGCCGGCCCGGTCGTAGCGCAGCGCCTCGAGCGGGTCGATGCATTCGGGGGAGGAGAACTCGGGGTGGGCGTGGTCGACGTAGAAGCGGGCGCCGTTGGTCAGCACGGCGTTGACCAGGTGCGTCTCGATCTCGGGGGGCAGCGAGCCCTCCCGGGCGAAGCCCCGGGCGTCGTTGCCGGGGCTCTCGTCCTCGAAGTCCCAGCCCACCCGAGCCATCTCGGCGACGTAGGCGTTGACCAGCAGCGAGCACGACGTCACGGGGTTGCCGTCCCCGCCCACGTGCTGGATGCCGTACTCGGTCTCGATCCCACACACCTTGGCGACTGCCACGGGATCGACCCTAGTGTGCCCGAGGCGCCCGCCTCGGCCGGCGAGGCGCCCGACGGGCACCGGCTGCAACCCTGGGGGCCGCCACCAGGGTGGATCAGAGGTACTGGCCGGTGCCCACCCGCTCGATGGAGCGCCCGCCTCGGGTCTCGTCGCGGTCGGCGAGCAGGGTGCGGACGTAGACGATCCGCTCGCCCTTCTTGCCCGAGATGCGCGCCCAGTCGTCGGGGTTGGTGGTGTTGGGCAGGTCCTCGTTCTCCTTGTACTCCCGCCGGATGCTCTCGAGGAGGTCGGCGGTGCGGATGCCGTCCCCCTCGCCGGCGATGGCCCGCTTGATGGCCAGCTTCTTCGCCCGCCGCACGATGTTCTCGATCATGGCCCCCGAGGCGAAGTCGCGGAAGTAGAGGACCTCTTTGTCACCGTTCTGGTAGGTGACCTCGAGGAAGCGGTTCTCGTCGTCGGCCCGGTACATCTCGCGCACCGTCTCCTCGATCACGGCGCTGACCGCCTTGACCGGGTCGCCGCCGCCGAGACGCTCGACCTCGGCGGCGTCGAGCGGCAGATCCGGGGTCAGGTAGCGCGAGAAGATCTGGGCGGCGGCCTCCTCGTCGGGCCGCTCGATCTTGATCTTCACGTCGAGGCGCCCGGGCCGCAGGATCGCCGGGTCGATCAGGTCCTCGCGGTTGGAGGCGCCGATCACGATGACGTCGCGCAGCGACTCCACCCCGTCGATCTCGGCCAGCAGCTGCGGCACGATG
>JAJZNB010000201.1:2751-13724 GCA_021848085.1 Actinomycetes bacterium
CGGGTGCGGAACAGCGAGTCCATCTCGTCGAAGAAGACGATGACGGGCACGCCCTCCTCGGCCTTCTCCCGGGCTCGTTGGAACACCAGGCGGATCTGGCGCTCGGTCTCCCCCACGTACTTGTTGAGCAGCTCGGGACCCTTGATGTTGAGGAAGTAGCTGCGAACGTTGGCGTTGCCGGTCACCTCGGCCACCTTCTTGGCCAGCGAGTTGGCCACCGCCTTGGCGATGAGCGTCTTGCCGCAGCCCGGCGGCCCGTACAGCAGGATCCCCTTGGGCGCCGGCAGCCGGTACTCGCCGAACAGCTCACGGTGCAGGTAGGGCAGCTCGACGGCGTCGGTGATGGCCTCGATCTGCGTGTCGAGGCCGCCCACGTCGGCGTAGGTGACGTCGGGGACCTCCTCGAGGACCAGCTCCTCGACCTCGGGCCGGGGCAGCTTCTCCACCAGCAGCTGCGAGCGGCTCTCCATCAGCACGGCGTCGCCGGCCCGCATGCGCACCCCGCGCAGGCTGTCGGCCAGCTCCACCACCCGCTCTTCGTCGGCGCGGGCGAAGACGATGGCCCGCCGGCCGTCGGCCAGCAGCTCCTTCAACGTGACGACCTCGCCGGAGTCCTCGCCCTGGCGGGCCAGCACCACGTTGAGCGACTCGTTGAGGACCACCTCCTGGCCTCGGCGCAGCTCATCGGCGTCGATCTCGGGGTGCAGCGCCACCCGCATCTTGCGGCCGCCGGAGAACACGTCGACCGTCCCGTCGTCGTTGGCGCCGAGGAACGTCCCGTAGGCGCTCGGCGGCTGGGTCAGCTTGTCGACCTCGTCGCGCAGGCCGGCGATGTGCTCCTTGGCCTGCTGCAGGGTGTAGGTGAGCTTCTCGTTCTGGGAGACGGCGTGGGCCAGCTGGCCTTTGGTCTCGAGCAACCGCTCCTCGAGGGACTGGACCCGCCCCGGCCCTTCCGAGAGCCGCCGGCGGAGCAGGGTGATCTCCTCCTCGGCCTGGCGGGCCCTGGCCCGAAGCTCCTCGAGCTCCCGGTGCGGGAACTGCTGTCGCTCCTCGTCAGATGTCGCCGTCGGAACCACCTCCCTCGGGGCTCGTGCAGGCTCCTGATGGGACCCTACACCGGGCTTACCGGCTTCCGGCTCATCTCGCCACGCCTGAGCCGCTGGGGTGACGACCCGCCCCAGCTGGAGCTGTCGTCGGGTCTTCTCGGCGCCCCCGGCGGAACCGGTAGGCTTGGCAAACGACACCGGATCGGGGTCCGTGAACGCCTGCCCCGTTGGGGGCTCGTCCCGCTCGGGCCCGCCAACCGCCGGGGCCGACCGGGCAGGGGCCCCCACCACGAAGGACGAGAGCGAGCCGATGAAGGTCTGGATCGACCAGGATCTCTGCACGGGGGACGGGCTGTGCGAGGAGATCGCGCCCGCCGTCTTCACCCTCCTCGACGATGGGCTGGCCTATGTCAAGGAAGGCGACGACGTCAAGAACGAGCCGGGTGGGTCGGCTGGCATGGCCGCGGTCCCTCCCGACCTCGAGGACGCCGTCACCGAGGCCAGTGAGGAGTGCCCCGGGGAGTGCATCTTCATCGAGCAGAGCTGACGCCGCCACCGCCACCGCCCCGAGCCGGCCGGTCGACCAGGACCGACCCTTCGGACGGGTCCATGGACCGGACCCCGGACGGGACGGAGCCTCCCGCGGCGGGGCCGCCCAGCCGGGCGCCACAGCGGCCGGTCACCGTCGACGCCGAGGGCTCCGCCGCCGTGAGCGGGGCTCGGCTGCGCCTACGCACCGGGGGCTTCGCCGCCGGCGGCGGCTGCGTCGCCCGCGGCCCCGACGGACGGGTGGTCTTCGTCCGCCACAGCCTGCCGGGCGAGGAGGTGGTGGCGGTCGTCACCGACGCGTCGCGTCGCTTCCTGCGAGCCGATGCCGTCGCCGTGCTCGAGGCGTCGCCGCACCGGGTGACGCCGCGCTGCCCGCACGCCGGGCCGGGCCGCTGCGGCGGCTGTGACTGGCAGCACGTGTCGCTGCCCGCCCAACGACGAGCCAAGGCCTCCCTGGTGGCCGCCCAGCTGCGGCAGGTGGCCGGGCTCGACGTCGACGTCGTGGTGGAAGAGGTGCCAGGCTGGGCCGACGGGTACGGCTGGCGCACCCGCATGCAGTTCGCGGTGGACCCGTCGGGCCGCGCCGGTCTGCGCCGGCACCGTTCCCACCAGGTGGAACCGGTCGACGACTGTCTTCTCGCCGCCCCCGGCATCGGGGCCGCCGGCCTGCTGGGCGCCCGCTGGCCGCCCGCCGGGCTGATCCGGGTGGCGACCACCGCCGCGGCCGGCGGGGAGCCGACGACTCGCCAGGTGGTGGTCGAGCCGCGGCAGGCCGCCCGGCCCGGGCACCGTCAGCCGCCGGCCCGGCTCCCCCCGCACCCCCCGGCCGGCCCGCCGCCGCTGACGGTGGAGGTGCAGGGTCGCCGGCTGCAGGTGTCGGCAGGCAGCTTCTGGCAGGTCCATCCCGGCGCCCCGCAGGTGCTGGCCTCGGCCGTCACCGCCGGGCTGGCGCCCCAAGCCGGCGACCGGCTCGTCGACCTGTACGCCGGGGTGGGGCTGTTCGCCGCCGTCCTCGGCCCCCTGGTCGCGCCCGGCGGCTCGGTCACCGCGGTGGAGAGCGCCCCGTGCGCCGTGGCCGACGCCCGGCGCAACCTGGCCGACCTGGGGGAAGCCACCGTGGTGGCCGCCGAGGTGTCACCCGCCCTGGTGGCCCGGCAGCTGGGGCGGCCCGACCTGGTGGTGCTCGACCCGCCCCGGCGGGGGGCGGGCACCGGGATCAGCGCGGCGCTGGCCGGCTGCGGGGCCCGCCGGATCGCCTATGTGGCCTGCGACCCGGCCGCTGCAGCCCGAGACCTGCGCGTGCTGCTGGGGCACGGCTGGCGGCTGCGGTCACTGCGTGCCTTCGACCTGTTCCCCATGACCGAGCACGTCGAGGTGGTCGCCGTGGTCGAGCCCGGTCCGCGCTGAGCCGTCGGAGGCGCCCGCCTCTGAGCCGTCGGAGGCGCCCGCCTCTGAGCCGTCGGAGGCGCCCGCCTCTGAGCCGTCGGAGGCGCCCGCCGCCGGGACCAGCAGGCGGGCTGTGGTCAGGAAGCCGGTGTGGGCCACCATCCGGTGGTCGGGCCGAACCGACCGGGCCTCGACGTGCCAGGTGCGGCGCAGCACCTCGGAGGTCTCGGCCAGGCCGAAGGCGCTGCGGCTCAAGGCTGCCCGCAGCTCGGCCGTCTGGTTGATGGTGGGCAGGTAGGCGAGCAGGATGCCACCGGGACGCAGCGCCCGCTCGGCGGGGGCGATCACCCGGGCCGGTTCGGGCAGGTCGAGCACGATCCGGTCGAGCCCGGCCTCGTCGATGCCGTCGTAGACGTCTCGGCGCTCCACCCGGTAGGCAGCCGGCTCCCCCACCCAGGCCGCCACGTTGGCCTCGGCCCGCAGGGCGAAGTCGTCGCGGACCTCATAGCCCACCACCTCGGCGCCGGCCCGCAGCAGCGCCATCGACAGGGCGCCCGACCCCACGCCGGCCTCGAGCACCCGCATGCCCGGGCCGATGTCGGCGGCCATCAAGATGGCGCCCAGGTCCTTGGGGTAGATCACCTGGGCGCCCCGGGGCATCTTCAGCACCACGTCGGCCAGCGTCGGGCGCAGCACCACGAAGCGCCGGCCGGTGCTGCCCGTCACGGTGCTCCCCTCGGGGCGGCCGATGATGTCGTCGTGGGCGACGATGCCGGCATGGGTGTGGAAGGCGCCGTGCTGGCGCAGCGCCACCAGGTAGCGTCGCTGCTTGGGGTCGACCAGCAGCACCCGCTCCTCCGACTGGATCGCGCCGCGGGGTGGCGGCGCCCCGCCGGTCACGGCTCAGGAGGCCTCGCCGCCGCGGCGGCGCCGCGGCGGCCGGGTGGTCACCACCAGATGCTGCCCCTCGGCGACCGGCCCGGACCACAGCACCTCGCCGTCACGTCGGCGCGCCCGGCGGACCAGCCAGCCGGCGGCGGCGACCGCCAGCCACAGCGGCTCACCGCGCAGGCCCCGGCGCCACGAGCGCCGGGTCAGGACGCCGAGGAGGGTGCCCATCCCGCTCAGGCCCGGCGGATCTCGACCACGGCCGAGCGCTTGCGCCCGCCGCGCCGCCCCAGCAGGTACGCCAGCAGCACCACCACGATCCCGGCCGCCACGGCGCCGGTGAGCAGCTTGGGTCGGGCCCCCTCGACGGTGTCGTCGAGCTCGCCGGCAACCTGGCGCAGCTTCGCCTCGAGGTCGTCGCGGGTGATCCGGGCTGGGCTCATCGGGGCGCTCCTTCCGACCGTTGCCGGGACAGTCGGCGCGCCTGGCCCTTGGGGATCCTCCAGACCGCCAGTCCGATCACCACCGTAGCCACCGCTCCGGTGATGAGGTACGGGAGCCACGACAGGTTGCCGGCGAAGGTGCTGCCGGTCTCCTCCTGCAGCGCCCGCAGCCCGGCCAGGGCCAGCACCACCAGCCCGGCGGCCAGCACCGTCGATCCGGCGATGCCGAAGGCGGCGAAGCGGGCCAGCCCCTTGGCCGGGCCCAACGTCTCCTGCTTGGCGTAGTCGACGACCAGCTGGACGAACTCGCGCCCGTTGGCGGCGACACCCTTGTCGTCGCGTCGTATCCGCGTTGCCACGTTCCTCCTCGGTGCTCGCCGGTCGCCGGGGACCGCCCCGCCCGCTCAGCTCCTCGCAGCGGAGCCGTCGGGCCATGCCCGCCGGACCAGCATCTCGTACGGCTCACCCCATCGCCGACCCCGTCCGGCGCAGGTCATCCTTCCCGCCCTCAACCGGGGGTGCAAGCGGTCAGGTGCCGTCCGAGCGCGGCGTGAGGATGTAGGTGCTGCTGGCCCTGGCCACCAGACGGCCCTGATCGTCGTGCACCTCGGCCTCGACGAACTGCACCCGGGACCCGCCGCCCACCACCTGCGACGTGCAGGTCAGCATCCCGGCGGGACGGACCGGAGCCAGGAAGCTCACCTTCATCTCAGCGTTGGCCGAGAAGACCCGGCGACCCCGCACCGCCGTCACCGACGCCGCGCCCATGGCCGAATCGCAGAAGGCGGCCAGGAACCCTCCCTGGATGGTGCCGGCGGGGTTGGTGAACCGCTCGTCGGCGACCATCTGCCACCGGGTCCGCCCCGGCTCGGACTTGTCGACGCAGACCATCCCCAGCGTCAGGTCGCAGTTGGGGGGCACCTGCATCCGGGTGGGAGGCGGCGCATCCCGACGGTCGGCCATGGCGCCAGACGTTACCGCCCGACGTCCAGACGTCACCGCCCGACGTCCAGACGTCACCGCCCGACGTCGAAACGTCCAGGCCCGACGCCCGAAAGCGAGCTCAGGCGACCCGGGTAGGGTCGGGCCATGCCCTTCGCCGCCGCCCTGAGCGAGCATCCGGTGACGGCGCATGCCGTGGGTGAAGCGGCGGGCGCCGTGCTCGAGGCGCTCGGCGAGCGGCCCGACCTGGTGACGCTGTTCGTCACCCCGCCCCATGCCGGCGCCCTAGAGGACATCGCCGGCGCCCTGGACGAGCTGCTGCATCCCCTGGCCGCCATCGGAGCAGTGGCCGAAGCCGTGGTCGGGCCCCATCTCGAGGTGGAGGGCACCGCCGCCGTTTCGGTGTTCGCAGCCCGCACCGGGCCGCTGCTGCCGGTCGACCTGCAGGCCGTGCAGGCTCCCGACGGTGAGCTGCACCTCGGCGGCTGGCCCGAGGGGCTGGCCTTCGACCCGCAGGCGCTGGTCCTGCTGGCCGACCCGGCCAGCTTCCCAGCCGACGGCTTCCTCCGGTGGCTCGGCGAGCGCCATCCCGGGCTGCCGGTGGTCGGGGGGCTGGCGGCCGCCGGGCAGGCCGGCGCCAGCCGCCTGGCCGTGGGGAGGCAGGTCCGAGGCGCCGGGGCGGTGGGGGTGCTGCTCGGCCCCGGCACCGAGGCCCGCAGCGTGGTGTCCCAGGGCTGCCGCCCCTTCGGCCAGCCGGTGGTGGTGACCCGGGCCGAGGGCAACATCATCTTCGAGCTGGCCGGCGTCCCGGCCCTGCAGCGACTGGTCATGGAGGCCAACGAGTCGCTGAGCGCCGCCGACGTGGACGTCCTCGAGCACGGCGGGCTGCACCTGGGCCGGGTCATCGACGAGCACCGCCCCGTGTTCGGCCGCGGCGACTTCCTCATCCGCGCCGTGCTGGGCGCCGACCGCTCCAACGGGGCCATGGCCGTGGGCGACGTGGTACCGGTCGGCACCACGGTGCAGTTCCACCTGCGCGACGCCCACACCGCCGACGAGGACCTGCGGGCCGTGCTGCGCGGCGCCGATGCCGACGGCGCCCTGCTGTTCAGCTGCAACGGCCGGGGTACCCGGCTGTTCGCCAAGCCCCACCACGACGCCGCCGTGGTGGCCGATCAGCTCGGGGCCGTGCCGCTGGCCGGCTGCTTCGCCGCCGGGGAGTTGGGGCCGGTGGGCGGCACCAACTTCGTCCACGGGCTCAGCGCCTCCCTGCTGCTGCTGCGCGACCCGCGTCCGCAGCCGAGCCTGATGGGGGCGAGCCTGACGGGGGCGAGCCCCATGGGGGAAGGCCAGCCGCCCCGGCGGTGACCGGTGGTGGGCCGCCCGCCGGGCCGGCCGCGCCGCCAGGCCCGTGGGACGGCGGGGCTGGCCGTGCCGGCTCGAAGCGTCGCGCCCGGTCCCACCGGGTACGGTGGGCCTGGTGAGCGACGACGACCTGGAGCAGTTGGGCATCAACGTCATCCGGGGCTTGGCCATGGACGCTCCCCAGCAGGCCAATTCGGGGCACCCGGGCACGGCCATGGCCCTGGCGCCGCTAGCCCACGTGCTGTTCACCCGGGTGCTGCGCCACGACCCCAGCGACCCCTCATGGCCCGACCGCGATCGCTTCATCCTGTCGGCGGGGCACGCCTCGATCCTGCTGTACTCGATGCTGTACCTGACCGGCTACGGCTTGACCCTCGACGACCTGCGCCAGTTCCGCCAGTGGGGGTCGAAGACGCCGGGCCATCCCGAGGTGCACCACACCGCCGGCGTGGAGGTGACCACCGGGCCCCTCGGCCAGGGCTTCGGCAACGGTGTCGGCATGGGCCTGGCCGAGCGCTGGCTGCGATCCCGCTACGGGGCCGAGGTGGTCGACCACCACGTCTTCGTCATCTGCTCCGACGGCGACCTGATGGAGGGGATCAGCCACGAGGCGGCGTCGCTGGCCGGCCATCTCGGGCTGGGCCGCCTGGTCTACGTCTACGACGACAACCACATCACCATCGACGGCAACACCGAGCTGGCCTACAGCGACGACGTGCCGGCCCGCTTCGCGGCCTACGGCTGGCACGTGGAGCGTCTCGGCGAAAGCGCCAACGACACCGCGACCCTCGAGGCGGCGCTGCGGCGGGCCATGGCCGAGGAGAGCCGACCGTCGCTGCTGGTGTTGCGCAGCCACATCGGCTGGCCCTCCCCCAGCTTCACCGACACGGCCAAGGCCCACGGCTCACCCCTGGGCGCCGAGGAGATCGCCCGGGTCAAGGAGATCCTGGGGCTCCCGCCCGACCAGAGCTTCTGGGTGCCCGACGAGGTGCTCCACCACTACCGCGGCTGCGTCCCTCGAGGCCAGCAGCTGCGCCAGGACTGGCAGCGGCGCTTCGACGCCTGGAGCGGTGACAAGGAGTCGTGGCGCGCCGCCTGGAGCGGCCACGGCGTCGACGGCTGGGAGACCAAGCTCCCGACGTTCGAGGTCGGAGCCCAGATCGCCACCCGCAAGGCGGTCAAACAGGTGCTCGACGCCACGGCCGGCCACATCCCCGGACTGCTGTCGGGTGCCGCCGACCTGACCGAGAACACCGGGGTCCTCCTCGACGGCGGCGCCGACCAGTCGGCGGGCAACCCGGCCGGGATGCAGGTGCACTACGGCATCCGCGAGCATGCCATGGGCGCCGCCATGACCGGCATGGCACTGCACGGCGGTGTGCTGCCTGTCGGGGGCACGTTCTTCGTCTTCAGCGACTACATGCGCCCGGCGGTGCGGCTGGCCGCCCTGTCGGAGGCCCACGTCGTCTACTTCTGGACCCACGACTCGGTCGGCCTCGGCGAGGACGGCCCCACCCATCAGCCGATCGAGCAGCTGGCGTCGCTGCGGGCCATGCCGCAGCTGCGCCTGATCCGCCCGGCCGACGCCAACGAGACGGCCCACGCCTGGCGGCTGGCCGTCGACGGCGACGGCCCCACCGCCTTGGTGCTGTCCCGGCAGAACCTGCCGGTGCTGCCCGGCACGGCCGAAGCCTTCGACGGCGTGCGCCGCGGCGCCTACGTGCTGCACCAGCACGGCGACCCACCCCAGCTGGTGCTGGCCGGCACCGGCAGCGAGGTCCACGTCTGCCTGGCCGCCGCCGGGCTGCTGGCCGACGGCGCCGACGGCGGCGAGCCGCTGGCGGTGCGGGTGGTGTCGTTCCCCTCGTGGGAGCTGTTCGCCGTGCAGCCCGACGACTACCGGGCCTCGGTGCTGCCGGCGGCCGTCCCCACCCTGGCTGTGGAGGCCGGCACCACCTTCGGCTGGGACCGCTACGCCGACGACGTGGTGGGCATCGACCACTTCGGAGCCTCGGCGCCGGGGCCCACGGTCTTGGAGCAGCTGGGGTTCACCCCGGCCAACGTGGCCGCACGGGCCCGGCAGCTGCTCGCCGGCGGCCGCCGGACCGGGGCACGACGCTGATCACGACCGACAAGGCCCGCAGGCAGGGACAGGGAAGGTGAGCATGACGGCGTTGCAGGACCTCTACCACCAGCAGGGGCAGAGCCCCTGGCTCGACAACCTCCGGCGGGACTACCTGACCAGCGGCCGGCTGCAGCAGCTGGTCGACCAGGGCATCCGCGGCGTCACCTCCAACCCGACCATCTTCGCCAAGGCCATCTCCGGCGAGCGTGACTACGACGAGCAGTTCTCGGCGCTGCTGCGCGACCACGGCGTGGAGGACGCCTACTGGGAGATGGTCGTCACCGACATCACCGATGCTCTGGCCGTGCTGGCCCCGCTGCACGCCGCCTCCGACGGCGTCGACGGCTACGTGTCGGTGGAGGTGGCGCCCTCGCTGGCCCACGACGCCGCCGGCACCGTGGCCGCGGCACGGCATCTGCACCAGCGCATCGACGCCCCCAACCTGTTCGTGAAGATCCCCGCCACCGCCGAGGGGATCCCCGCCATCCGCACCATGATCGGCGAGGGACGCTCCATCAACGTCACCCTCATCTTCAGCCTGGAGCGCTACCAGCAGGTGATGGAGGCGTACCTGGGCGGGCTCGAGGACCTGGTGGCGGCGGGGGCCGGCGACCTGTCGGCGGTGCGCAGCGTCGCCTCGTTCTTCGTGAGCCGGGTCGACACCGAGGTGGACCGCCGCCTCGAACGGCTGGCCGGCGAGGCCGAGGCGGGCTCGGCCCGGCACCGGCAGCTGCTCCAGGCCCGCGGCGCTGCCGCCGTGGCCCAGGCCCAGCAGGCCTACCAGCGCTTCGTGGCGGCGTTCTCCGGGCCGCGCTGGGAGGCGTTGGCCACCCGGGGGGCGAAGGTGCAGCGACCGCTGTGGGCGTCGACGTCGACCAAGAACCCGGCCTACCCCGACCTGCTCTACGTCGACAGCCTGATCGGGCCCGACACCGTCAACACCATGCCCGACAGCACCATCGACGCCTTCCTCGACCATGGCACGGTGGCCCGTACCGTCGACGCCGATCCGGCGGCCTCCGAGGCGGTGCTGGCTGGTTTGGCCGAGCTGGGCGTCGACATGGCCGACGTGGCCCAGACCCTCGAGGACGAGGGGGTGGCCGGCTTCGCCAAGTCCTTCGACGAGCTGATCCAGTCCCTGTCTGACAAGGCCAACGCCTTGTCGACGGGGCGCTAGGGGTCCGGCGGTGGCCGTCGGCAGCCAGTCCGAGGCGGCGGGGTCCGAGGCGAAGGGGTCCGGCCGTCGATGAACGTGCAGCCTCCGATCCAGGTGGCCGACATCGACGCCGAGAGCGCGACGTTCGGCCCGGGCCACGACGCCGACGAGGCGACCCCCACGCCGCCGGTGGTGCTGGTGGTGTTCGGCGCCTCAGGTGACCTGACGGCCCGCAAGCTGCTGCCGGCCATCGAGGCGTTGTGTCGCCACCGGTCGCTGCCCGAGCAGTTCACGGTGGTGGGGGTGGCCCGCACCCCCTGGTCCGACGAGGAGTTCCGCCAGGTGGCGCTCAAGGCCGTTCCCGAAGCGGACCCGGCGTGGCGGTCACTGGTGGAACGGTTCCGCTACGTCGCCGGAGAGTACGGGGCCAAGGAGACCTTCGACCGGCTCAAAGAGGTCCTCGATGACTGCGACCAGCAGTACGGCACCGGCGGCAACCGGCTCTACTACTTGGCCACCATCCCCGACGCCTTCGGTCTGGTGGCCAGTGCCCTGGCCGAGCACGGCTGCAACGAGCCCGGCCCCGACGGCGCGTTCGTCCGGCTGGTGTGCGAAAAGCCCTACGGCCACGACCTGGCCAGCTCCGAAGCCCTCGACGAGGCGCTGCACCGCGCCTTCGACGAGACGTCGATCTACCGCATCGACCACTACATGGGCAAGGAGACGGTGCAGAACGTGTTGGCGCTGCGCTTCGCCAACGCCATCTTCGAGCCGGTGTGGAACCGCCGCTACATCGACCACATCCAGATCACCGTGGCCGAGTCGCTGGGGGTGGAGCACCGCGGCGGGTTCTACGAGAAGGCGGGGGCGCTGCGCGACATCGTCCAGAACCACGTGATGCAGGTGCTGGCCCTCACCTTGATGGAGCCGCCGGCCAGCATCGAGGGGCAGGCGGTGCGCGACGAGAAGGTGAAGCTGTTGCGGGCGGTGGTGATCCCCTCCGCCGACGAGGCGGTCACCATGGCCGTGCGGGGCCAGTACACCCGCGGCGCGAGTGACGGCAGCGTCGCGCC
>JAJZNB010000201.1:13734-18311 GCA_021848085.1 Actinomycetes bacterium
TACATCCGCACCGGCAAGCGGCTGCCCAAGCGGGTCACCGAGGTCACCTTGCAGTTCAAGCGGGTGCCGCACCTGGCCTTCGGCGGCCGCCTCAGCCGTGACCTGCGGCCCAACCTGCTGGTGCTGCGGATCCAGCCCGACGACGGGGTGGCGCTGCTGTTCGGCGCCAAGGTGCCCGGCGAGGCCTTCCGCCTGCGGTCGGTGGCCATGAACTTCTCCTACGCCGAGGCCTTCCCCGAAGCCGGCGCCGACGGATACGAGCGTCTGCTCCACGACGCCATCGTCGGCGACCCGACCCTGTTCATCCGCACCGACGAGGTCGACCAGGCCTGGCGCATCGTCGACCCGATCCTGCGGGCGTGGGCCGGCGACGACGTGCCCCTGGCGCCCTATCCTGCCGGCAGCTGGGGGCCGCACGAGGCCGACCTGCTGCTGGCCCGCGGCCTGCACCAGTGGCGTACCCCGTGAGCGGCGCCGTGCGGCAGCTGCGGCACGTGCCGGGGACGGTCCGCGTCGTCGACGACGTCCCCGCCGCCTTCGCCGAGGCGGTGGCCGACGCCTTCGCCACCCGGGTCGGCTCGCCCACCTCGCGCTTCTCGGTGGCGTTGTCGGGTGGCCCGCTGGCCCGCCGCTGCTACCAGCGTCTGGCCCACGAGGCGGCGGCTGCCGTCGACTGGACCCTGGTCGACGTGCTGTTGGGCGACGAGCGCTGCGTGCCGCCCGACCACCCCGACGCCAACCAGCGCCTGGTCCGCGAGGTGCTGCTGGCCGCCGTCGGCCCGGTGGGCAGCTTCTCCCCCATGGACTGCGACACCGGCCCTGAGGCCTACCAGCGGCTGGTGGAGCGTCACGCCCCGCTCGACCTGGTCCACCTCGGCTTCGGCGAGGACGGCCACACCGCCTCGCTGTTCCCCGGGTCGCCGGTGCTGCACACCCCTCCCGGCCGGCTGGTGGCCCGCAGCGTCGACCCGGCTGGCAACAACGACCACCCCCGCCTGACGTTCACCTTCGAGGCGCTGGCCGCCGCCCGACTGCGGCTGGTGACGGCGTCGGGGCCGGCCAAGCGCGACGCCTTCCGCCGCCTGCAGGCCGGCGAGGACCTCCCCGCCGCCCGGCTGCCCGCCGAGCAGACCCTGTGGCTGGTCGACCAGGCGGTGGTCGGCTGACCGTCGGCCGCTGAACGGCCCGGGGGCCGGGGGCCCGAGGCCCGCCGCCGCCGTGGCCGGGCCGTCCGCCACCTCGGACCGTCACAGAGGCGGCGATAAGGTGGCCGCGTGGACACAGCAGATCTCCTCGGCGCGCCGCTCGACACCTTGCAGGACGAAGCCCGTCGACGCCGGCTGGCCGCCACCGGAACCCGCATCACGTTCTCCCCCAAGGTCTTCATCCCGCTCACCCAGCTGTGCCGGGACCGATGCGGCTACTGCACCTTCGCCAAGCCGCCGGCCCGCCTGGCCAGCCCCTACCTGGAGCCCGAAGCGGTGCTGGGCGTGGCCCGGGCCGGGGCGGCCGCCGGCTGCGGCGAAGCGCTGTTCACCTTGGGCGAGCAGCCCGAGGATCGCTACCCCACCGCACGCCGCTGGCTCCAGGACCATGGCTTCGACTCCACCGTCGACTATCTGGTGGCCATGTGTGCCCTGGTGCGCGACGAGACAGGGCTGCTGCCGCACGCCAACGCCGGCGCCCTGTCGGTGCCGGAGCTGCGGCGTCTGCGGGCCGTGTCAGCCAGCCAGGGCATGATGCTCGAATCGCTCAACCCCGACCTGGCCTGCCACCGCGGTGCACCGGACAAGGCGCCGGCCCGCCGGCTGGCCACCCTCGAGGCGGCCGGCGAGGCGGCCGTCCCCTTCACCACCGGGCTGCTGGTCGGGATCGGCGAGTCGCGCCGCGACCGTCTGCGCACCCTGGCCGCCATCGCCGAGTCCCACCGGCGCTTCGGCCACGTGCAGGAGGTGATCGTCCAGAACTTCCTGCCCAAGGCCGGCACCGCCATGGGCGACGCCCCGCCGTGCCCGCCCGAGGAGCTGTGGTGGACCATCGCCGCCGCCCGGCTGGTGCTGCCCGACGACGTGCACCTGCAGGCACCCCCCAACCTGTCGGAAGACCTGCGGCCGCTGCTCGACAGCGGCATCGACGACTGGGGCGGGGTGTCGCCGGTCACCGCCGATCACGTCAACCCCGAGCGGGCCTGGCCCGACCTGGGGAGCCTGCGCCAGCAGACCGAGGAGGCCGGCCTGACCTTGGCGCCGCGGCTGACCATCTATCCCGAATTCGCCCTCGACCCCGAGCGGTGGCTCGACCCGGCCATGCGCTTCGCCGTCCTCGACCGCTCCGACGCCGAAGGGCTGTGCCGGGAGGACCCGTGGTCCTCGGGCGGCGAGGCCGCCCCTCCCATCCTGGTCGGCGCCCGTCCACCGGCGGTGCCGCTGCCGTCGACGGGCGGTGCGGTGGCCGAGGTGCTGACCGCGGTGCGCTCGGGCCGCCTGGTCGACGAGGACGACATCGTGACGCTGTTCTCGGCCCGGGGACCGGAGGTGGCAGCGGTGGCGGCGGTGGCCGACGAGCTGCGGGCCGAGGCCGTCGGCGACGTGGTGACCTGGGTGGCGAACCGCAACATCAACTACACCAACATCTGCACCTTCAAGTGCCGGTTCTGCGCCTTCTCCAAGGGGCCGTTGTCGCTCAACCTGCGCGGCGCCCCCTACCTGCTCGGCGTGGACGACATCAGCCGCCGGGTGGCCGAGGCCGAGGAGGCGGGCGCCACCGAGGTCTGCCTGCAGGGCGCCATCCATCCCGACTTCGACGGCGACTACTACCTCAAGGTGATCGAGGCGGTGCGCCGGGGCTCCGAGCGCATCCACATCCACGCCTTCAGCGCCTTGGAGGTGACCGAGGGGGCCCGCCGCCTCGGTGAGCCGCTCGACCGGTACCTGACCCGCCTGCGCGACGCCGGTCTGAAGACGCTGCCGGGCACCGCGGCCGAGATTCTCGACGATCCGGTGCGCGCCGTGCTGTGCCCCGACAAGATCGACACCGAGCAGTGGCTCGACGCCCACCGCACCGCCCATCAGGTCGGGTTGCGCTCCAACGTCACCATCATGTTCGGCGCCGTGGAGCAGCCCCGGTCGTGGGCCCGGCACCTGGTGCGGACCCGGGCGCTGCAGCAGGAGACCGGCGGGTTCCTCGAGTTCGTGCCGCTGCCGTTCGTCCACATGGCCACCCCGCTGTACCTGCAGCGCCGGGCGCGGCGCGGCCCCACCTTCCGCGAGGCGCTGCTGATGCACGCCGTGGGGCGCATCGCCTATCGGGGCCTGATCCCCAACGTGCAGGTCAGCTGGGTGAAGCTCGGCACCGCCGGAGCGCTGCAGGTGCTGCAGGCGGGGGCCAACGACGTGGGCGGCACCTTGATGGACGAGAACATCTCGCGTGCTGCGGGCGCCAGCCACGGCCAGGCCATGGACGAGGCGGGCTTCCGTGCCCTGGTGGAGCCGCTGGGCCGCACCCTGGTGCAGCGCACCACGCTGTACCAGCACGTCGCCGCCTCCTGCTGAGGATGGCGGACCAGCCCCGCAGCGGCGGGGGACGCCACCAGGCCCGCCCGCCGGCGGTGCCGCCGCTGGCGGCCGACACCGCCGGTGCCGAGGGGGCCGGCGTCGAGGAGGAGCTGACCGGACCTGAGCGCCGCGAGGTCGACGCCTTCCTCGACTCGCTGGGCGTCACCGAGCGCCGCGACCTGTACGAGGCGATCGTCGGGTCGGTGGTGCACCTGGCCGAGGAGCGCACCGACGCCGTCGACCTGAAGCTGGCCAGCGCGGCGCTGGCCGAGATGGCCGAGGCGTTCCGGGTGTTCCGCCCCTACCGCCACGCCCGCAAGATCACCTTCTTCGGCTCGGCCCGCACCCTCGACCACGACCCGCTCTATGTCCAGGCCCGCGAGCTGGCCCGGCGTCTCGCCGCCCGGGGGTGGATGGTGGTGACCGGCGCCGGCCCCGGGATCATGGCCGCCGGCATGGAGGGAGCAGGGCGTGAGCGGTCGCTGGGGGTCAACATCCGGCTGCCGTTCGAGCAGGGGGCGAACCCGTTCATCGCCCAGGACCCGAAGCTGGTGGAGATGCGCTACTTCTTCACCCGCAAGCTGATGCTCATCAAGGAATCCGACGGCTACGCCGTGCTGCCCGGCGGCTTCGGAACCCTCGACGAGGCCTTCGAGCTGCTCACCTTGCTGCAGACGGGCAAGGCCCAGCCGGCGCCGCTGGTCCTGCTCGACATCCCCGGCGGCAGCTACTGGAACGGCTGGCAGGCCTTCGTCGACGCCGAGGTGGCCGCCCGCCGGCTGATCAACCCCGAGGACCACGTGCTGTACAAGATCACCTCCGACATCGACGAGGCCGTCGAGGAGCTGGTCGGCTTCTACCGCAACTACCACTCGGCTCGCTGGGTCGGGGACCTGCTCGTGCTGCGGCTGCACCGCCTGCCGTCGAAGGCGGAGCTGCACCGGCTCAACGACATGTTCGCCGACATCGTCACCGGCGGCACCATCCGGCCGACCAAGCCGCTGGGCCCCGAGCGCTCCGGCC
>JAJZNB010000102.1 GCA_021848085.1 Actinomycetes bacterium
GCTCGGTCTGAGCGGGGACGTCCACGGCTCGGCCCTGTTCGCCGGCTTCAGCGCCACGCCGACCATCGTGATCGCCGCCATGTTGGTCCTCGGCGGCGGGTTGCGCCACACCGGGGCGATCGACGTCCTCGCCCGGTGGATGCTTCGCGCCGCAGACCGGTGGCCCCGGGTGTTCCAACCCCTGTTGTTCAGCTTGTCGGCCTTGCCGTCCGCCTTCATCTCCGACGTGGGGCTGATGGGCATCCTGCTGCCCACGGTGCTGTCGCTGCGCCGCCGCCTCCGCATGGGGGCCTCCCAGCTGCTGATGCCGCTCGCCGTCGCCATCGCATTGGGGGGGCTGCTCAGCATGGTCGGCTCGGCCGGCAACGTCATCGCCAACGGTGCGCTCAGCGCTGCGGGCCGCCGGCCGCTGGGGTTGTTCGCCATCACCCCGCTCGGGTTGGCTGCCGTGGCTGCCGGCATCGCCTGCGTGCTGCTCGTCGGCCGCTGGCTGTTGCCCAAAGGTGCCGACTCCGACGACGACGAGGCACAGACCCTGTCGCGCCGCCTGCTCGAGCTCGAGTGCCTGGCCGAGGTGGATCCCGAGCCCGGAGACGGTGGGGCGACAGGGGCGGGGGCGGCGGGAAGCAGCTCCGGCGTGTCGCCGCTGCCTGTGGTCGGCGTGGTCGGAACCGACCGGCAGCTTCGGCCGTGGCGGCCGGCGCAGCCCCCACCAGGCCACGACCGGGTGTTGGTGCGCGCCCGGCTGGGTGACCTGCTCAGCTCAGGCCTGCTCGACCGGCGAGCGGGCGACGGCGACGGCCGAAGCCGCGGCAACGGAGGGCGAGGCGGGGAGGTGGAGGTGGTGGAGCTGCTGGTGCCGCCCAACTCCTCGCTGTCGGGCCAGACGTTGGCGGCCGGCGGCCTGCCGGCACGCCTCGGCCTCGACCCGTTCGCCGTGGCGTGGCGCCGGGAGCTGCGGCCCGCCCCGCTGGAAGACCTGGTGCTCCGTGAGGGCGACGTCATCCTCGCCACGCCGAGGCGAGATGGCCCACCTCGGCGTGGCGCCTTCGCTCGCAGCGATCTGGTGGTGCTGGGCCAGCTCGAGCACCATCTGCGGCCTGTCACGTGGCGGACGGCGGTGTCGGTCATCGTGGTGGGTGCCGCCTTGGGCCTGGTGGTGCTCAACGCCCTGCCGCTGACGGTCGCCTTGGTGGCCGGTGCCGGCGCGCTCGTCGTCACCGGGTGCCTGCCGCTCGATGACGCCTACCGAGCCATCGACTGGCGGCTGGTGTTCCTCCTCGGCGGGTTCATCCCCCTGGGGAACCTGCTGCAGACCAGTGGCGTCATCGCCCATGCCGGCCGGATCGTCGCCACCACGGCCGGGCGGGCAGGTCCCGAGGCGACCCTCGCCGTGCTCTTCGTGTTCGCCGCCTTGTTGACCCAGGTCCTGAGCAACGCGGCCACGGCCTTGGTGCTGTCGCCGCTCGCGCTGTCGGTGGCCGCGGCCGAGCACCTGTCAGCCGTGCCGCTGCTGATGGCCGTGGTGGTTGCCGTGTCCGCCTCACCGCTCACCCCGCTGGCCAACAAGGTGTACCTCATGATCAGCGGGCCGGGCCGCTACCGCTACCGCGACTTCCTTCGGCTGGGCAGCGTGATCACGGCGGCCACCATGGCGGTCACCCTCGTCGTCGTACCCCTGCTCTTCCCGTTCCGATGAGCCCTCCGCGATGGGCGCGCATCACCCGTCACGAGCCCACGGTGCCGGGGACGGTCCGCTCCTGGCTCGCTGGGGACGGGCCGATCGTCGGGGCGCAGGCGGGGAGCGGCGCCACGATCACAGCTTTTCGGGGCGGAGCATGGCGTAGAACAGGAAGGCCATCAGCGCCACGCTGATGACGAAGGCGGCGATCTCGATGATGCTCATGGCGGAACCTTTCGATCGACGTGATGACGGCCGGTGTCAGAGGCGGTCGCAGGCCCGGGCATAGAGCCAGAAGAGGCCGAACATCACCACCACCGCGGCGATCCCTGCGATCGTCTCCCATGCGTACGCCATCGTGCCTGCTCCTCCTTGTTCCTGTGGCCGGCCGCCGTCATTGCCCGAGCAGCTTGAGCACCGCCAGATTGAGCTCCAAGACGTTCACGTGTGGTGCGCCGTAGAGCCCGAGGAAGCGTCCGCTCACGTGGCGGGCGACGAGCGCCCGCACCTCGCCGACGGGAAGATGGTTGGCTCGGGCCACCCTCGGCACCTGGAGGTAGGCGGCGGCCGGGGAGATGTCGGGGTCCAAGCCGCTGGCCGAGCTCTCGACGAGGTCGGGGGGGACCTGGGACGCCTTCACCCCCGGGTTCTCCTTCAGCACCTGGGCCAGGTTGGTGCGGATCTCCTTCAGGAGCGCCGGGTTGGTCGGCCCGTAGTTGCTCGCCGCCGACGAGGCGGCGTTGTAGGGGGGAGTGGTGGCGCTCGGCCTGCCCTCGAAGAAGCGCGCCGCGGAGAACTGCTGGCCGATCAGCTTGGAGCCGATCACGTGGCCGTGGTGCGTGATCAGGCTGCCATTGGCCCGCCCGGGCATGAGACCCTCGCCGATGCCGACCATGAGGAGGTTGTAGCCCAGGCCGAGGACGACCACGAAGAGCAGCACCATGCGGACGGCGCTCCAGATCACCTTGAGGCGCATGACTCCTCCTTTCCGAGCGGGACGAGGTGGGGGCTGGCGGCCGGCATGGTCAGTGGGCGGTGGAGACGAGGTGGAGGGCGGTGACGACCATGTCGATCAGCTTGATGCCGGCGAAGGGCACGATCAGGCCGCCGAGGCCGTAGATGAGCAGGTTCTTGCGCAGGATGGCGACGGCGGT
>JAJZNB010000172.1 GCA_021848085.1 Actinomycetes bacterium
ACTGGGGTGCGCAGGGTGTAGGCGAAGGTGCCGGGATCCTCGTCGGGGTAGGTCACCCCCTCGATGAGGTAGGCGAGCTGGGAGGCGAAGTGGAACTGCTCGATCGACTTGCGCACCTCGCCGGAGGCTTCACGGGTGGTCTTGCCCACCTCGGTGACGATCAGGTCGACCAGCTCGTGGGTCTGCTTGGCCAGGGCGTGGGCGACGCCACCGACCACGGTGGCCCGCTCGGCCGGCCGGGCCGCCGCCCAGTCGCGCTGGGCGGCGGCCGCGGCGTCGACCACGGCGCCGACCTGGTCGGCGCTGGCTGCGTCGAAGGTGGCGACCACCTCCGACGGCCTGGCCGGGTTGCGTGACGAGAAGCTTCCCATCAGCGGATCTCCGATCGTTGGGTCGGTTCGGGCCGGCGGTCGGCGACGGTCATGCCGCCTCGTCGTCACGGACGAACTGGTCGCGGTCCGCGCCGCACAGCGGGCACCACCGAGGTGGCTCGGGCGCCTCGTGGACATAGCCGCACACGGTGCAGCGCCACCGGTAGGCCGTGCCGCCGTCGGCGGTCTCGACGATGACGACACCGTCGCTCACCGTCAGGTCCGTCACGTCGAACAGGATGCGGACCCCGGCGGCGATCTCCTGGTCGTCGAGCAGGGCCGCTTCGGCGGCCGTCAGGGTGCCGCTCACGGTTCGCTCCGGGTGGCTGGTGCGGACATCTCCGCCGCCGCCTTCCGACTACAGCTCGCCGTAGCGCTCGACCAGGGCCCGGTGCAGGCCGTCCATGTAGGCCCAGCGCATCTCGGTGGCCTTGTGGACCAGGTCGAGGCAGCGCAGCTGCTCCTCGCGGGTGGTGGCGTACTTCTCGACGATCTGGTAGCCGCGCTCGCCGTGGACCACGTCAGAAGAGATGTGGACCTCGAAGAAGATGGTGTCGTCTTCGCTGAACCCGTACTTCTCGCGCAGCGGCGGAAGCTGCCGGGTGTAGATCCCGGGGGTCTGGGACTCGAGCCCGACGATGAGAGCAGCCGACGCGCCGAGGAAGTCGTGGCTCTTGGCCAGCATCTCGCACCAGTAGCGCAGCCCGTCGGTGGTCGGGAGGGCAGGCAGGTCCAGGATCCGGTCGCGGCTCCAGCCGCAGGCCTCGCCGAAGCGGATGAGCAGCTCGGTGTGGGGGGTGCCCATCTCCTCCTCCCACATGTTCTGGAGCAGGAAGTCGCGGGCGTCCTTGTAAGGGCAGTCGGCGAACATGGCTCCCAGCCACTCCGAGAAGTGGCCGACGTAGTGCAGGTGCTGACCGACCCAGAAGGCGAAGTGGTCCTTGGACAGCCGTCCTTCGGACCATGCCACCGAGAACGGGGAGGCCTGGCTGTGCTTGCCGGCGACAGCGGTCTCCAGCTCGAGCCGGAACGACGTCTTGTCCTCTTGCCGGGGTGGGGTCAACGTCATCGACATCAGAGGTCACCTTTCTCGATCGGATTGCGCCTTGCGCAGTGTCGCGCCCACCCCGGTCAGCGACAATGAGCACATTGCACGAATGCCGGCGGCTTTTTCCGCCATTGTGCACATCCGCCGGTGCACATCCGACGCGGGGCGTCGGGCCTCAGTCCGCGTCGGGGTCGGGGGCGCCGCCGAGGGCGGCGGCCTCCACGGCGGCGGCCACGGCCGGCACGACCTCGGGAACGAACACGCTGGGAACGATGTAGCCCGGAGCGAGCTGGTCGGAGCTGACCAGGTCGGCGAGGGCGTGGGCGGCGGCCAGCTTCATGGCGGTGGTGACCCGTCGCGAGCGGGCGTCGAGCAGACCGCGAAAGAAGCCCGGGAAGACCAACACGTTGTTGATCTGGTTGAGCTCGTCGCTGCGCCCGGAGGCGACCACCGCGGCGTGACGGCGGGCCAGCCCGGTGTCGATCTCGGGGTGGGGGTTGGCCAGGGCGAACACGATGCTGTCGCGGGCCATGGCGGCCACGTCGGCCTCGTCGAGGAGGTTGCCAGCGCTGACGCCGATGAAGACGTCGGCGCCGGGCAGCACCTGGCGCAGCGTGCCGGTGCAGCGCTCGGGGTTCGTGTGCTCGGCCACCCAACGGGCCGCCTCGGACGCTTCGCGCTTGGCCCGGTGCAGGGCGCCGTCGCGGTCGACGGCGACGATGTGGGCGGCGCCTTCGGCCACCAGCAGCCGGATGATGGCGGTGCCGGCCGCCCCCACCCCCGACACCACGATGCGGGCGTCGCAGAGGGTCTTGCCCACCAGCCGCAGGGCGTTGCGCAAGGCGGCCAGCACCACGATGGCGGTACCGTGCTGGTCGTCGTGGAACACGGGGATGTCGAGCGTGTGCCGAAGCCGCCGCTCGATCTCGAAGCAGCGGGGCGCGGCGATGTCCTCGAGGTTGATGCCACCGTAGGTGGACGCCACGATCTCCACCGTCCGGACGATCTCGTCGACGTCCTGGGTGGCCAGGCACACCGGCCAGGCGTCGATGTTGGCGAAGCGCTTGAACAGCGCCGCCTTGCCCTCCATGACCGGCAGGGCGGCGTCGGGGCCGAGGTTGCCCAGTCCGAGGACGGCCGAGCCGTCGGTGACCACGGCCACGCTGTTGCGCTTGATGGTCAGGTTGTAGCGGTTGCGGGGGTTGGCCGCGATGGCCTGGGAGATGCGGGCCACTCCCGGGGTGTAGATGCGAGCCAGGTCGTCGCGGTGGCGGATGGGCACCTTGGGCTCCACCGCGAGCTTGCCGCCCAGGTGCGACAGGAAGGTCCGGTCACTGACGCTGCGGACCTGCACCCCGGCCAGCGTGCCGAGCCGGTCGGCCACGGCGTACATGTGCTCTACCCCCAAGGTGTCGCAGCTGACGTCGATGGTGGTGCCCTCGGGCCGCGACTCGACCACGTCGAGGGCGGTGAGCACCGCGCCGGCGTGGGTGAGGGCGGCCACCAGCTCGCCGGCGGCGGTGGCCGAGCTGGTGGTGACGACCCGGATGGTGACGCCATAGCCGGGACTGGGGGCTTCTCGCCCGACGACACTCAACGCTGCCCGGCCCCGGGGTCAACCGGACCGACCCGCAGGGCGACGACCAGGGCCACCTCAACCGGGGAGCCGCCGGGCAGCGACGCCACGCCGACGGCAGCTCGGGCAGGGGGCGGCCCGCCCACCAGCTGGCGGATGCGGGCCGTGCCGGCGTCGGCGACGGCCGAGTGGCCGGTGAAGCCCGGGGCAGCCGCGATGTAGACGGTCATGGCCAGCACCCGGTCGATGCCGGCGATGCCGCCGACGGCGGAGGCCACCGCGGCCAGCGCGTTGGCGGTGGCCACGGCGGTGGCCTCGGCAGCGGTGGCCAGGTCGACCTCGGCGCCGACGGTGCCCGTGACGGTCAGGAGCCCGTCGCGGCGGGGGGTCATGCCGGCGGTGTAGGCGACGCCGCCGTGGACGGACAGCGGCTGGTAGTCGCCTTGGGCCCGCGGCGGGGGTGGCAGCGGCGACGAGGACCCGGCGCCGGTCATGCCGGCACCACCGCGCCCACCGTCCTCGGGTCGGCGCTGGCCACCAGCGCCTCGCCGCGACCGGTCCGCACCACCACCTGCTGGGCGCAGCGCAGCCCCCAGGGCGGCGCTGGTTCCAGCCGGGGGGCGGCCTGGGCCAGCTCGCCGAGCTGGTCGGGGTCGAAGCCGGCTTCGGCCCGCACCGTGGCGGTGTCGGGGAACCAGCCCCAGCGGGGTTCGACCACCGCCAGGCCGGGCCAGTGATCGGTACGGAACAGGTCGGTCAGCAGCTGGGTGTTCCACGGCATCTGGTTGATCCCGCCGGGGGTGGCTCCCGCCGCCCGCGCCGGCGATCCGGCGCGGGCCAGGGCCCAGGCGTGCAGCGTGGTGGCCGGGCGCCGCCCGGCGGCGGGGAAGTTCGGGGAGCCCGGCGTGGCCGAGAATCCCCGGCCAGCCCGGTTGGCGAGGATCAGGTCGAGGTCGTCGACGACGATGCCGCTCCCGAAGCGGGGGAAGGAGTTGGAGTGGACCACCACCACCAGCGTCCCGTCGGCGTCGGCGCAGCTGACCATGGAGGTGCCGCCGTCGACCGCCCGCTCCCCTTCAGCTCGTTGCCGGCGGGCCGAGGCGGCGGCCACCGCCCGGTAGACGTCGGCCGGTGGCGGCGCCGCGGCGCCGGGGCCGACGAGCAGCCCGCCGGCGTGCAGCTCGCCCAGGGCGTGCAGCAGCGACGTGCCGTGGGTGGGGGCCGGGGTCACCCACAGGTCGTGGCCGGCGAGCTGGCGGTGGCGGCACGGGACCCAGTCGGCGGTGGCGAAGCCCATGTCGTCGAGGCTGAGGGTCCCGCCTCGGGAGCGCACCGCGTCGACGATGGCGGCGCCGGCCGAGCCCTGCAGCCAGCGGGGGCCGGCCTCGACCCACTGCTCCAAGGCGGTGGCCAGGCCGGGGAGGCGGGTGACCGCTCCGGGACGGATCGGCCGTCCGTCGGGCAGGTAGCGGGTGCCGCGCGGGTTCTGCCGAGTCAGCAGCTCGGCGGACTCCTCGGCCAGCACGGTGCAGATCCTGGCCCAGGCGAAGCCGTCGGTGGCCAAGGCGGCGGCGGCGGCGGCGTGGCGGCGGCGGTCGAAGCGGCCACGCTCGGACAAGGCAGCGTAGCCGGCGGCCGCCGCCGGCACGCCGACCGAGGTGGGGCCGTCGACGGCCATCCGGCCGGCGGCGGCCACCTCGGCCAACCCGCTGGGTGCGCCGCCGATGGCCAGCAGCGCCTCGGGCTCCCCGCCGTCGGCCGGCACGGTGATCGCCACCAGGTCACCGCCCAGCCCGCACTTGGGGGGCAAGAGCACCGTCTCGGCCAGGGCGGCCACGGTCACGGCGTCGAAGGCGTTGCCGCCTTCGCGCAGGCAGTGGGCGCCCAGGGCGGCGGCCAGCGGGGCGGCGGCCGCCACCACGCCGCGGGGGCTGCGGCCGGTGCACTGCTCGGCCATCACGGCGCGGGCCGCGGCCCAGTCGCCGGAGCTGAGCAGGAGCTGGCTGGCGCCGGGGCCGGCGGGGTCGGAGCCGCTCACGGCCGGCTGTCCGTCATCGCCGGGGTGCCAGGCTCACCCAGACGGTCCGGCGGTCGGTGAAGTTCTCGAGCGCGCTCGACCCCAGGTCGCGTCCGACGCCGGAGTCGCCGCCCAGCCCACCCCAGGGCAGGCGGTTGTCGCTCTGGCCGTAGGTGTTGACCCAGACGGTGCCGGCCCGGATGCGGCCGGCCACGGTGTGTGCGCGGGTGAGGTCGTTGGTCCACAGGGCTGCCGCCAGACTGTAGGGCGAGTCGTTGGCCATGGCGACCGCCTCGTCGTCGTCGGTGAAGCGCATCACTGATGCCACCGGGCCAAAGATCTCCTCGCGGCCGAGGGCCATGGTGTTGTCGACGTCGGAGAAGACGGTGGGCTCCATGTAGTAGCCGGGGCCGGCCAGGCGGCTGCCGCCGCTGCGCAGGGTTGCGCCCTCCGACAGCCCTCGCTCCACGTAGCCGAGCACCCGGTCGAGCTGCTTCTGGGAGACGAGGGGTCCCAGGTAGGTGTCGGCCGCCCGAGGGTCGCCGACCTTCAGGTTCTTGGCCCGCTCCACCAGCCGGGCGGTGAACTCGTCGTGGATGGCTTCGTGGACCAGGATCCGGGTCCCGGCCGAGCAGACCTGGCCGCTGTTGAAGAAGACCCCGGCGGTGGCCGCCCTCACGGCGGCGTCGAGGTCGGCGTCGTCGAAGACGATGTTGGGCGACTTGCCGCCGAGCTCGAGGGTGATGCGGGGGACGTTGACGGCGGCGCGCTCCATGATGAGCTTCCCCACCGCCGGCGAGCCGGTGAAGGTGATCTTGTCGATGCCGGGATGGGTGACCAGCGCCATGCCGGGGCCGGGGCCGGGGCCGGGCAGGATGTTGAGCACCCCCGGCGGCAGCCCGGCTTCGAGGGCGAGCTCCCCGACGCGCAGGGCGCTCAGCGGGGTCTCGGCGGCGGGCTTCATGACCACGGTGCAGCCGCAGGCCAGCGCCGGAGCCATCTTCCACATGGCGTTCATGAGGGGGAAGTTCCACGGCACGATGCCGGCGACGACGCCGACCGGGACACGCCGGACGTAGGTGAGGGCGTCAGGGCGCACCGGCACGACGTCGCCGGTGATCTTGTCGCACCAGCCGGCGTAGTACTCGAGGCAGTCGAGGACGGTCGGGTAGTCCTGGCGGCGCACGGCCGCCACCGGTTTGCCGGCGTCGTGGGACTCGAGGAGGACCAGCTCCTCTTGGTGCGCCTCGATCAGTGCTGCCCACCGGTGCAGCATCCGGGCCCGCTCGGCGGCCCGCATGGTCGACCACGGGCCGCGGTCGAAGGCGGTCCGTGCGGCGCGCACAGCCAGGTCGATGTCGGCCGCGTCGGGCTCGGCCACGGTGGCCAGCACCTCCTCGGTGGCCGGGTCGACCGTTTCGAAGGTGCGGCCCGACAGCGAGTCGCGCCATTCGCTGCCGATGAGCAGCCGCCGGTGCGGAACCTGGGTGGGGGTCATGGTCACAGCGCTCCTTGGTCCTGCAGGGAACGGATCTCGTCGTCGGAGAGCCCAAGCACCTCGCCCAACAGCTCGGCCGTGTGCTGGCCGAGCAGCGGAGCGGAGCGGTAGTCGACCGGGGAGTCCGACAGCTGCAGCGGGCAGCCCACCGTCAGGTAGCTGCCCCGCACCGGGTGGTCGACGGCGACGACCATGCTGCGCTGGCGCAGCGAGGGGTCTTCGAGCAGCTCGCGGGTGTCGAGCACCGGCCCGCACGGGACGCCGATGGCATTGCAGCGCTCGTAGACCTCGAACTTGGTCTTGGTGCTGGTCCAGTCCTCCACCACGGTGAACACCTCGTCGAGGCGTTCGAGGCGGGCTTCGGGGGTGGAGAACTTGGGGTCGTCGACCAGGTCGGAACGGCCGATCTCGGCGCACAGCGGCGCCCACACCTGGGGCTGGATGATGAGATAGACGAAGTCGTTGGGCCCGCCCGGGGCGCAGCGCAGCGCCGCGCCGGGATGCCCGCCGCCGGAGGCGTTGCCCGAGCGGGGCACTGCTCCGGTGGTGCTCTGGCTGGGGTACTCCGCCAGCGGCCCCGATCCCAGGCGCTGATGGTCGCGTAGCTTCACCCGGCACAGGTTGAGCACCGAGTCCTGCATGGCGCACTGGACCCGCTGGCCACGTCCGGTGTGCCGGTCGCGTTGGATGAGGGCGGCAAGGATGGCGGCCACGGTGTGGATGCCGGTGCCAGAGTCCCCGATCTGCGCGCCGGTGACGGTGGGCACCCCATCGGGGAAGCCGGTGGTGCTCATCGAGCCGCCCATGGCCTGGGCGATCGGCTCGTAAGCCTTGGCCTCGTGGAACTGGCCGGCTCCGAAGCCCTTGATGGAGGCGTAGACCAGGCGGGGATGCTGGCGGTGGACCTCGTCCCAGCCGAAGCCGAGCCGGTCGAGCACCCCGGGACCGAAGTTCTCGACCAGCACGTCGGCCTGCTCGAGCAGGTCGTCGAGGACCCGACGTCCGGCGGGGGACTTCAGATTGATGGTGATGCTGCGCTTGTTGCTGTTGAGCATCGTGAAGTAGAGGCTGTCGGCGCCGGGCTGGTCGCGCAGCTGCTGGCGGGTGATGTCGCCGCGGCCGGGCAGCTCCACCTTCCAGACGTCCGCGCCCAGCCAGGCCAGCAGCTGGGTGGCCGAGGGCCCGGACTGCACGTGGGTCATGTCGACCACCCGGATCCCCGCGAGTGCCTTGGGGACGGCGCCGGCGCCGGTATCGAGGTCGATGGTCATGGGTTCCCCCCCTCGGGGCTGGTGGTGTGGGACGGATGCGGCGGGCTGGCGACAGCCGGGACGGCGCACGGATTCATTGGTGCGACCGCACCGGCACGGATTCACTTGTGCGGCCGCACCGGCACGGATTCACTTGTACATGGTCTGGTTCTGGGTTCCCGGGGCGTAGGCGTCGGGGTCGAGCCACACGTTGATGACGGCGCAGGTCCCCGCGGCGCGGGCCCGCTTCAAGGCTGGGGCCAGCTCCTCGGGGTCGCGCACCGCTTCGCCGTAGACGCCGAGCATGTCGGCGAACTTCTCGAAGTCCACGTCGCCGAGGTAGTTGGCCACCGCACCTCGTTCGGCGCCGTACTTCTGGATCTGGCCGCAGCGAATCTGGTTCATGTAGGAGTTGTTGCCGATCACGGCGACGTAGGGCAGGTCGAAGCGCACCGCCGTCTGCAGGTCGAAGGCGGTCATGGCGAACGACCCGTCGCCGAACAAGGAGACCACCTCGCGTTCGGGGTGGGCCAGCTTGGCCGCCATGGCGAAGCCGGTGCCGACCCCCAAGGTGCCCAAGGGACCCGGATCCATCCAGCTGCCGGGCGCCTTGGGCTGCACCACGTTGCCGGCGAAGGTGACCACGTCGCCGCCGTCGCCGACGAAGATGGAGTCCTCGGTGAGGAACTGGTCGATCTCGTGGGCCAGCCGGTAGGGGTGGATGGGCCGCTGGGCGTTGCGCAGCTCGGGGAGCCGCTTCTCGACCCGTTCGGTCTCCGTGGCCCGCAGCTGCTGCACCCAGCGGTCGCGGCTGGCGCGGACGGCGGACGGCGGGGAACCGACGGCGTCGGTGACGGCATCGAGGATGACGCCAACGTCGCCGACCAGGCCGAGGTCGATGTCGCGGTTGCGGCCCACGGTGGTGTAGCCCATGTCGACCTGCACCACGGTGGGGGCCTTGATGCTGGCGCCGTAACGCAGGCGGAAGTCGAAGGGGGTGCCCACCACCACGACCAGGTCGGCCTGAGCGAAGGCGTCGCGTCGGGTCAGCTGGAAGTGCAGCCGGTGGCCGGGGGGCAGCGTTCCCCGGGCGGCGCCGTTCATGTAGGCGGGGATCTCCAGGGTCTCGACGAAGCGGATGGCGGCGTCGGTGGCCCGACAGGTCCACACCTGTTGGCCGAGCAGCACACACGGCCGCTCGGCCCCGCGCATCAGCTTCGCCAGGCGGCTGACGCCGTCGGGGTCGCCGAGGGAGCGGGTCGAGGCCCGGGAGCGGCCGGGGACCGGGATGCGGGCCTGCGAGGGCGGCACCCGCTGGTCGAGGATGTCGCGGGGGACCTCGAGGTAGGCCGGTCCGAAGGGTCCGGCCATGGCCTCGCGGGCGGCCATGGCCACGAAGTCCGCCACCCGCGCCGTGGAGGGGACGGTGGAGGCGAACTTGGTGACGGGCCGGAGCATGTCGACGTGGGGGAGGTCCTGCAGGCCGCCCATGCGGTGCTGGGACAAGGCGGCCTGGCCGCCGACCAGCAGCATCGGGCTCTCGGCCCGCAGGGCGTTGGCCACGCCGGTGACGGCGTTGGTGGTTCCCGGCCCAGCCGTCACCACCGCGCAGCCGAGCTTGCCGGTCATGCGGGCGTACCCGTCGGCGGCGTGGGCGGCGACCTGCTCATGGCGGACGTCGATGATGCGGATGCCCTCGTCGAGGCAGCCGTCGTAGACGTCGGAGATGTGCCCTCCGCACAAGGTGAAGATGGTGTCGACCTGTTCGTTGCGAAGCGCCCGGGCCAGCAGGTGCCCCCCGGACAGCGGCTGCTCAGCCGGTCCGGGATCGGGGGACGCAGGCGGAGCGGTGTGCGGTTCGGTGCCCATGGGACCAGTCCTCGAGGTGGATGAACACGGCTTGGCATGTTGTATACCACCGACCACCGATCGTCAACCGCTGCCGGCTGCCGGCCACCCCGACAAACGCTGCGAGCTGGGACGAGACAGCTGCGATCCGGTCGCCGTCGCAGGCAGTGCCCCGGCCATGGCGGGCGTCAGGGACCTAGCCGGTAGGCTGCGCGGGTGGCCACGCAGGAGTCCGCCAAGCCGCGGGTGCGCCTCCGGGCGCTGGAGCCGCAGACCTTGACCGAGCGCGCCTACGAGGCGCTGCGGCGGGCCATCGCCGAGATCCCGGTCTACGACGGGCGCCACGACGGACACCTCGACGAGCGGGCGCTGGCCGAGCAGCTCGGCATCAGCCGCACCCCGGTGCGCGAGGCGCTGCTGCGGTTGCAGAACGAGGGCATCGTCCGCACCGTGCCGCGACGCGGCGTCTACGTGGTCCGTAAGACCAAAGAGGAGCTCATCGAGGTGATCTTGGCCTCAGCCGCCCTGGAGGGCATGGCGGCCCGGTTGGCGGCCAGACGGGCGTCGAAGGCCGAGATCGCCCAGCTTCGCAGCCGGTTCCTGCAGTTCTCTTCCTCCCAGGCCAAGCGCGGACCGCAGCTGGCCCAGGGATCGGCGGCCCCCGAAGGGGACGTGGCGACCGACGCGGCGGCGGACCGGTCCGAAGCCGCGGCGACGGGCTCGGAGGGGGACGTGGCGGCGCCCGACACCCAGCCGCCCATCGCCATCGACGAGTACTCCGAGCTCAACGTGGCGTTCCACCAGCGGATCGTGGATCTGGCCCGCTCCGAGCTGTTCTCCCAGGAGGTCGCCCGCCTGCAGGTCCACATGCGGGCCATCCGTCACAGCACCATGGGCGACTCCGGCCGGCTGTCGCGCTCGGTGGTGGACCACACCCACATCGTCGAGGCGCTCGAGGCTCGCGATGCCGACCTGGTTGAGCGCCATGTCCGCCAGCACGCGCTCGATCTGGCCGAGCACGTCCGCCTGCACCGCCACGACCTGGACTGACCGAACCCGGCCGGATGGGCCGCGGCGCGGCTCGGGGGTGCCTCGCCGGAGCCGGGCCCGGTGCCTTCAGGCGTCGCGGCTGCGCAGCATCACGGTGCCGGCCACCACCGCCGCCACCACCCAGCCGACCAGCACGCCCAAGCCGCTCCAGGGATCGAGCGTGTTGGCCCCGGGTCGGATGGTGTAGAGGGCAGTGCCGGCGTTGCTGAACAGGTAGGGCACGACATAGGGCTGCCAGGCGCTGGGCAGGGCCTGGGAGATGCCGGGCAGCACCAGCACCAGCCCGAAGACGGTGGCGATGCCACCAGCGGTGTTGCGGATGATGAACCCGACGCCCACCGCGAACAGCGACACCAGGGCGAGGTAGAGGCCGGCTCCGGCCACGGCCCGCAGCACGTGGGGGGCGCCGATGGTGGTGGCGTGGGTGCCGAGGGCGGCCTGTCCGGCGAAGAAGGACACGAAGGCAGACGCCATCCCCACCACCAGGGCGGTCAGACCGAAGACGGCCAGCTTGGCCGGCACCACCGGCAGGCGGCGGGGCACGGCGGCCAAGGTGGAGCGGATCATGCCGGTGCCGTACTCGCCGGTGACGACCAACACGCCGAGCACGGCCAAGGCGAGCTGAGCCAGGTTGATGCCGACCAGGCTGCGGAACAGGGGGTCGAAGCGCAGCCGCTCCTGGACGCTGAGGTGGTCCCAGCGGGCGTTGACCGACCAGCACACCAGCACCCCAACCCCGACCATCAGGACGAAGGCGACGGCCAAGGTGATCCATGACGATCGCAGGGAGCGCAGCTTGATCCACTCGGAGCGGACGACGCGGGCGGGCGTGACGCCGATGCGGACCTGGAGCTCGCCGGCGGGGGTGGCGACGGCGGTCACCGCCGACCTCCGACACCCGGAGCGCCGACGGCCGCACCGGGGGGTGGCGCGGCGGTGAACTCCACCTCGTCGGCGGTCATCTCCATGAAGGCTTCCTCCAGCGACGCCTGCAGCGGGGTCAGCTCGTAGAGCACCACCTGTTCGGCCAGGGCCACCTCGCCGACGCGCGACGAAGGCAGCCCCCGAATCTCGAGGACGTCGGGGGCGACGGCCTCCACGGTGACGTCGGGCCCGGCTAGCGCGGCGGCGAGCCTCGCCGCCTGTGGGGTCCGCGCCCGCACGGCAGTGGCCGACGCTCCAGCCACCAGATCGGCGACCGAGGTGTCGGCCAGGAGGCGGCCCCGGCCGATGACGATCACGTGCTCGGCAGTCACGGCCATCTCGCTCATCAGGTGGGAGGAGACGAAGACGGTGCAGCCGGCGGCGGCCCGCTCCTTGAGCAGCTCGCGCACCCAGCGGACCCCCTCGGGGTCGAGGCCGTTGACTGGTTCGTCGAGGATGAGGACCTTGGGATCTCCCAGCAAGGCGGCGGCGATGCCGAGCCGCTGGCCCATGCCCAACGAGAACCCCCCGGCGCGCTTGGTGGCCACCTGGTCCAGCCCGACCAGCGCCAACAGCTCGTCGACGCGCCGGCGCGGAAAGCCGTGGGTGGCAGCCAGGGCCAGCAGGTGGTTGCGGGCCGAGCGCGAGGTGTGCACCGCCTTGGCCTCGAGCAGGGTGCCGACCTGGCGCAGCGGGTCGGGATGCTCGGCGTAGGGCCGGCCGTTGACGGTGGCAGTCCCGGCGGTGGGCCGGTCGAGGCCGACGATCATGCGCATGGTGGTCGACTTGCCGGCACCGTTGGGTCCGAGGAAGCCGGTGACGATGCCGGGACGGACGGTGAAGGTGAGGTCGTCGACCGCCACCTTGTCGCCGTAGCGCTTGGAGAGCCCTCGCACCTCGATCACTGCCGTCCTCCTCGTCGTGGTGCCTTGTCGTGGTGCGGCACGTGGCCGGCGCGGAAGCTGGCCTGGTCCCACGCTAGGCGAGCCACCTGCGGTCGCGGCCGCGGCCCCGCCGTGGGCTGTCGGCCAGGCCGGTGGGGATGGGCCAGCGGCCCCGATCCACCGCGCCCGGGTCACACCAACGGCAGCCCGAACAGGTCGAGGCAGCCGGCCAGCCCGTCGATGGTGATGTCGTGGCGACGGGTCGCCTCCCAGACCGAGTGGTCGAGGCGCAGGTTGACGACCCGGTCGCGGCGGCCGCGGCGCAAGGCGACCTCCTCGCCGTTGTGGACGTAGCCCAGCGCGCGCGACACCGCCAGCGAGGCGCCGTTGTCGGCGAAGGCCGAGCTGTGGGCCTCGACGGCGCCGAGGCCGGCGAAGGCCAGGTGGACGATGGCCGCCCGCATCTCGGCGCCCAACCCTCGGCCCTGGTGGGCTCGGCCAAGCCACGACCCGGTGGAGACCTTGCCCAGCACGCCGAAGGAGGCGGCGCTCAGGTCCTGCACGCCGACCACGGTCCCGTCGACCACGACGGCGCCGGTGAAGGTCCAGTCGTCGGGCTGCCAGGCGGCCCGCTTGCCCCACCACCACTGCAGCGCCTGGCGCTGGCGCGCCGGTGCCGGCGCGTCGGTGAACGGCTGCAGGAACGGCATGGTGGCCGGGTCGTGGATGCCCTGGTCGATGAGCTGCACCAGGGCGACCAGGTCGTCGTCGGTCGGGAGGCGGATCTCGAGGCGCGGGGTGCGCACCCGAAGGTCGAACAGCGGCCAGTAGGGATGGGCCATGGTGGTATCCCACCAGATGTCGCCGCCCGCTGCCCAGGCACGAGCGCGCTGCCTAGGCATGGGCGCGCTGCGCCTGGTTGCGCCGTCGGTCAGCGCAGCGGGAGCGGCGGCGCCAACCGGCGGCCGTGGCCTTCGAGGGCGTAGCGGGCCAGGCGCTGGCGCCCCACCGGGTCGAGCAGCTCCACCACGTCGAACACGGGCCGGCCCGGGCCGCGCACGACCCGCAGGGCGCTCGCCCCGGCGCCGCTGGGACCGGGAAGATCGGTGGTGAGCACCACGAAGGCCACCTCGGGATGGCTGTGGTGGATGGCCGACGCCTTGCCGAGCGTCCTCCACAGGGCGTCCATGCGACGCAGCCCGCCGCGGGCGGCGGTGAACGCGCCGACCACCTCCACGGCCCAGCGGCCACCGGTGGCGTCGGCGGCGGCGAAGCTCACCGTGGCGCCCGAAGCGGGCACCTTCACCTCGGCCCGGATGTCGCGGAAGCCGCAGGCACCCAGCAGGGCGTGGGCGACGTCGGTGGCCTGGCGGCCCTGGCGCACCGCCTCGGCGACCGGATCGACGGGGGTGGTGGTCGGATGGCGGGGCTCGGGCACGGCGGGGAGCTGAACCGGCGGCGCCGGGCCCGGGCCAACCGCGGCGTCGGCCAGCCGCTGCTTGGCCCGCTCCACGTAGTTGGGGTCGGTGTCGAAGCCGATGTAGTGCCGGCCGCGGCTGAGGGCGGCCACTGCGGTGGTGCCCGAGCCCAGGAACGGGTCGAGGACCACGTCGCCGCGGTAGGTGTACAGCTCGATGAGCCGCTGCGGCAGTTCGACCGGGAACGGGGCGGGATGGCCGACCCGGATGGCGCTCTCAGGGGGGATCTCCCACAGATCGGTGGTGGCCTCGAGGAACTCGTCGCGCCAGATGGTGGCCGTCGACGGCAGTCCCAACCGCTGACGGACGGCGGGGGTCAAGGCCCGGTCGAAGCGACCCTTGCTGGCGATGACGATCCGTTCGGTGACGTCGCGCAGCACCGGGTTGGCCGGGCGTTGGAAGCTGCCCCAGGCGCACGAGCCCCCCGCCGCCCGTCCCTTCCACCACACCACCTCGCCGCGCAGCAACAGGCCCAAGTCCTGCAGGATGGCGGTGACGTCACCGGCCAGCGACCGGTAGGGGCGCCGGCCGAGGTTGGCCACGTTGACGGCGATGCGCCCGCCGGGCTCGAGCACCCGCTTGCACTCGGCGAACACGTCACGCAGCAGCGTCAGATAGTCGAAGTAGGTGGCCGGCACACCGTTGCGGCCCAGGCTGGTCTCGTACTCCTTGCCGGCGAAGTATGGCGGGGAGGTGACGACCAGGGCGACCGATCCGGTCGCCACCTGCCGCATGTCGCGGGCGTCGGCCCGGTAGACGACGTCGACGGCAGCCGGCTGGGCCACGTCGGCGTCGGCGGAGAGCTCCGGCGGGACGAACCGGCTGTAGAAGACCGAGGCGTCGTGGCTTTCGCGCCGCGACGAACCGAAGGGCGCCGTGGCCGTCGGCCGCCGCACCCGGGAAGGCCGGGGCGCCTCGGAGGGCCGAGGCTGGGACGCCGCGGTTGGGATCACCGGTGGCCCGCCGGGCGGCTGCTGGCCGGCAGACCGGCGTCACCCACGGACCCTCCGGCGACACCGTCGCCGCCCCCGAGCAGCTCACCGGTGGGCGGCAGTCGCCGCAGGTACTCCGACACCGCCCGCGTCACCAGGAAATTGACCGACACGTCTCGTTCGGTGGCGGCGGCTTGCAGCTCGTCGCGCAGCGACACCGGTAGGCGAATGGCAGTGGCGATGCGCGGTTCGTCGTAGACGCGAGGGCGACTCATGGCTGCGACGGTAGCGACCGGCTGTGACGAGCTGGTGGATGCCGCGAACAGAAATGGACAATGGCGGGGGACCGCTCCGCCGGCGCCTGGCCTGCCCCGGCCTTCGGAGCGCGGGGTCGCTCCTCCGACCGCGGCGCGGTGGGCAGCTGGGGGTCGCGGCCCGTCAGCGGTAGGTGCCGTCAGCGGTAGGTGTAGGTGAGGCTGTTGGACGGCCCGGTGGCGGTGGTGACGATCACCGGCACCCGGCTGGCCCCGGCGGGCGGGGTGGGGGCGGTGGCCGTGCACGTGGTCGCCGACGGGCACGAGGTGGGCGCCTGGATCCCGCCGAAGGTGGCCACGATCTGTCCGTTGGAGGACATGAGGCCGCTGCCGGTGATCACCACCTGTTGCCCGGGCGGCCCGGAGGCGGGGCTCAGCGAGGTGATGACGGGGCCGCCGGGGACCCTGGCGGCGGCGGTGCTGGTCGTGGTGGTGGGGGCGGTGGTCGTCGTCGTGGAGCTGGTGGCGCTCGGCGAGCTGCTCGAGGACCCCGAGGTCGACAGGGGGGCGCCAGCCGGCCGGTGCTTGGGGGACCTGGCACCGTGGCGGGAGGCGGCGGTGCTCGACTGGCGGGTCGTGGTGTGACCGGCGGTGGCCAAGGTGACTGCGGCGAGGGCGACGACCACCGCGGCCAGCGTCACCAACCCGGCCGTCCAGCGGCGGCGGCGGCTCCGGGCCGCCAGCACCCGCCGCGAGGCGGCGAGCAGGTCGCCGTCGCCACCGGCAGGCCAGGACGGCGCCGGGCGCGCCGGGCGCCGCAGCGGCCCCGTTGGCGGTGGCTCGGCGCCCTGGGCGCGCCGTGACGCGCCGGCCATGGCTTGGAGGGCCCGCTGCCGCTTGCGGTCGCGGGGCGTTCCATCTGGCGAATGGTCCTTGTGCTCCACATCGACCTCGGTGGGTGTGCAGCCGGGGGGTCGTGCTTCCCGCCGCCAGCCTGCTGTCCCGCCCTGACCTCCACGGTAGCGGGCGAGTGGAGCCATCGCCGACAGGCCCGACCCGGGCTCCACCGGCCGCGGGCTCGCACCCACGAGACTCGGCGCGGGCCGCGGGCGCGGTCAAGACGGAGCTGGCTGGCGGCGGCCGCGGATGCGTGAGGCTCGGGCGGCCGACAGCACGGCAGCGACCACCATCATGCTCATGGAGGCGTAGAAGGCGGAGTGCAGCCCGCTGGTGAACGCCGCCGCGGCGCGACCGTGCAGCGAGGTGGAGCCGACGAAGATGGCGAAGGCCAGGTGGCGGGGGATCGACCGCGAGGCGATGAGGATGGCCACGGCGAACGAGAAGACCATGCCGATGTTGGCGAAGGTGCGCAGCATTCCCGACGAGATGCCGAACACCGCCGGCGGTGACGCCTTCATCACCGCCGCGTTGTTGGCCGGGAAGAAGAAGCTGCCGCCGATGCCGTTGACGACGCTGGCCACCACCACCAACCACAGTCCGGCGGTCAGGCCGAGGTGGGCGTACATGAACAGGGCGGCGACCTGCACCGCCAGCCCGATGGTGGCCGGCACGACCGGTCCGAGGCGGTCGGCGAGCCGGCCCGACACCGGCCCGAGGGTGCCGCCGATGACGTAGCCGGGCACCAGCAGCAGCGAGGCGTGGATGGGGGACAGCCCCCGGGGTCCCTGCAGGTACATGATGACCAGGAACAGCACGGCGAAGTTGCCCAACCCCTGGAACAGCGACGCCAGCAGCGACGGGGTCATGGTCGGCACCTTGAACAGCGACAGGTGAACCATGGGCTCGCGCTGGACCGCCTCGATCCAGACGAAGGCGCCGATGAGCACCACCCCGCCGATCAGGTAGCCGGTGACGGTGGCGTCGAAGGCGGTGGTGGCCAGACGGGTCATGGCCCACAGCACGCCGAACAGGCCGAGGCCCAAGGTGACCATGCCGGCAGGGTCGAGGCGGTGGCTGCGGCGCTCGGCGCTCTCCCGCAGCACCCGGAAGGCGAGCAGCACGGCGGCCAGCCCGATGGGCACGTTGATCCAGAAGATCCAGCGCCACGACACGTAGGTGACGATGGCACCGCCGAGGACGATGCCGACGACTGCCCCCATGCTCCAGCCGACGGCGTTGTAGCCGTAGGCCTTGCCCCGCTGGTGTACGGGGAACAGATCGGCGATGACGGCTCCGCTGTTGGCCGTGATGAAGGCGCCGCCGAGGCCCTGCAGCAGGCGGAAGCCGATGATGGACGCCTCGTTCCACGACAGGGCGCACAAGGCGGAGCCGGCGATGAACAACACGAAGCCGGCCTCGTACATGCGGACCCGGCCGAACATGTCGCCGAGCCGGCCGACCTGGGTGGCCAGCAGGGTGATCACCAGCAGGTAGCCGATGATGACCCAGATCACCGAGGCCAGGGCGATGTGGAGGTCCTTCTCGATGGGGGGCAGGGCCAGCACCACGATGGTGGTGTCCACCGCCGTGATGAGCACACCGGTCATCACCACCAGCAGCGCCAGCCCGGTGCGGGTGGGTGTCGTCGCCGGTGCCGTCGATCCGGACGTGGTGGAAGGTGCCGTGGTCATGTCGTCCTCTTCGCCGCCCCGATCATGGCACGGGGCGGGCAACGCCCGCCGCCAGCGGGGGTTGGAACCGTTGTCACATCCTCGATCAATGATGCTCAACGATGAGCTTGGCTGGGTGGGCCGAGGTCCGACACATCCACCTTCAGGCGGCCTGTCGGTGGTTTTGGGCGGGCAAGCTGCCGGTCACGGCGTAGCCAGTGGGCGGCCTCATCATGGTCGGGGATCTGGCCGATGCCCAGCCAACGTCCAATGCCAAGACGGCGATCTTCGCACGGGTCTCCTCGGCCGACCA